>JAKSCC010000255.1 GCA_022360815.1 Desulfobacterales bacterium
TCTCCTCCGGGACAAAGGGTGCCCAATTCTCATCTGGAAGGTGAGCCAGCTCAGGGTTTTCCTCTATCAAATCGCCCACAGGCTCTTCTGCCACATGCTGAGGCGAAATACGAATGCGCCCCGAGTAGTCTGAACCCAGCTCTGCCACCACCCGGACCCGTTCGGAGGCGGTTAAGTCACCCGGAGTTCCTTCCACAACCGGCAAACCGTAGGCATCCACCACAACACCTTTTTGCAACCACACAAGGCGGCTTGCAGCCCGTTCGGCAGAGCTTGCGCCTTGATGCTCAAGCCCTTCACCCCGACCGGTCTGCACAAGGGTTTCGACCTCCATTTGATCTCCATAGAGGCTTTGGTCCCAAAAAGGACGCATCTCTTCAGACATGGAGCGTCCCAAGGCCTCCACACTGTCGTCTCCCAAAGCCACCAGCACCGAATCCACAAGACGCGGAATCTCTTCACGCATGCTGGCAAGAGCCCCGCCTACAGCATCGGCCACTTCCACATCCAGGATGCCCGCTTCGGCCCTTTCTGCCACACCGCCCAGAGCTCGGACTACCAACTCGGGATTCCGTAAGATAAGCACGTCCATAAGCTCAAGAAAATCCGCAGCCGTTCCATGGGCACCTGTGATTCCATCGGAAAGGGTAACCTCACTCACCCGCGAGAGCATATCCCCGTATGCGGCCACCATGGCATCGGATACGGGCCTGTAGGCGGTACCTCCTGTGACCACACGCACCAAGCCCTGCTCTACAGGCACGTGGCTGGTGACAATCTCGCCGTCCTCTCCCCACTGATCGATGCGCTTGATTGCACTGTTTTTCTGAGACCAAACCACTCTCCCTTTGGCATCTGGAATGCCGATCCACTTTCTGCCAGCCTGATCCACGCTCACCAGAGCCGCTCGAGTGGAGATGCTTCCCACCCGAACCCCAGCCCTATCCAGTCCTCGTAAAAGCTCCCGAGCAAAGGACGCCCCAGGCGGCCCTTCCACCACCTGCGTATCGGGGTCATCGGTGCTGGGGGCAACCAGGCTGATGCGCCGAATCTCAGAAGTACCTTCAAACACCTGCCCACTCATCAGTGCATCAATAATATTTTGAGCCGAAAGACCGGCAAGGCGTCCCACCGTTCCATGCCCCACCAGAAGCACTCGGCTGCCTTGATCCAAAGCCACTCTGCGCCCTTCCACCGTGCGCAGCTGTCCATCGGAATCCAGTCTGACCCACTGACTCTCCCTGGCATTTTTTCCGTAGAGTGACCGCGCAGCCTCCTCAACCACAGGGTCGTCCTCCAGTTGAACAATAAGACGGGCTTCAGAGGTGTCGGCGTACCGTACCCCCAAAGTCACCGGATCGGGATGAGGGGCCGTCTGTTCCAAAAGCTGACGGATCTCTTCCAGGTGGGTGACCTGAATCTCGGGGTGGGACCTTACATACTCCGAGAGTTCCACCACAAAATCGGTCATGGCCTGACGAAACCTATAGTAGACCCCGGGGTCCTGTCCCTCAGCCGAATGGCCTGAGGCCATCTGCTCCTGAAAGACGCTGTTCTTTTTTAAAAGCTCACCATAGAGCCTGGAAAGTGAAGGCGTCAGCCCATCGGGGCCAAGTTGCGTAATCATGGCATCAATGGCGTAGGCCAGCTCACGAAGGCTTGCACCCCGCTGCATCTGAAGAGACCTCGCCGTCTCGGCGTCGGACGCCGAAAACTCATCTTCCTCAGGGGCCTCGGCTGCCGGGAAAAAATAGTTTTCCAGCCCCACGCGGTAACTTCGTCCGCTTCTCGCCTCAAACACCATCTTGGCATCAGGGTAAAGGGCCGCTCCCGCCCGCACAAAAGAGATCATAGCCTCGGATTCCACATCCACCCAATGGCCCCCTCCAGAGTTGGGGTCATGGTATTGTGGGTTTGACAGAAGCCCTTCGATTCGAAGCCACCCTCTTTCATCAAGCTGACCGATGGCAAGGCCCACCACCTCACCGTGATCAGGATCTCTCACCACGGCAACATAAAGCGAAAGAGAACTCCCATCTATATTCTCGACGCCTCTTTCGGCCAGCACCTGTGCCGTCCACTCGTAGAGAATTTTCTCCGGGGACTGGCCAAACTGATCGGCCCACCCCTTCACAACAAGAGAGAGGGTATCCAAACCCGCTCTGCCCTCGTCCACGGACATAAACTCGGTGTCGTAATACCCCCTGTCCTCTCGGGAAAGAGCCCCGGATCCGTCTTCCGACACATAGATAGCTGAAGGTCTGGCCCGATTCTCAAGCATGAAGCGCCGACCTCCTCGGCTGAGGATCAAGGCTTCTGAAAAATCACCCGTAAAATGATTCAAAAGATCCAGACGGTTGCGTTCAATACCCATCACCAGCGCGTGCTTTGCGGGATACGAAAGCCCGCCCCTCTCCGTGGCATCGGCCACGGCATCTTCTTCCCCATTGAGAATCGCAGCATAGTAAGGGTTACCGGGATTCTCCGTACCCAGCTCAATGAGCCTGGAGAGAAGGTAGTCCTTCATCACCACCGGTCGATCTTTCAGCAAGAACTTTATGTCCCAGGGGTCCCGGTAGCCCTCTTTCAGCCCCCGAAGCTCGCGGTCGAGAAAAGAGAGGGCGAGTGCCGTCATCTCGCCATCCCCAAGGACCGACTCCATGCGGGCCATCCAGCTGGCATAGCCATCCATGGCCGTCTGGGTCATCTCTTCAGACGTGGGAAACACCTCGGAGACGCCCCTTCGATAGCTTTCCGAAGTCCCCGATGCTTCGATCCATCCCAGGCGGACAATCTTCTCCTGAATCTGGCGTTTCAGAGCCAAGAGCTTTATGAGCTTGGCCTGATCCACATGGGCCTCGATTTTGGACTCCAACTCCTCCATCAGGTCGTAAACCCCGCCACCCGGATCGTCGTAATCAAAGGGCCACCCATCCAAATTGGCATCAATCGTTTGCGCCACCTTTAAAAATTCACCGGCAAATCGATTGATCAAGGTGAGTTCACGAAGTTTCTCGGGAGAAATGGGGTCGTAGGCTTCGTCAACCAAAGGCACCGAGCCATCCAGAGGAACCAGCACCTCCACCTGAGCGCTTGAAACCCGGGCACGAAAGGGGGCTCCCAGCTCAAAGGCAATGCGATTTTCAATGCGCAATTTCTCTTTCGCGAGATAGTAGGGCGGCGATTCATGACTGGGAATGGGCCGGGTTCCAAGTCCTTCGGCAACACTTCCCAGATGCCGGCCCAAGCTCAGGGCCGCAAACGTCAGGCTGTCCCTGTAACGAGACATCCCTTCTCTCAACACAGGCAATACCTCTGACGTACCCGGAGTAGGCAGCAGCTTCAGCATAGAGCTCCCTTTGCCCAGCTGAACCACCATACGCCAGCGCCTCCCATCAAACACCTCATCCAGCCCATACCCGGCAAGGGTCACCCCTTGAAAAGGCTCTGCACTCCACTTGGGAAGGGCGGCAATCTTGTTCAAAATTTCCCGACCCGATTCGGTATGGCTCAAAACAACCAACGCCCGCCGAAAGTGAGCCCAGTCTTTCATGGGCTCGCCCACAACCCCCTCTTCAGGGGCCAGGTAGTCCAGTGCATTCACCACCACCAAAACCCCGTCCAGCTCATCCACCGTGTAACCAAACAAGGTGCCACCATCGCCTCCAAGCCGGCGGCCCCCTTCAGGGATCTCCAGGGTAAGGGCCAGCGAGGTTCCCAGTTGCTTAACCGGTACCGAAATCTGAACTTTCTCAGAAGCCATGGAAGAGGCGTGGGGAAGCCCGTGCATCGCCTCCACAGGCCAGGAGAGCCCGTTCCAGGTCAGGGAGAAATCAAAGGGGAGACCAAGGGGATCCCCTTGAGAGGTGTAGTGGGTCACCCCGTGACGCAGCCTCACCTTTTCATAACCGGGAATCGAGTCACCCGGCCTCCACCCTTCCGGAAGTCCGAGCTCTGAAGCGCTCACCTCGCCCCGCCAGGTGAAAAAGCGTCCCCCACGGTATGTCACAGCGCCGGAGCGCGGCAGGGGTACATCCAAGTCCACATGAAAACCCTGGCCCACCACCGTGCCGATATGCTGGGCCAACCCCTCTTCCCCGACATCACGCGCCTTCTCCTGAAGCCTTGAAGCGCTCTGGTAAACGGCGCGCCACCACCCTTCGTTGACCGGGGCAATGCGCCCTTTGTCGTCCAGATCGGGTGGCACCTGGGGAACGGACTCCATAAGCGCCAAAACCCTCGCTTTCAACCCCTGGGCATCGGACTCTTCACCGGCCACAATGGCCTCACTGGATGTAAAAAAAAGGGAGGCTGCCCTGGCATAAGCGTCGGGAACAAAGGTGCCCTCCACAAGAGCCCGAAGGTTCTCCAAGCCTCGGCTCTCCATCCAGGCTTGCATCTCCGTTGCCAGCTTCACAATGGGATTGTCCCGGCTTCGGTACTCCACACCCACGTAGTAGCGACCATTTTTCTCCACAAAACGGCGCCGGGATTCGGCAAAGGGATGCGAGTGGAGAACCTGGCGCCCGCTCTCATCGGGTACAGGAGAGTAAACGTCGGTCTGCTTGGCGTCGACCGCCAGCTGAGCCCGGCCTGTCTCAATCCTCTCTTTGGCGGTGACGTCTAAAATGTTCACCACGCGACCCCAGGTTGGGGTATCGGGGCTCGATGGCAACCCCGCCTTAGTGAGCACGCTTTGCAAAAAAAGTCTGTTTCCCGGCTTTTCAAACCAGGAGGCCAGAAACCTCACCTGATTGTCCGAAAGGATGGAGTAGACTACATCCTCCCGGCTGAATCTGAAGAGAAGCTTGTAGCTCAGCTTTGTGGCCCTTTCTCCCCCTGCCACCTTCCTCTGCATCTCATCGAAAAAAAGCTGAAACGCAAAGGCCTCAAACTCCGGCGTCATCTCTTCCGAGGGCAATTTCAAACGGGCCAGAAAGGCCTTGGCCGCAACAAAAACATGGCCCATGTACGCATTGAGTTTGGACTCACCGAGGCTTTCGAAAAAAGGATAGGTGCCAATCCGCTCGTAGGGCATCAAAAGAGTGACCTGACCGGAGTAAACCGGCTTTGTCCTGGGTCGTACCTTCACCAGGATATTATCCAGAGGAGCCCTTTCATTGGGCTTTAAGGCATAGCGCACCCAGGCCCCACCCAGCTCTTTTTGAAGGGCCCGGTTGTATCTCTCAAGAACCTCCCGCATGGATATGCCACTTCCGACATCTTGAAACTGCGCCAGAAGCACTTTATTGGCAATATGCACCTCGGGTGAAGCGTACTCCCAGGTTGTCAGGGGAGCCACCACCAGTTCGGGAAAGTGAAACCCTTCGGGTGCCCACCCCAAGCCACTTGGGGGAATCAGGTTGTCAAGCTTCAACCTAAAGACCGGGACACCCAATTCGTTGGAATCCGTGTAACCCAGAATCATCTCCCGCTTGAGCTTTGCTCCGTTTAGAGCGGTCAACTGAGTCCCCGACACCTCCAGCTCAAGGCCCACACGGTCCACGGCATCGGTGTGGATAAAATCGATATCTTTAAGAACATCGGGGTCGATATCGGGAAAATTCAGAGATTGAGCCACCAACTCGGAAAAAAGCCAGGCCCGGCTTTGCGTGGTGGTATCCACGTGACCGTTTACGGCATCGGAGATTCGGTAGAGGGCGGCCAGAAGATAAGGGATCACCTCGCCATGGGCTCCTATCGGTGTGTTTCCGTTAAAAGCAATCAACCCCATACCGGTTCGCCCGGTGTTCACAAGCTCGCTCTTTCTGTAGAGGCTTGACCTCGCCGAAATGCTGGTCATTTTCGGGTCCAGATAGATGACCAGAGAGACTTCGGGTGGAATCGGAATATCGGGGTTGGTGGCTCCCGGAATAGCAAAGCTATCGAGCAGCTCCCCTACGGTTTCCGGACGCACCTCAGCCGGAGCCGAGCCATTTAAAATGGCTCGAAGCCGTGACACAATTCCGATACCCAGCCCCACATCGTATTTTTCGGGATCGCTATTGGCCAAGAGCTCCAGATACGAGGAGACTTGGGCAGCCCTTGCAAGGGCCACCTCTTCTCCCACCGCATCAATAAGGGCCCCCGGAATGACGATAAGAACCGAGCGACCCAAATAGCTGGAAAAAACCGGTTGATAGATCTGATCTTGCGCGGGCATATGTACCCCCTTTGAACGATCTCAAAAAGAGAAGAGAGTGACGCCCTTCAAGGCTTACGCATTCCCGCTCTGCCAGGAAGAAGCCGCCAGACTCATCAACTCATTGTTTGCCGCCACATCTTGAGCGGATCCAATCTCCAGCCCATGTGCAGAGGCAAAGGTGGCCATGGCATCCACCAACTGCGCAGCGGCATTTGCCGTCATCA
>JAKSCC010000326.1 GCA_022360815.1 Desulfobacterales bacterium
GTGTCCGGGGCTTCCTGGCGGATGACCTCGTCCACCAGGTCGGCACTCTCACGGGAGACGTGGGCGGTGCCGATGATAAGGTACTCTTTGCCGTTTAAATGGATGGTTTTTACCATCTCGTTGTCACGGGCCTTTGTTTCCGAAGTGGGTTCCATGGGTGCTTAAAATATCCTTAAGGTAATGTGGTTAACGTCTTTGGATTGCGAAAAGGGTTTGGCCACAGGACAGGCTTCATTGTCTAATCGCAAGGGGCGGCAAACGTTTTGCCATCGGTCCATCGATGCATGAAAAAGTCGGTGACCGGAGAAGCCTGGTTGGTGTTTTTTTGTGGCAGCGATTCCAGCCGAGAGTTGAGGTCCGCCAGTTGGACTTTCCCTCCCACGAGAGCCGTTATTTTGAGGGCCCGGCACAAATACCAGGCAGCCTCTTTATGGCGATTCAATCCGTTGAGGCAGGCGGCGGCCTCTTTCATGTCGTCTGCCATGAGTCGAAACGCGCTGCGTTGGGTGTCGAGCTTTAGAGCCTTTTCAAACTGGGCCAGCCCCAATGCATACTCGCCAAGGGCCAGATGGGCTCGCCCCATACTGTAGATGATGGAGATGGCCAGTCCTTCCGAATGGGGTGTCTGCTCCTTTTCCAAGGCGGTGGCCATTTCCAGGGCTTTGCGGGATTGCCCCCTTTTCAAAAGGAGGTTGATTCGCCCCAGTCGTGTCGGTGCCCAGAACATTTTCTTGGAGGCGGCCAAGGTCTCGGCTTCATTCAGTCGGTCTTCTGCTTGCTGAAATTGGGCATTGAAGATGTGAACCGCTGCCATGTTGGTGAGTGCCCTGATCTCACCCTGGGTTCCATGGGTGAGATGGTGCAAAAACTGAGCCTCTTGCAGATAGAGCATCGCTTCGTCGGGCTTGTGGTCTCTTAGATAAAGCGTTCCGATATTGTTGAAGGCCGTTGCCAAGGCTTTTTGGTTGTCGGAAAGGGTAAAAAGCTCCACAGCCTCAAGGTAGTCTTTAAGGGCCATTTCTCGGCAGCCATGAAGGGCGTGTTTGTCTCCTGCTGTCATGGCTTTGGCACCTGCGTTGTCGTAGATGCTTACAGCCTTCGGGGCTGCCGGGGTTGTTGCACAAGCCGTGCAGATGACAAGAAGTCCGATGAAAAGCAAGCCGCGTGGGTATCTCATGAGGTCTCTCCTTGCGGGATGAAAGCACTTAAGAGGGCTGGCTTGGTAAAATATTTGTATCCATTCTGCAGCCTATGGCGTTGGGTTACCTCTTCCCAATTCGGTCTTGGGCGTTACGCGAGGCATAAAACCCTTCGAATGGTGAGGTTATACACCCATCGTTTTCCCACTGTCATTAAAAAACAGACAGCACCAGGCATCGGTATTGAAAGGCTTGATACAAGAGAACTTTTTTATCGAAAGAATCAATTGGACGGCCAGAGGCAGGCCTGCGCATAGTTATCACCTCACAAAAGGCCACTGTTTTTGTGGGGCCATCTCAATACAGTTGTAAGGATTAAACGTAGACCATGAGTATTCTTGATTTTAAGGGGCTGAATTGCCCCCAGCCTGTCATTCGGACCAAGACCTTTCTGGAGGAGAACCCTTGCAGGGAGCTCACCGTTCGAGTGGACAACAGGGCGGCAGTGGAAAATGTGACCCGTTTTCTTCAAAGCCAGGGCTTTTCTGTGGAGTGTGGGGGGCAAAACCCTCTCTTTACTCTTTCGGCTTCTCGAAAAGAGGAGGAGGTAGAAGTGGGGCCCACCCCGGCTCTGCTTCAGCCGGGAGCTGAAACTGCCTCCACCGTGGTGATGATTACCCACAATACCATGGGAACCGGGGACCTTGTCCTTGGTGAGAAGCTCATGGTTAATTTTTTAAAGACGCTTCCCGAAATGGGGGATGCCCTGTGGACCGTTATCATGGTCAATGAGGGGGTAAAGCTGGCTTCTGATAGAAGCGCTGCTTGTGAAGAGCTTGTGGCGCTTGAGGCCAAAGGAGTTCGCCTTTTGGTCTGTGGTACCTGTCTGGAGCACTTTGGTTTGATGTCGGAAAAACGTGTGGGAGAGACCACCAACATGCTCGATATCGTCACCACACTTCAGGTTGCATCCAAAGTGATCAATATCTGATTTGCGAATGTGAAAACAGATACAATCGTCTAATATCCTTTCTGGATTTGCTTTGACGCCGGTCGCCGGACTCTGGTATATTTTATCCATACCCTTACCCGGTTTCCGGCGTCACGCCTTTTTTCCGCCAACCTTTCTTTTTTTCCATCCTGCAGACCGCCGGAATTTATCTATCATAACAACAGTGTGGACAGATTCGTAAAACATCAGGGAACTCTGCTGCGTTAGGTGCGGTTTTGCGACCTTCCACCTCGACCTTTGTGGAAAAGACGCTATGGATGGAGCATCCAAGGATCCCCCCATCAACCTTGACGAGTTAATGGACATCATGGACGGTGATCAAGATTTGATCCAGGACTGTCTTGGGGACTTTGCCCAGGAGTATCCCGCTATGCTTGAAGCCATAGGCACGGCCATTGAAGCAGGTGACGATGAGGAGCTGGAAAGACAGGCACACGCCCTGAAGGGGAGCTTGAGGTACCTTGCCGCTGGCCCGGCAGCCCAGGCCGCAGAGTCCCTCGAAATGATGGGGCGAGAGCGGAAGGATTCCGGTCGCAGCAAGGTGTTTGCGCTTCTTGAGGTGGAGTGCATCAGGCTTCAGCAGTTTATTGCTTCGTACAGCGGCTGATAAAGGAGGCAGGCCGTGAAGGTTCTGGTGGTGGATGATGAAAAGTTGTCCCGACGGGTGATCTGCACGGGGTTGAAAAAAGGTGGATTCGATGTGCTTGAAGCCAGCGATGGAACTCAAGCCCTTTCGATGGTTGAAGATTCCTGCATCGGAGTGCTTATCGCCGATTGGATGATGCCCGGCATGGATGGTATTGAGTTGTGCCGTCGCATTCGAAGTCGCAAAGAGGCGGCCTATATCTATATTCTTATGCTCACCTCCCGTTCGGAGAAAGAGGATCTTTTGGAGGGGTTTAAGGCGGGGGTGGATGGTTATTTGAGCAAGCCACCGGATCAGGATGAGCTTCAAGCCTTGATTAAAGCGGGAATGCGGGTGGTGGGGCTGGAACGCTGCCTGGTGGAAGAGAGGCGGAAGGTGGCCCTTTACGCCACGGAGATGGAAAAATTGGCCGAGGAGCGTGCTCGGCAGCTGGTGATCTCTGATCGTATGGCGAGTCTGGGGACCATGAGTGCAGGGGTTGCCCATGAAATCAACAATCCCACCACATTTATCAGCGGCAACGTTCAGATGATCGAGAAGTTTTGGCCCTATCTGGAGAGTCTCATTCTTGGGGCAGGTGACGACCATCCCGATGCAGAGCGCCTTGCCTTTATTCGTGATGAGGTTCCGGGGATTATCGCCGGGATCATCAATGGTACCGAGCGAATTGGCCGTATCGTTTCGGGCCTGAAGTCTTTTGCCTACCAGGGACATGCCGAGGTTCAGATGGGTGAGGTGGACCTTCACCACGCCATGGAGCAGGCCCTTCTCTTGTGTGAAAACACATTGAAACACAACATCACAGTGGAACGGGATTTTTGCTCGGAGCCCTTTTGTATCTCAGGGGATGTTCAGCAGCTTGAGCAGGTATTCGTCAATCTTTTTACCAATGCCGCCCACTCCATGAAACAGGTTGGAGAAGGACGCCTTCAACTGGTAACCCGTAAAAAAGAGGCACGGGGCACCGTGGTGGTCGCCGACACTGGAGTCGGTATTCCAAAAGAGGTTTTGGATAAAATTTGGACCCCCTTTTTTACCACCAAACCCATGGGCGTGGGGACGGGCCTGGGGCTCTCTATCTCTCTGGGGATTATCAAAGACCACAAAGGTGAAGTGAAAGCGGAAAATTTGGCCAGCGGGGGAGCACGATTCATTCTAAAGTTTCCCCTTATTGATCCTCAGACTGCCTCATCATAAAGGAGTCCCATGAAGCGAGACAGAAATTTGCCATGTATTCTGGTGGTGGACGATGAAGCCGATATTCGAAAGATGATTTCACGGCATTTTCGGTTTATTGGGTACGATGTGATCGACTCCGCTTCAAATGGCAAAGAAGCACTGGACATTTTGGCCGCGCAACGGGTTGAAGTGGTGATTTCAGATATTCAGATGCCGGTGATGAATGGATTGGATCTTCTTCGAACCATTCGCCGGGAGTATCCCATGGTCCATGTCATCATCATTACAGGTTATGTTACCATTGATAACCTTCTTTCGGCCTTGAAGTTGGGGGCTGATACGTGCGTTTTTAAACCCATTGAGGAGATGGGCGAGTTGGAGGATGCGGTTTCTGCTGCCGTGGCGAGTCTGCGCAGTTGGCAGGTTAAGATGAAAACGTTGCTGGGGATGAGAGCTTCAGCTTGACCCCCAACCTGAAAGGATAGAGTCATGGAACCGTCTGTGGTGGATCCCGAACTGCTTGAAGCGTTTATTGAGGAGGCATTGCAGGGGCTGGATGGTGCCCTTCCCCTTGTATCAGAGCTTGGAGGCTCTGAGGAAAGCAAGGCGCGGATTCATGATATATTTCACCCCATCCATTCGGTAAAGGGGAGCGCGGCCTTTTTTTGTTTGATGAAGGTTAAGGCCCTCTCCCATGCCACCGAGGATGTTCTCGACAGAATTCGCAAAGGGGCTCTTGTGCCGGATGAGCCGTTGATTGGGCTTTTGTCTGGTGTGGTGCTGGAGCTGCGGAGCATGCTTCACCGGGTAAAAGATGGAAAGCCTGAGGTGGCAGATGAGGCTTCGTATCATGCCCTTTTGGATCAGGTGGAAAAAGCAGGCCAGCAGAGGGTAGAAGCAGCTTTGCCCACAGAGGCGGAAGGGGCATTTTTAACGCGTTTGAAAGATCGATTGCCACAAAAGTTTCACCCTTTGGTTGCTTGGGTGAAAGGGGTGCTTCAAGGGCACTCCCCATCCCTGCCTCCTTTGATGGAGGATACTGCGGGGCGTTGGGAGGCGGATGTGGAGGCAGCCGTGCTTCGCAGTGGTGAGTTGTGCCGGGCGATGGGGGTTCTTGCCGCTTTGTCTGAGGCGATTCCAGACCCGCAACTCAAAGAGGCCGGAGAAGAGATTGCACGGTTGAGCCATGAGGTGAATCGGTCTCTCACTCGTTTGGGATGTACTCCCCTGAAAGAGATCGGAGCCCGCGCTGGAAGTGTGGCGGAACATGTGGCCCAGGAAACAGGAAAGTCGATTCGAGTGCATGTGGAAGGTGACGAGGGATTTTTACTACGAAGCATTTCCCGGTACATGGATGAGGCCATGACCCATCTGGTTCGAAATGCTGTGGACCATGGGATTGAAACAGAGTCTGTGCGCGTGGCAGAGGGCAAGAGTCCTGCAGGCAGGGTGGTGATCCTGGCCCGCCGCAAAGGAGAGCGTTTGGTGGTGCGTATAGAAGATGATGGTGCGGGAATCAACGCCAAGCGTGTTTTGGAAAAGGGCAGAGAGCTGGGTTTGGTGCAAGAGAATGAACGGGTCTTGGCCGAGGATTTGATATTTAAGCCGGGGTTATCCACTGCCGCTGAGGTGACAGAGCTTTCGGGGCGCGGCGTGGGCATGGACATTGTACGGCGTGCCATGGAGAAGGTGGGCGGCGTCGTGTCGGTGGATAGTCGAAAAGGGAAAGGAACCTCTGTAACTTTGGAGGTGCCTCTCGGGCGAAATCCTGTAAAAAATTGAAGGCAGCGATTTATAAACCAAGGTGGCGCGTGAGGCAACTTTGATGGCGAAAGGGTTGCCTTTTTTGTTTGGTTTTTTGTTTTTGATTTACAGCGGGTTAAGGTTGTTTTGGGTGACATGGCAACCTTTACAAGAATTAAGGGGTGTGCCATAACAGAGCGACGCACCATGGGCGCCCGGTATCGGGCAGCTTAAATCATCATTTGATTTGGGGGAGAAGGCGTCGTCCATGCTCACAGAACTTTCCATTCGACATTTTGCCATCATTGACGACCTTACCATCTCTTTTGAGAACGGTCTGACGGTTTTAAGCGGTGAAACCGGAGCGGGTAAATCGATAATTATCAACGCATTGAATCTTCTTCTTGGGGGGCGTGCATCGTCTTCTCTGGTGCGTACCGGAGAGGCCTGCGCCGAAGTGGAGGGGCAGTTCACCGTACCCTTTGACAGCATTGTGGCAGACAAGCTCAAGGAGCTGGGCCATGATCCCGACGAAGGACTTCTGGTGCGACGTATTATTTCGGCCACCGATCGCCATAAGGTTTATGTCAATGGCAGGCTGGCCACCATGCAGCTTTTGGCTGAGCTCACCGAAAATTTGGCGAGTATCTCGGGGCAGCATGCCCATCAGGCCCTTTTAAAAGAAGAACTTCATCTGCTTTTTCTTGACCGTTTTGCCGGTCTCATGCCCCTTCGTGCCAAAGTGGAGAGGGCCTATGGAGCCCTTGCTCCGCTTTTGGAAGAGCTTAGATCCAAAGAGCGGCTTGCAGCCCGTCAAAAAGAGCAGGAGGAGCTTTTAAGGTTTCAAAAAGGCGAGCTGGATGACGCGCAGATGCATGAGGGGGAAGACCTCGCTCTGGAGGAAGAGAGGGTCAGGCTGAAAAATGCCCAGAGTCTGCTGCGCACGGCGAGCGAAGGCTCGGCCCTGCTTTACACCCGTGAGGGGGCCATCTATGAGCAGTTGGTGGCCATGAAAAAGGAGCTTGAAAAAGGGGCGCAAGCCGACGGGGCCATGACCTCGTTTTTTTCTGAGGCAGAAGAGATCTGCTATCGGGTGGAAGATTTGGCACGAAGTCTTGAAAGTTATGCCTCGGGGATCTCTTTGGATGGTGCAGCCCTGGAGGAGGTGGAGGAGCGTTTGGACCTTCTCAACAAGCTCAAAAGAAAATATGTGGGAGCCTCTGCGGATTTTTCAGAGCTTCTTGTTCGGCACCGCGAGATAGAAGCCGAGCTGGAGGCCCTTGAAGGGCTTGATGTGGAGATGGGAAACCTCAAGGAGGAGATTGCTGAAGCCAGAGATCGCCTCTACTCTCTTTGCCTGACCCTTTCCGAAAAGAGAAAGAAGGCGGCGGGCCGACTTTCGAAACTGGTGGAAAAAGAGCTGAAGCATCTGGAGATGCCCAATGCCAGGTTTCATGTGGCGGTCTCTCCTCTGGGCAGCGACGCATCTGCTGCTGCCGAAGGCCCGGATGGGGTGAGGTTGGGAGAGACCGGCATGGATCGGGCGGTGTTTTACATCGCTCCCAACGTGGGTGAGGCCGAAAAGCCCCTGGCAAAAATAGCCTCGGGAGGCGAGCTTTCGCGCGTGGTGCTGGCGGTAAAAACCATTCTGGCCGAAGGCGATGCCGTGGGCACGGTGGTGTTTGACGAGGTGGACTCTGGCATTGGTGGTGGGGTGGCCGAAGTGGTGGGGATGAAGATTCGTGAAATATCGGCTCATCATCAGGTGCTTTGCATCACCCATCTTCCTCAGATCGCCAAATTTGGGCATCAGCATTGCCGCATCGAAAAGCGGGTGGTCAAAGGGCGGACCTGCACGTCCATTACCCCGTTGGATCCAGAAGAGCGTGTCCAAGAAATGGCCCGGATGTTGGGTGGGGTAGAGCTGACCCAGGCCACGGTGGAGCACGCCCGTGAAATGCTGGCCTTGACAGAGGCCTCATGATGCCCATAATGTGCCAAAACAGCTAAAGATTGATGGGTCTGCAGAAAGGCTGTTCGGAATATGCAGAATAGTGACATATGATTTTAAAAGGGAGTGAGAGATGCCCATTTACGAATTTAAATGCAGCAAGTGTGAAGAGTTCTTTGAACTGCTCGTGATGGGCAGCAACGACGAAGAGGAGCTGAAGTGCCCCAAGTGCGGCTCCCAGAGCTTTGAGAGGGTGATCAGCACCACCAATTTTAAGATGGGAGCAGCCTCTGGTGGAAACCCGGCCAATCAGTCGGGTATCCAGAAACGGCAGTGCTCCAGCGGATCTTGTACCACCTACACCCTTGGGGGGCAGGAGTAAGATTTGTAGGTCTCAAAGAGACCCGTTACATGAACAAATAAAGCCCCGTGGAGCAGAGTCTTCATGGGGCTTTTTTTTATGTGAGGCGTGCCATGGGGGGCAAAGGGCAAGAAGAGGTGAGGGTACACCTGAACCGCGTGGGCTCGCTTGGCTATCTCAAGGCGAGCTGGCCGGTGCGCTATGGGGCGTTTCATGAGATAACGACCCCGAATTATCAGTTTCAATTCAGTCCGGAAGGGGTGATTCGTTTTATTCAGGGACGGCCCGGTACCTGGCATCATCATGCCGATTGGTTCAAGAGGGCTCCTTCAGGGGAGTGGATCTACTACTCTTCCGGAGGGTACAACGGGGCTGCCTCGGCCTTGGGTGAACACTACATTCCCATATTCCCCTACGCCAGCAATGGTGTTTTGGGAGAGACGGTTTTTCCACAGAAGAAATTGGATGTCGCCCTGAAATCGCTATTCGATGTGGTTGAGAATGCCGTTTCAATCGAAAGGGAGAACGGTACCTTTCTTCGCCGGGTTGCTCGAAAAAATACTTTTGGCTCCCTTAAGAGGCTGGGCGAGCTCTTTCATGAAAAAGTTGGCGGATTTCAGTCGGTTTTGCCCCCGGATTGCCGCCATGTGGACTACGACGTGGTTCCAATCCCTCTGGTTGAAGGGTGCCTCTACCACTGCCGGTTTTGTTCGGTGAAGAGCGCCAAACCTTTTCGGGTTCGCCCTCTTGACGAGGTGGAGCAAAACGTTTTTTGGGTAAAAGAGTTTTTGGGTAAAGACCTGAAGAACATCGGAGGGGTTTTTTTAGGTGGGCACGATGCGCTTGCCGCGGGGCCAGAGCGTGTGGTCCAGGCAGCCAAACGGTGTGGGTCTCTTCTTGAGGCGCGCTGCATGAAGGGGGTGCCCGGGCTTTTTCTCTTTTCAAGCCCAGACGCTCTTTTAAAGCTGAGCTGGGACGCCTGGCAGGCGCTGTCGGAACTCCCTTTTTTTGTTCAGATCAATATGGGAGCCGAGTCTCTGGATTCAAAAACTCTGGCCTGGCTTGGCCGCCCTACTTCTGCCGAGACCGTTTTTGCAGCCATCTCCCGGGCGGATGAGGTGATGCGCAGGTATGCGGGAGACCTTTCGATCTCTATCAATATGGTGTTGGGTCGCTCTCTTCCCCCAAGGCATCGAAGCAGCCTGCATCGGTTTGTGGAAGGCCGCTCTCCTTTGAATGCGCCACTTTATCTCTCACCCCTTAAAGATCGGGCGGAAAGAAAGTTTTGTAGGGATGAGTTGGTGGCCTTGAAACGCAAAAGCGGGGCCCCAGTTTATCTCTATCTTCTTCAGCAGCTTTAGCTTTCTGTGTTGTGATCGTGAAGAATTTTTCCTTTTCGCATGCCAAGGGCAAAGTAGAGAAGCCAACCCACAAAGGGAACAAGAGCCACCACAGCCCAGAGTGCTTTTTTGCCTGTGGAACCAAAATCTTTTCTGGCGACATCCACAAAGGCGAGCATGGTGAGTCCGAGAAATACAAATCCAATGATAATCCAGGTGATGATGGTGGAGCCCATTTCCAATCCTTACAATAGTGTTTTGTCGGGGTGAACAGATGGCACGTTTTACCGAACCGACTCTTTCTTCAACGCTTCCATGATGTCATAGAGGGTGTTGGCGTAATAGGTGCTGTGGTTATAGCGCATCAGCACCTTGATGGCCCTCTCTTTTTTTATGCCGGGCTTCCAGCCAAAGTGCCTTAGATAGTTGGCGACGCTGGCGATGGCATCTTCGTGGGTGAAGAGATCCACCATACCATCGTTGTCGCCATCCACACCGAGTTGAAGAATGCGGCTGGGCATAAACTGCGGTATGCCCATGGCCCCTGCGTAGGAACCGATAAATTCACCGGGGGCTTTGTTGATTTGGGCGCTGTAGGTAAGAAGAGATTTTAACTCTATGTAAGCCCACAGGGCTTTATCTTTTGCCTTCTTATCGAATCGTTTTCGGCTGATGCGTTTTTCTTGTGGCACCTGCCTCCAGAGGCGTTCTTTGGCCACAGGGTCTGAAAGGGAAGCCAGGGTTGAGAGAATATCAAAAACTCGGCTGTTTCCTATATAACCTCCCAAAGCGGTCTCTACCATAAGGACCGATGTGATGATCTCTTTGTCTACCCCATACTCCTTCTCTGCTAAGGAAAGAGGGCCTGCATAATTTGTAAGGTAATTCTTTCCAGTGGCAAGGGGGGTGGGTTTTAGAAAACGGCTGTAGTTGAGTTTTGCTTCATTGTGCATAAAGTAGCCGGAGACCCCCTTCACGGCAAAGTGACGAATTCCGTCTTTAAAATAGAGGTCCACCTTCTCTTGGGAAAAGCCATCTTTGATCAATCGTTTTTTGACGCTTTTAAATGGGTCAGGGGTTTTAGAAGCGGCCAGTGCTGGACCTGGACAGTGGAGGGAAAGTGCGAGGAGAAGGGCAAAAAACACAGCGGAAAGGAGATGTCTCATGGGGTTTGAACTCCTGGGGCTTGCGGGATGACCATGGGACGCCCCTTTCGTTTTTTAAACCGGGTAATTTGGGTGCCTCCTAAGCTTTGAATTAGATCAAGGACCTGAGGAATGCCTCTGCCAACATGCATCGGCCTGTGAGCGTCGGAGCCTGTCGTGAGAGGGGTTTTGCAAGCGAGTGCGTGATCAATAAGTTCGGTGCAGGGGTAGCAGGCCGCAATCGGATGGTGAAGGCCACCTGCGTTGACCTCAAGGGCCATACCCGTTTGACCCATGTTTGAGATGGCCTCTTTAAGCAGTGCTTTGGCCTCACTCGGAAGAGACCGGCCATTTTTGGTAATCACATCAAGGTGGCAGGCCACATCAAAGAGCTCGCTTTGCACCAGAGCAAGGATATCAGAAGCGTATCGGACTGAGAGTTTTTCAAAGGTTTTATCGTCCATCTGAGCGGCATGGCGTCTGCTGGCAATATTGATGCCGTCTACAAAGTGGACAGAGCCTGCAATGAGGTCGAAGTCAAAGAGGTGGGTGAGCTCTTCAATGGCCGAAGCGAAGGGCTGTGAAAAATCAATTTCCAGTCCGGCGAGAATGGAGATTTTCTCTTCATATTTTTGCTTGAGTCTCTGCAAGGAGAAGAAGTAGAAGGGCACCTCATGAATATCCATGGCGTGGCTTCTGATAGCCGGGTCAAAGGAGAGGTGCTCAAGAAAGCAGATCTCTTCAAGGCCCATCTCGACAGCCCGTTGAATACAGCTTTCCATTCCGCCTTCGGCATGGTTGCACAACAATGTGTGGATGTGGTAGTCAATCATCGCCCTTACGCTTTGTTTCAAGGGTGATAGTAAAGGATTGGGTTTGAAAAAACGGCCGATTCTTCGATTTGAGTCTGGTGGATAAACATGGTACAACCCATGAAAATAGTATGCTATTCGGGTGAATTCGCCCATGGTATCACTCACATCGGGCCTTTGAGCAAACCAATCGTAAAGCGAGCACATCTTAACAGAAGCCGGGATGAATTGACACCGTGAAAAAGAGAAGAAAAAGCCTCTACAGCTGCCAGTCCTGTGGATATCAGGCCCCAAAGTGGATGGGGCGCTGCCCCGAATGCGGTGGCTGGGATACCCTGGTGGAAGAGCTTATCCCGGAAGGGGATCGTTTTGAGGCCCCATCATCACCCAAGGGGGCTCCCGCGCTTCGGCCCGAAAGCATCACCGCCATTGAAACCCTTGAGGAGCCCCGCATGCCGTCGGGGATTCCAGAGTTTGACAGGGTTTTGGGGGGCGGAATTGTTGCGGGGTCTCTGATTCTTATCGGCGGAGATCCGGGCATTGGAAAATCCACCTTGATGCTGCAGGCGCTGGATGGTCTGGCCCGTTCTGGAAAAAAGGTTCTCTATATCTCCGGGGAAGAGTCCAAGGGGCAGATTCACCTGAGAAGCCGCCGCCTGGGTGTCTCTTCCGAGACCCTTCTGGTGGCTTCGGAGATCCATGTGGATGCCATTCTTTCGTTGATGGAGAGTGAAAAGCCTGCGGCTGTGGTGATCGATTCGGTGCAGACCATGTACAATCCCGAACTCAGCTCGGCTCCGGGAAGTGTGGGCCAGGTGCGCGAGACCACCATGAAGCTGATGGTCACCGCCAAAAAAAGCGGAGTTCCCATTTTTCTGGTGGGACATGTCACCAAAGATGGTGCCATTGCGGGGCCTCGCGTGATGGAGCACATGGTGGATACGGTGCTCTACTTTGAAGGGGACGGAAATCACATCTTTAGGGTGCTGCGTGCAGTGAAGAACCGATTTGGTTCCACCAATGAGATCGGGGTTTTTGAGATGCGAGGCGGCGGTCTGGCAGAGGTGCCCAACCCATCGGCGCTTTTTCTTTCGGAGAGGCCTGAAAATGCCGCCGGGTCTGTGGTGACAGCCAGTATGGAGGGCACTCGGCCCATTTTGGTGGAGATTCAAGGGTTGGTGAGCCGCTCGGGCCTTGGCAATCCCAGGCGAACGGTTTTGGGTCTGGACAGCAACCGTGTGGCCCTTCTGGTGGCGGTGATGGAGAAGAAGATCGGCATGAACCTTTCGGGCCTCGACATCTTTATGAATGTGGCAGGCGGGGTTCGCATCACAGAGCCCGCAGCCGACCTTGCCATTCTGGCTGCCGTGGCATCGAGTTTTTTGGATCGGCCACTTCCCGAAGGCGCTGTGGTTATGGGTGAAGTGGGACTTACCGGCGAGGTGCGGGGCATCAGCCAGCTTGAGGGACGGGCTTTGGAAATTCAGAAGATGGGTTTTTCCCATCTGATCGTTCCCGATTCCGGAGCAAGGCGTTTGAAAAAGATCCCAGGTCTTAAAGTGAGCGGGGTCACCCACGTCTCCCAGGCCATGGAGCTTCTCTTTTAATTTCGAAAAAGTGGCTCGTTGAGCAATTTTATATAAAATTATGTTGTCAGCGTTGTTTGGCAACATATGAATCGATACAGGCAGCAAACAGATGGCAGTACGAAAAGGAAAGATCAAAGGGCTTCCCAAAAAGAAGAAGGGGCAGTGGGAAGACCACTACACGCGAAAGGCCAAAGAGGAGAAATATCCTGCGCGAAGCGTGTATAAGCTTCAGGAAATACAACGCAAGTTTACTCTCGTTAAAAAAGGTGCTAAGGTGCTCGATCTTGGCTGCTCTCCGGGCTCTTGGCTACTTTATGCCTCTGAGCTCACAGGGCCATCCGGCCAGGTGACGGGAATCGATCTCAAAGAGGTGAGCATTCCTCTTCCCAAGCATGCCAAAGCGCTTGTGGGGGATATTTTGCACCTGACGCCGGAGCTTGAAGAGGCATTTTCTTGCGGGTTTTCCGTGGTGATCAGCGATATGGCACCGGCCACCACCGGCATGAAAGATGTGGATGCCGCCCGCTCTTTAGAGCTGTGTGAAATGGCCCTTGAGGTGGCGGCAAAGCGTCTGGTCTCTGGCGGGCACTTTGTCTGCAAGATTTTTCAGGGTGGGGATTTCGATGCCTATGTGGGTGAGGTGAAAAAGCACTTTCGCCAGGTGAAGATTTTTAAACCTGAAAGCTGCCGCAAACAGAGCAAAGAGATTTATGTGATTGGGGTGGGACTTAAGGTTACAGGTGATCCCCATTCATCAATATGATATGTGAGCAGACTGCGACTTTTTGGAAATATGAGCCGAAACGGCCTGACCGTAGGCATGAACAATAGGAGGATATATGGCTGGACACAGTAAATGGGCCAACATCAAGCACAAGAAGGGCCGTGAAGACGCCAAGCGCGGCAAGATTTTTACCAAGCTGATCAAAGAGGTGACCGTGGCCGCCCGCATGGGAGGCGGTGATCCGTCTGCAAACCCACGCTTGCGATCTGCCATTGCAGCTGCCCGTTCAGAGAACATGCCCAAGGACACCCTTGAACGTGCCATCAAACGCGGCACCGGTGAGCTGGAAGGGGTCAACTACGAGGAAATCGTCTACGAAGGCTACGGACCGGGTGGTGCAGCGGTGATTGTGGAATCTCTCACCGATAACAAGAACCGCGCCATTGCAGAGATTCGTCATATCTTTGCCAAGTGCGGAGGCAACATTGGCGCCAACGGTTGCGTCTCCTGGATGTTTGATAAAAAAGGACTTATTGTGGTTTCCAAAGAGAGTGTGGACGAAGAGGCCCTCATGGAAACCGCCATTGAAGCCGGTGCTGAAGACGTGAAAGACGAAGGCGAAAGCTTTGAGGTGATCACCGCTCCTGAAGATTTTACCGACGTCAAAGAGGCGATCGATGCGGCTGAAGTTCCCACGGTAATGGCTGAGATCTCCATGATTCCTCAGAACATGAGTGAGCTTGCCGGAAAGGATGCCGAAAAGATGGTGAAACTGATGGACATGCTTGACGATTGCGATGACGTGCAAAATGTCCACACCAACGCCGATATTCCCGACGATCTGGCTTAATTCGAAACACCTAAGGAAGATGGGGGAACACCATGGCTGTCATCGTAAAATATGTAGTGGTTCGTGACGGGGTTGAAAAGATGACATTCACCACCAAGAAAGAGGCCGACGCTTACGATAAGATGCTCGATATTGCCGAGAACCTTCAGGCATTCATCGAAGATTCGGAGATTGAAGTACCCGAAGAACTTCTTGAGCCTCTCTCCCTTTTTCTTGCCGAAAAAAGAGATCAGGTGGGCGCTCTTCTCAAAGGAGGGACGCTGAAAGCAGCCTCGGAAGAGAAGGCGGAGCCCAAACCCTCTGCTGCCAAAAAGGCGGGGCGCTCCCCAAAGGGGAAAGCCAAAAGCTGAGCAGGGCACCTGCGCAATCAAAAAAGGCCGACTTTTCAAAGCTTTTTGAAAGGTCGGCCTTTTTGCGTTTGGGGCTTATGAAGAAAATGCCTGGATCAGGGGGCGGAGAAAGAGACGGAGATGGTTACTCGAATAAGGTCTGCAACGTCGGGCAGAGCGTGGCCGTCGTTAAAAGAGGCCTTGTCCCGAACCCCGAGAGGGGTGGGGTCTGGAACGCCGGAGGTCGTGGGCCGGACTTGGGGCTGTTGGTCTCCGTCGCCGGGAGTTTGGTTGTCTTCGGTCCCACAGTCCCAGAGGCGGATTTTAGCAGTGATATCCCCCTCAAGAGGTGTTCCGTTGGGAAAGAGGGCAAGTCCTTCCTGGGGCGGAGTAAAAAAGAGATCGTTTGATTTGACAAACATCGTGGCAAAGGAGAGGTAGTCTCCTTCATTAGCTTTGGTCGTAAACGAGTAGGCGTTTCCAGGAGCGATCATTTCATCTGAAAGTTTTGCAAATCGGATCACTTTGTCGTCGTTTTGCAGTTCTGCCAAAATGGTGGTGGGTTTTTCGGATTTTGGCTCAAAAGAGGCAAGGGCGCTGAGAGCTGAGAAGATGGGTTGAAGGGGGGAATCAATAGAGCATGAAGAGAATTTCAGCAGATTATCTACGGAGCAATATAGCATATTTTTCGTTGCAGTGTCATGCGGGTTTTTCCCCATTGACGCTACCTTAGAGGGCGTCAATGGGGCTAATAGCTCATAGGGTTGCGGGGAACGATAATGTTGACATCTTGAGGAGAATCATGCAGATTGAGTGATGAAATGTCATGTTATATTCTGGGTTTGACCACCTTTTGTTGTGCTTTCAGGCGCTGGATATAGTGTGCCATCATCGATGGCCCTTCTGAGCCACTTCAAAAGAGAATTCACACCTTGACAAGTCCCTTACTTAAAAATCAGAGCTCAGACCTGGAGTATTTTCTCGATAACAGATGCATTTATGGAGGACCCTATGACCACTTACGAGTGTAAAACCTGTGGCAAGGTGACCGTGGACAAAGGACACCTTTGTGCTCCCACAGAGATAGGTAAAGTATACGACTGTGAACACTGTGGAAAACAGGTGAGCAATGCAGAGCACGTCTGCAAACCCAAAGTGGCGGAGTTTAAATATTTCTGTAATGACTGTGGAAGGGGAGCGGTAAGCGATCGCGACGTTTGCAATCCTCTTCCTATAAGTGAGTAAGAAGAACTCCGGAGGACGGCCTCCGGAGTCGGTTTTTCTGGAACGGGGACTTAGCCGTTGCCCTGGGTGTGGGTATGATGACGGGTTTCATTTGGCCTTTGCTCCAGGCGATAACAAACGGTTGAGTATCTTATTGATCTGCCCCAGGTGCAGCAGGCGGTATCGAAGCGGGTGGTTGATTGATCCCCCTTGAATCTGTCGATGGCATCAGGGCTCTTTACGGGCAATGGGAATGAGAGGAGGAGAGTTATGGCCAAGCGTGTTGTGATTGATGAGGAAGAGTGCATGGGATGCGAGGCGTGTGTAGAGATTGCTCCAGATGTTTTTGAGTTTGATGATGATGCTGGCAAGGCCTATGTCAGCAAAGCCGAAGGCGGTGATGAAGGACTTATTGAAGAGGCCATGGAAGCTTGCCCGGCTGAATGTATTACGTGGGAAGAATAGCTTAAGGGGTGTCGTAGGAGAGGCGATCTTGGTATTTGTCTGACATCGGCGTTGTTTTGATACTGCTTTTTTACGACACATCGGTTTTCAGATTGTTTTTTTCGGGGGTGGGGAAATCCATCCCCGAGGCTTTATTTTAACTTCAGGAGCGAGCCTATGCGAATTCTGATGACCGGAGGCACAGGATTCATCGGTACACATCTTACCCGCGCATTGCTAAGGAAAGGGTATGAGGTGGTGGTGACAAGCCGATCAGGGCTTTCCCCCTTTTTGGGGCAAGATAGATACGGCATCCTTACCTGCGATACCACCAAGCCGGGGCCCTGGCAGGAGGAGGTGGGGCGAAGCGATATGGTGATTAACCTGGCTGGGCGCAGTATTTTTACGCGATGGAATCAAGCGAAAAAGATGGAGATGGAGGAGAGTCGAATTCTCACCACAGAACACCTGGTGGATGCCCTTCCTTCAAAGGAAGGCCCTCTTTTTCTGAGTGCTTCAGCGGTTGGTTTTTACGGCGATAGAGGCGATGAGTTTTTGGGTGAAGATGAGGTGGGCGGCAAAGGATTTTTGGCTGAACTATGCCAACGGTGGGAGGCAGCGGCCACAAAGGCTGAAAAACGTGGCGTTCGGGTGGTTAGAATGCGTTTTGGTGCTGTACTTGGCCGAGGCGGTGGTGCGTTGGAGAGTATGTTGATTCCATACAAAATGTGTCTTGGTGGTCCGCTGGGAAGCGGGAGTCAGTGGTTTTCGTGGGTCCACATTGATGATTTGGTTTCGGCTGTGATGTTTTTGATGGAAAATAAGAAGGCCGAGGGGCCCATTAATTTTACGGCACCTTATTTGGCGAGGAATGAAGAGTTTTCCAGAACTCTATCCCGCGTGGTGAGGCGGCCCGCCTTTTTTGGGATGCCCTCGTTTATGCTTAAAATGGTGCTTGGGGAGCTGGGGCAGGAGATCCTTTTTAGCCAAAGGGTGGTGCCTCAAAAGCTCTCCAAGCTTGGTTTTCAGTTCTCCTACCCTTCCATAGAAGCCGCCTTAGGGCATTTGGTCCATAAGTCTGCCAATTAGGCATACACCTCACTTTTTTTCCAATCCCTTGTTTTTTTCTGCACAGACTTCAGATAGCATCGCCCCTTTTTATCCCTTACATCAAAAATGGCATGCCGAAGCAGGGTGATCTCCACCCCACCTTTCATGTGTACCACGACATCATAGCGTGAAAATCCTGTGACGAGGCCCTTGATTATCTCGCCTTCAAGGAGAGTGAAGAAGAGAACGTTTCGCTCCACCATAAGGGGAAAGAGACTTTTGTTTTTTATGAAGTGACGGAGTCCCGGAGCCAAAATAGGCGCAAGCTTTTTTGCTGCGACCTTTTTCTCTTTTTTGATGAGTTTGGAAAGGTTTTCTTTCTGACCTGCCGCAGCACATGCCTTTACTTCAACTTTTGGCAGAGTAAAGCTCTCTTCTTCTGTTTTGATGACAAGGTCAAAGGGGCTCTCTTCAAGGATGACCCCCTCTACCAGCCGTTCTTCATGGCAGAGGAGTAGAGCGGGGGCTCCTTCTCGGATGAAGCGGGTAAAACAGGAACTCTGGTAGTGCGCCTTTTTATACTCTGAAAACCCGTGCAGTTTTTCCATGGAATCAGCCCTTTCCTCCTTTGAGCACCTTGAGTTTTGCAAAAGCGGGGTGCCCGACCTGTGTGTCGCATTTGCAAGTTTTTTCGTTGAGGTTTTGACCGCACACCTTGCAGAGTCCTTTGCAGTTTTGGCGGCACAACGGGTTTTGGGGAAGGGCCATAATGACTTCATCCTGGATGCAGAGGGACAGGTCAATTTTATCGCCGGTAAAACTCTCCCTGCCGATGCTCTCTTCGGTGAGTTCCACTTCCTCTTCAAGAGGTGTCCCCTCAAGGGCGTTCTCTTCCACAAAAAGAAAGCTCATTTTGAGATTGAATTTTTCTTCAAAAGGAACAAGACACCGGCCACATGTATGACGGACAGCAAAAGAGAGATCTCCTTTAACGTCCACATGGGTGCCTACCATTCGGGCTTTGAGAGCGATTTCAATGGGGGTGGTGATCTCAATTTCTTCGTTAGCCTCCAACTCTTTGAGTGAGGAGAAGCGGGCTTTGGGTTCAGAAAGGAGACGCTCACTCCAAGAATTGGTAAGGGTGGATATGTGAAGGATCATATTTCGAGTCCTGACAGGCTGAGTGTTGATAAGGCAACCGGGAATTTTTCCGGCCACAATGGGATTATGCAACGGGTATTAAAACAGAAAAGGGGGCAGATGTAAATTTGATGGATTTGCAAAAAGGTTGGTCTCTCCCATGGAGATCGACAAGACGACTCAAGGGAGGGCAAGGGTGACAGAAAGGGCCGGGTGATCGGAGAGGTGGTTTTCCAGTGTTCGGGCTTTGCCTCGAACCTCCAGGCCTCGAACAAAGATGCGATCCAGGGGAAGGTCGGGGGATCCGCCTGCAAGGCGAATAAAAAATCCCGCGGTTCGCCTTGGGCCATCTACGGGGACCTCGGTAAAAGCAGAGAGCGCCTCTTTTACAATGGCAAGGCGCTGATGGCTCCATGTGTTGAAGTCTCCAGCGATCACTGTGGGGCCATGGTGTTGGTCAATAACACTCTGGATTTCCTTCATTTGGGCGGCGAGTCCCTCTCCGCTCCATTCAAAATTGAGACCGTGGATGGTGATGACGAGGAGAGTCGTCTTTTTTCCTTGTTGCAGCACAGGGTAGAGAGCTGCCATGGCCATCTTGGGTGTTGAGCCCATCTCTTTGTGAGTTGTGGTGATGGCTCGAACGAAGAGGGGACGTGTCGGAGAAATCTGAGCCACACCTGAAGCGTGGTTTTGCCAGAACCATGCGAAGCTGCGGGCAAAATGGGCACCGTATCCTTTGTGGGTAAGCATGGCTGGAACGGCTTCTTGAAGCACCACAAGGGTGCTGTTTTCTTGAGTTAAATGGTGGATGGCCTGGGCGACCTTTTGAGGAGAGCTTTCTTTGCCCTTGGCTGTGTTCCAGGTAACAAAAGAGAGGGGAAGGGTGAGGGGCCCTTTGGGGTATGGGGCGGCCTGGGTTATATCCTCTAAACGTGTACACCCTTGGGTGATGGAGAGCAGAAGCATTGTGAGAAAAAAGAGTCTGCAACATTTCAAAACACCCCCCTTCCTCCCACAAGGAAGGCTGCTGAGCAGAGGATGGCAGAGGTGAGAAGCCCTACCATCTGAATTTTAGGCCCGGGTTTTCGAGGAAGTGCTCCGGGAATGATCCCGAAAAGTGCGCCAAAGGCAAACCCCAGAAGGTGTCCGGTAACATCGGAACCCGGTCCTACGCCGGAGAGGGTGAGAATGGAAATTCCAGCCCCAAGAGGGAGAAAGGCGCGCCAGTTTACACCACCGTAAACAAGGCGTCGAATGGTTCCGGCAGAAGCGAGAAGACCTGCGGCGGCAAACACCAAGGTAGAGGCACCAAAGGCAATGTGACCCATGCCGACAAACCAAAGGGCGTTGACCCAGTTGGCCAGAATAGAGGCCGCCAAAAGAAGCAGCCAGCCCACTCCGTCTCCGCTGATTTGAAAGACACCGGTGGCAAAGATGATGAGTCCGGCCATGTTGCCCAGAAGATGTGGCCAGCCAGAGTGGAGAAAAAGGGCTGTGACGGTACGGAAAAGTTCTCCTGAAAGAATACGCGACGAAGAGGCTGCAAAAAGGCGTACCGCAGGTTCATACCCCTGAAGGGGGCCGGTTTTTAAAAAGACAGCAAAGATGGCAAGGCTTGCAAAGAGTCCGGACCAGGAGGGCGTGAGTCTCCAGACCGTTTGGGGTTCTTGATGTCTGTTTTCCATGTCAAAAAGTGCGACAAGTCCCTGTGCTTCGGAGAGTAAAGATTCCTCGATTTCAATGGAGAAGATGCCCTGTCTGTTTTTTTTAGTGTGGGCGATGCCTTCGGAGGTGAGTAGCAAGGAGAGCTCGTCGGCCCTTTTTCGAGTGAGGCCGGAAAAGAGATGGTCCATAAAAGGCTCCTTTTGGCCTTGTGCGCTTTCATCTGAGGCGCCTTGGGGATGGGTTTTGTTTTTTATTCAAGGAGCATCCCGTGTGCCGTAGAGACGTGGGGCCACTGACGATGAGGAGAGCCCCTTTGGGGCGAACCAAAAGGGACTCTACAAGGCGATGCCATCTACATGATGGTGGTTCCGTTGATGTTGATATGTCCCTCTTTTACCTGGGCTCTCAGACGATAGACATCGCCATCGGGGATAAGGATCTGCTGATCCACAAGCCTGGCCAGTTTTTCCAGGCCCATGGTTGAGATGGTGAATTTTTTGGGAAGCAAGGCCTCCACCTGAGCATCGACAGCCTGAATGATCATGGGGGAAGCCATCAGCTTCACAGCTTTTTCACCGATTACTGTGGCGTAGCCGCTGGCGGTGAGGGGTGTGTTTTCCCCTGTGCCCAGGTTGAGCTTTTTGATGATGATTTTTGGGTTTTGCTTGAGAAGGTCGGGAAGCACTTCCATGAGTTTTCCCATCACCACCATGCCGAGCATCTCCTGGCCCATCTCATCGGATTTGGTCATGGTCTCGTTGAGGCTATCTTTAAGGGTATCCAGAGAGGCCTTATCAAGGTTTTCAACCGCAATAAGAAGCTCTGCAGGTGCAAAGGTTTCTTCGTCGGCTTTTAGTGTGGCAAATCCGGCTTCCAAAAAGGCATTGTAGACATCATCCGCCTGAGCATTGCCTCCCCCCAGATATGCTTTGTCGAGGGAGAAATTGATTTTGGCGTCTCTGTTTTTCAAAGTGATGTTTTCCAGTGCGTAACGCACGTTGCCTTCATTGCCTTTTCCCTGGCCGGTAAGGGCAAGGCCTTTCATGGTGAAGGCCTCCCCTTTCTCGTCGATGATGGTGAGCTGAGGCATGGTGAGATTGAAAGCGATCTCCTGAGCGGCAGGCGTGTATGTGGAAGAGCCCGCAATACCCTGGAAATCGATGGCAACAGGGGAGCCCTCTTTATCAAACTGGCCCGTGTATGTGTCCATCTGGATTTTGGTGATGATATTGCGCTGGAAGTTGACAACGCTTTCAAAGGCAATGGCGGGAATTTTTTTGACCCCTTCTTTGATTTCCTCGGGCATCTTGGCGTCGGGGGTAATGAGAATCCGGCTCTTATCCAAGGCCAAGCCAACGGGTGTGCCTGAAGTCATATTTTTCCAGAAGACGGGACCGTGGATTACAGTGCTTTCAAATCGTACTTCAACGGGAATCTCTTCTGTTTCAGGCATCCCCTTGATACCGATGGCTCCTGTGACTGTGGAGGTGAACCACCCTCTGTTGAAGGTGTAGTCTTTGATTTCGAGGGTGGGGGCCTGGTTTGTTGCATCAACGAGAAGTTTGTCATAGTACGTCTCGATTTGACTTCCCACAAGCCAGGGGGAGGCGAGGATGAGGGCCAGAAGCAAAAACGTAATGCCGCCAAGTGCTTTTTTCATGAGAATCTCCAAAAGAATAGTAGGTAAACAGGTCTACGAAATGATTATGGGGTGACTTGGGTGCCCCAGTTAAGTCGTGAGGTTAAATGGCAAAACCATATCAGCAATTGGGACGAGGAGAAATAAAAAATGAGGTGCCGCTGTCAGGACGGCACCACCTGGGAGATATTGGGCCCGAATTTGTTGTGTTTTAGTGATGATGAAAGGCAGGTGAAAATGAAACGAGTTGGGGTTGCCGGGTGCTGCCGCATGATAGTGGTTTGGGCGCTGCTGGCTGGCATGGCCCATGCGAATTCTTATAAAGTGGCCGCGCCGGAGGCATGGGTAAAACCCTCCGCAGTGGATTTGGCGGCTGAGACTCCTTCGAAGGATATTTCAAGTGGGGTTTACTACCTTCTTCTGGATCGTCAGCTTCGAAAAAGCTCAAAACGAAGCAGAAGCATACAGGACTACCGACATCAGGCACGCAGAGTGGTCAACCAGCAGGGGGTGGAACAGAGAGGCTCTCTCTCCATCGATTTTGATCCTGCTTATCAGACACTGGTGGTGCATAAGGTGGTTCGCCACAGGGATGGCAAGAAGAGCGATCTTTTGAAAACCGCTGAGGTCAAATTGTTCCAGCGGGAAGAGTAAATGGCGTATCGCATCTACAACGGCATGCGAATCCTGAATCCAGTTTTTAAAGGCAAGCTGTATCGGCTTTTCTATCTTGGGTGGGATGTGCCAGTGCACATGCGGCGCATTTTCATGACGGTGCCTGTGAAAGAGCCTCTGAATTGGCGCATGTACAACAGCGATGCCAAACCGGTTCTCACCGAGGGAGTAACTTGGAAACGGCTGGCGTTAGAGTTGGCCTCGGTTCCTGGGTATCGTTATGCCGATAAGGCGGATGAGCGCATTGTGCGGGTTTTGGAATTTGTGCAGGATGAGATTCGCTATCTGGGTATGGGGCTGGGACTGGGCTCAATTATAACCTTTTTCTTTATGGAGGTGGCTGGTGTGTGGCGCAAAAAACGGCAGTTAAAGCTCTGGGCGAAGTAGCTTTCGAATAACCTATATCACCGACCTGTGCGGGTCGGGTTCAAAGACGGCCTTTGGGGAGTAGCTACCCAGGGGCTTTTTTTATGCTGAGGTCATGTGCCAATGGGTGTTCGTTGCAAGTGGACTTTTTTGTGGGCCAGCAAAAAGCAAAAAGAGAATGTGGGTTGATCGTAAGGTGATGGAGGGCGGGTACCGGAAATTATTCTCTTTTTGTCTTGAAATGGCTCAGGCAAGGGGGTATAGGTAATAATCATATTATGGTAATTAATCATATAGTGATAAACCAAGTGCGAATCATGCTGGCGTTGCGCTCGAAAAATCGGCCGGCCTGGTTTGCGAGGGGCGGCGCTGGAGTGGTTATGAAGCCCCAACGTAAAGAGTGATGACGTTGTAAAAAGTTGATGCCCGAATGCAACCCCACAACGCCGTGGGGCGAGATAGAAAAGGGCTTCTATGTTGGAGGGCGGTATGACCCAAACAGACTTTTTGCGAAGCCATCGGGATTAAGAACACCACAGGATCCAACGGACCATGAAATTAGGAAAACGATCAAATAAGTCAACGGCACGCAGGCAGGTGGATGTGCTTGTGGTTGGCGGAGGTGTTACAGGGGCCGGGGTGGGGTACGGCTTGGCCCGAAAAGGGGTGAAGGTTTGTGTGATTGACGATACCCCATCTGTAGACAGGGCTTCCCGCAGCAACATGGGCCTTATTTGGGTACAGTCCAAAGCATTGGGCGTTCCCGAGTACATGCGTTGGGGGTTCAACTCCTCTCGTCTCTTCCCCGAGCTGGTGCGCGAGTTGGAAGACGCTTCGGGCATTCATATTCCCTACAATCCCACCGGTGGCTTGATTCCTACCGTGGGGGAGGCCGAGTATGCAAGCAGAAGCAACTACATTGAGGGTCTGAAAAAAGAGGCGGGTAGCTTTGGTTACAACGGCTCTATGATCAGCCGCAGTGAGCTTGAGAAGCTTTTGCCTAAGATTCGCTTTGGTGAGGAGGTTTGCGGGGCTGCCTGGTGTGAGGAAGACGGTTTTCTTGAGCCTTTGAAGATGATGTTTGCCATGCGCAAAGGCATGGTGAACCATGGTGGCCAGTTTATTCCAGAGTGCCGTGCCCTTTCGGTTGCCCGAGAGGGGGCTGGGTATGTGGTAAAAACCAGTGCCGGGGAGATCGCTTGCGAAAAGTTGGTTCTGGCCGGAGGGTTGAGCAACCGGCAGCTGGGAAGCTGGTTTGACGTTCGGGTGCCAGTCACTCCAGACCGTGCTCAAGATCTTTTGACGGAGCGTGTGAATGAAAAGGTGCTGCCCATTCCGGTTCTGGGCCTCTGCCAGACTCCAGGTGGTACCATCATGGTGGGGTACAAGCACGAATACGTAGGGACAGACACCGGTTTTACTCCCGAGGCTGTCGCCTCTGAGGGGCGTTGGGCTACGTCGGTCTGGCCCGATCTTGCCAAGCTGAGGGTGATTCGGTGCTGGAGCTGTCTGCGTGTGATGCCCAAAGACGGGCTGCCCATTTACGACACGGTTCCCGGTCACAAGAATGTGTTTGTTTTTAACTGCCACAGTGCGGTGACTTTGGCTGGTATTCATTCGGCCACGCTTCCGGATTACGTTCTCACCGGAGCGTTGCCTGAAGACGGTAGAATTTTCAAGCTGTCCCGGTTTGACAAGACCGAAGGTCATGAGGAAGAGGATGAGTAGATCAAAGCCAGAAGAGAGTAAGAAAGTCACCATTGAGGTGGATGGTGAAACGGTTTGTGTACCCGAAGGCATTACCGTTGCCGCAGCGGTTTTGGGACATACCCATGACCGCCATACTTGCCGGAACAGTGTGAGCAAAGAGCCCCGCTCTCCTTACTGCATGATGGGGGTCTGCTTTGAGTGCATGATGGAGATTGATGGCCGCCCCAATCAGCAGTCCTGTGTGGTGACGGTGAAAGAGGGGATGGTGGTGCGCCGCGAAAACGGTGCCGGGGAGGAGAAATGAAGCAGCAGCAGTGGGACGTCGTGGTCATTGGTGCCGGTCCAGCTGGCCTTTCTGCCGCTTCGGCGGCAGCGGAGTGCGGTTTGGAGGTGGTGCTTCTTGATGAGCACACCTACGCCGGTGGGCAGATTTACAGAGCTGTAAACGCCCCGGGAGCCAAGCGTCGGTTTCTTCAAAGCGAAGATCGCAAAGAGGGGCTTTCTTTATTTAAGCGTTTTCAGAGAAGTGGTGCCGAGTACGAACCGGAAACCACGGTGTGGTTTGCAGAGCCGGGCCGGGTTCTTGCGACGCATGACGGCAAAACCCGTGAGTACAAAACCCAGACGATCATTTCGGCCACCGGTGCCATGGAACGTCCGGTTCCCTTTACAGGCTGGACGCTTCCTGGAGTGATGGCCGCAGGTGCCGCAGACATCCTTTATAAAAGTGCAGAGGTCGTTCCCAAAGGGCCCATTGTGGTGGCGGGTAACGGCCCCTTGATTCCTCTGATCACCAACCATCTTTTGGAGTTGGGCGCCGAGGTGGCGGCTGTGGTGGAGACCACTCCCAAGGCCAACATGATGAAGGCGGCTCCCCATATGCCCATGGCGCTCCGGGACATTCCTTTTCTCTTTAAGGGCCTTAAGATGGTCTGGAAAATGGTGCGAGGCGGGGTTCCGATTTACCGTGAAGGCGGGGGGATAGCAGCCTATGGTGGCGATTCCCTTGAAGAGGTCTCTTTTACATCCAAAGGGGAGACCCACCGGGTCAAGGCAGCCACTCTCTTGGTGCATGAGGGCATTTTGCCCAGAACGCATATGAGCCGAGCTTTGGGGGTCAAGCATGCATGGAATCCGGTGCAGCGTTACTGGTATCCCCTTTGCGATGAGAACGGTCGTACCGATAAAGAGGGCATCTATTTGGCCGGAGACGGGGTGTTTGTCCACGGCGCGGCAGCTGCTGCGGCAAAGGGCGAATTGGCTGGCATTGACGCAGCGCGGGCTCTTAACGTGCTGACAGAGGAAGATGCAGCTGCTCGAAGCCTTACAGCACGTAAGGCCTTGTCAAAGGCCCTCGCACCCAGGCGGTTTGTCGATGGGTGGTTTGCCCCTCGTCAGGATCTTTATAAGATTCTGGATGAGACCTTGGTCTGCCGGTGTGAAGGGGTGACCGCCGGGGATATTCGTGAGGCAGTACGTGAGGGGTGCCTTGAAGTCAATGACATCAAGGTGCGAACGCGCTGCGGCATGGGCCCCTGTCAAGGGCGCATGTGTGGACCGGCGTTGGCGGAAATTGCCGCCGAGGCACAGGGGCGTGAGGTGAAGGAAGTGGGATCGCTTCGTGTTCGTTCACCCTTGCGGCCTGTTCTTTTTGGTGAGATCTGTGAGCTGGAGTAAGTGAGGCTTTTTGAGGGCTTCTTGACAAAGAGCCCTCGATCGGTGTTGTGGTGCAAGGTCGGGATTCGACGTAGAGCCGTTCTTGGCATCACAGATGCCGTTTTAGGCAGCATCCTTTCGAGTGTCGATTTGGGGGATCATCCACGATTTCAAATCGGCACTTTGGAAAGTCACTCTGTTTTCATCTATGATACCATGCACATCGTAATGGATGTGAGGCATGTGCGAGGAGGTTCTATGATTTTGAATGGCGGGCATTTACACACGGAAACCCCGATTGGGGTGCTTTGTCTGGAGTCCTATTTCCCCAAGCCACCGGGGCACCTTCGAAACCCGGTCTCTTTCGATTTTCCGGTGACCTACAAGGTGATGCGGGGTATTGATGTGCCCAAGCTTCTTTTTAACCCCACGCCCGATCTTGTGGCTCCATTCATCGAAGCGGCCCAAGAGTTGGAGCGTGAGGGGGTTATGGCCATTACGGGTAGCTGCGGATTCTTGGCCCGGTTTCATAAAGAGCTGACCCAGGCCGTAAAAATCCCTGTCTTGGTCTCCAGCCTTACGCAAGTCCCTCTTGTTCGAACTCTGCATGGGGCCGATGCCACCATTGGGGTTTTGACGGCCAGCTCCAAGGCGTTGACACCTTTTCACTTTGAACAGATCGGTGGCGACATCAACGATGTGGTGGTGAAAGGCATGGAAGGGTATCCCGAGTTTTGGGAGGTGATCATCGAAGCCAAACGGGAGAGCATGGATTTCTCTAAAATGGAGCAGGAGATCTGTGATGCTGCAGAATCGATGATGAAAGAGCACAACCTTGATGCTCTGGTGTTGGAGTGCACCGACCTTTCAGCCTTTGCTCGACGTGTTCAAGAGCGTATTTGTCGTCCGGTTTACGACATCAACGGGTTGATTGAATATGCTCGTTATGCGGTTCGTCGAAAGCGTTACATGAGCTTGTAATCTATTTTGGGGCCAGGCATGTAATACGCTGTTTCCATAAGGGTTATGGTTGCAGGTTTTTGTGTCACGGTTTCGCGGAAAGCCTGGCCCCAATACATAAAACGATGCGGTTGACCCCGCATGGGGGAGCTGCTAAATACTCTGACATGATTAAAGGAGCACAGAGCGCATACCGTATTTTGAACATCCTCACTCTCATTGTGGAGAGAGGGGATGAAGCTGTTTCTCCCCGTGAGATCAGCGAAGAGCTGGAGATTCCTCTTCCCACCGTCCATCGGCTTTTGGCCGTCCTTAAAGAGTGCCGCTTTGTTGTCAATGACAACGCCTCTCGCGGTTACAAAATGGGCGAAGAGTGTATCGTTCGACCCAACCTTGACCTCGACCAGCGGATTATCGCGCGTTTCTCTTCTGTGGCCCATGAAGCCGCAGAGACCTTTGGCTATACCACCTCCCTTTACTCTCGCAGTGGGGATGACTGCACCTGCGTGAAACGGGTGGAAGGGACCCATAATATACAGGTTTTTTCCAGTCGGCTTGGGGAGAGAAGACCCCTGGGACTTGGCTCTTGCACATTGGGTATACTGGCTGCGCTCCCCGAAGTGGAGGCCGATGGGATTCTGATGCGCAACAAGGAGGAGCTTAAAGAGCGTCTGGTGGGTTCGTGGGATGCCATGACACTTTTTCTGGCGGACTCACGCCGTCGCGGCTATGGTTATGCCTATGACCTTGCTGTTGAAGGGGCTGCAGGCCTGGCTTTTCCTCTCTATTCTGGGGATGATGTCGTGGGATCCATCACGGTGGATGGTCTTAAGGGGCGTCAGTGGGATGCTGCTCTGGATGAGATGGTCGCTTTCTTTCGCAGTCGCCTTAATTTTTGAGCCTCAAAGTCAACTCGCAGGGCAACAAGCGTATTCCTTTCAAAAAAATTGCATTTCAAAATCGAATCGGCATCTCTGTGCTCCGTGCCAAGGGGCACGGAGCACTTTTCTATCCTACAAAAACAGCCAGGTTATCCTTGCGTGCGTCGGCGTGTTGAATCACGGCCTGAACGTGGTCTCCAGATTTGAGGGTGAGACCGCTTGCAGGAAGCATCACCTCAATCATGTAATCCAGAAGCAGAACCTGATAGCTGTGTCGGCGTTTGTCTAAAACGAGACCTTCCACCCGTTCGCCCACCTTGCTCTCCAGATAGGTATAGATCCAGTAGCGTCTTCGGTTTCCTTGAATGCGTCCGATATTGCCCATGGGGATATCGAGGTGCTGGGAGACTTCGGCCACATCGTCTTCACTGTAGGGGGCTTCCAGCCCGAGAACCGAGCGGATCTGACGCTGGGCCACCAGATCGTAGTACCGTCGAATGGGGCTGGTGGCAGTGGTGTAGGCATCCACTCCCAAGCCGGAGTGGTGTCCCGCCTTTTGGGTGATATAGGCTCTTGAAAGCTGCTTTCTCTGCATGCAGTTGAGAAAGAGAGAGCTCTCTTCCCCCTTAAAGAGACGCTCTTTGGGGTCGGGCTGAAGCCTGAAAAAGGCGGGCAGGCCGTGGCGTGCCAGAAAGCTGGCCATGAGCCAGTTGCCCATGATCATCAGCTCGGCCACCATCATGCGTGACGGGCTTTCGCGGTCTACGGTGGTGATGACAGGAGCACCTTCATCGTCAAGGTGGACACTCACCTCAGGAAGGCTGATGTGAACAGCCCCGGCGTCCATGCGCTTTTGTCGAAATGCCTGACCGATCTTGATGAGGGTGGCAAGCTCTTCATCCCCATCGGCGGCAAGGGTGTTGGCCCCGCTGTAGGTGAGCTGGCGGCGGACGGTGATCACCGTGGGGATCACCTCGAAATCTTCTACCGCAAAAAATCGGTTTAACGTGACCATCACACTGATGCAGGGCCGCACGGTGCCTTCAACCAGAGAGCAGAGGTTGTCTGATAGCTCAGGCGGCAGCATGGGAATTTTCTGATCGGGCATGTAGATGGAGCTGGCGCGAAACATGGCCCGTCGGTCGATGAGGCTGCCTCGTTTTACCGATTCGGCCACATCGATAATATGAATCCCCAGAAGCCAGTGCTTATCATCGACTTTTTCAAGGGTTACGGCGTCGTCGTAGTCGGTGGTGAACCGCCCGTCGATGGTGATGGTTTTAAGGTGGGTGAGATCCCGTCTTCCTTCAAAGGATTCAGGGGCGTTATCCACCAGTTTTTTTGCTTCGGTCAGCACCTCTTCCGAGAAGTTTCTGGGAATCTCCATGCGAATGAGGTCGATATTTTCGTGGGCGTCAAAAATTCCCAACTTTACCAGAATGCGAAAGACCGTTTCGGTGGAACCGATGTTGGCAGCCGAGAGAATCTCTTTGGCCAGGGCAAAGTGGCGACTCTCCCTTTCGTGGATATACCACCCCTTAAGGGCGGTGATGATCTCATCGGCGTGTTCGCACTCAGGTGCCTTTTTATCTCCAGCCAGCTTTTTCAGCCAGGCCGCCCCTTCTGAGATCACCTTCTGACGCCTCTCCTCTTCCCTTTTTTTGGCGAGCATCTGCTCCACCTGCTCCGGAGTGTAGGGGAGAAAGCGGTTGTGGTCGAACTTGAACCAGGTGCGATTTTCAAAAAAGGCTCGAATGATGGCAGATTTGTGGTCCGAGGTTACCGTATCGGAAAAGCAGTACTCGGCCATGGTGGTGAGATCGATCCACTCCCCCTCTTCATTGAGCAGTTCCCACAGCTCCTTGAGGTCGATCTCCTGTTTCAGGTTTTCGCGTCGAGCAACGGTGGATTTAAGCGACTCAACCGTGGCGGTGCGGCTGGTCGATTCGGGGAGGGCGTTGTCCGACGTCAGGGATATGCGGGATGCAGAGAGGCTGACCTCTTTGTCGTGCTCTGTGACGAGTCTCAGGCGTTTGCCTTTTACATCGACCACGGCGGCGCATATCAGCTTCTGCTGATCTATATATTCAATGATAGTTCCAGATTTCATAGCGAATCAGGATATCAATGGGTTGGTGGAAAGTCAATTGAAGCCCTTTAATTAGAGTGCTGATGGTGTTAAATTAGACAGGATGATTTGTGGGTAGAATGGAGCCAAAAAAAAGAGAGCCCTGAGATGACTTCTATCAAACTTGACCTTGCCTCTCACTGCATTCAAACGGAGATGAAACGCCAGCACAATCGCCTGGTATCTGCCTGCCTCAAGGGTGGGGGGGATCGTGAGTTTCTTGAAGGGTGTGTTGAACTCCTCATACGCGCTTTGACCGAGCTGGACCTTCCTGCCATGCGAGGGAAAACTCGTGCCTTGGCCGGTGGCGATGGCATCTCGGTGGTGCTCTTCGAAACCCCTGAAGGAGCGCTTCAGATAACCCACAATGGGGAGCAAGTCCCCCTTCTCTTTAAATAAGAACAGAGCATGGATCAGTCCCTTCTTTGCCCACGCTTCCATCCCATCATACATCTGATCCAATCGTTTGATGGTTTTGTAAAACTTCAGCCTGCGTCGTTTTAACCCTTACATACCGTCTTACCATTCCGTGCCATGGCATTCACTGTAAATGAGTCCTTTGAAATCCGAAGGGCGAAGGCCCAGGGACGAAGAGCACTGAGAGACCGTTGGGAGACAGCTGAAAATGCTTTGCGCCCAGGGCTTCTCAGTGAGTTTCTGGAGTTGGACCCCGATTTTTGTGTGGAACTCTCTCTTGGGATTCTGGAGGATCCTTATCGCCCTTTGAGGGAGCGCGCTTTCCAGACCCTGCACACTCTTGCCAAATCTGCGGGGAGCACGGGGGCAGAGAGTTTGGGGACGGGAAGCGATGAGATCTTTTCGGAGCTCTGCTACCGTGCGATGAATGAGAGCAGCTCTTTAACGACTCTCTCACTGTTGTTTCATTTGCTCTTAGAAGCAGGCGGGAGCGGTGTATTAAGGGCCTTTGATTATTTTCGCATGCACCCAGGGCGACAGCGGGAGCTGGTGGACTTGGCCAAGGGTTACTCTCCCCTGGAGCGGCTTCGCCTCTTTATTCCTTTTGCCCTGGCACCGCGCCATGTGAAGCGCAAAACAGCCCCTGTTCTTGAGCCGCTTCTGAGAATGGAGGCCGCTGCTTCGGATGTGGTGGACTTTCTTTTTGAGTTGAGGAAGAGCGCTCCCTATGGCTTGGCCGAGGTTCGAGCTCTTTGCGGTGACTATTTCGATGACCTAATGGCAGCGTCTCGCCTTCGAGAGTACGTTATGGGGCGGATGGCCACCCTTTTACCGGGAGCAGCCACTCTGAATGCCGTTGGAGCTTTGGCTTGGTTTACGGAAGATGGGCTGCCCCTTGAACTTTTTGATCTCTTGGCCGAAGGGGTGCCTGGGCCATTGAAGGCGATGGCTTGTGAGGTGATACAGGGAGCGGGGCCCGTGTGGATGGCTAAGGGGCGGGACGCACTTCTGCAAGGGGCTCAGGGAGACGATGACAGTGTTTTGGATGTTTTTCCTCTTATGGCACGTGTTTGGGACGCGCAGACCGTTTCTAAGGTGCTCGTCTCATTGATGGGAAAGTGGGACGATGAGAAGGGGAGCTTGCTTCGGGATCGCCTCTGGTGGGTTCTGGCACAGCTTGAAGCTGTGAAGCTGGGGGGCGTTTTAAAGCACCTTCCTCCTGAAAATGCACGGGTGGCTATTCGAGGGATGGCAAAGGCCCTGGTGGCAATGGGTGGCGATGTGGCGGCTTCGGTTTTTTCGTTTTACCAATCCGGACAGACCCCAGGGATGCAAAGGGCTTCAGAGCTTTTTCTTCAGGCACGGCAGGCATCCCGCGATGCAGCCCGTGAGTTGATCTTAAAGGAGACGGATCCAGGCTCCTGTGAAGAGGCCGTGGAGACCCGTGGTTTTTTTGGCTCGCTTATGGAGAGGCCCCATATCCGGCGCTTTAAGCGAGACCCACTTGGAGACCTTTTTGGTGAAAGCTTTGTGGGCAACATCTTTTCTTCTCAGGATTTTTCCGGTCAGGTCTTCAAGGGAGGCGATTTTTCCGGCGCAATTTTTATTGAGGTAAATTTTTCAGAAGCGCGGTTTGAAGGCGGAGATTTTCGTTTTGCCAGCTTTGAGTCGTGTTCGTTTCAGGGGGCTGGGTTTACAGAATGTTTCTTTGATGGGGCTGTGTTTCGACGTTGTGCGCTGGAGAAGGCCGAGCTGCTGCGATGCGGTTTGAGTCGAGCCAGGCTTTATGAAACCAATGCTTTTCAGAGCCGGATCAGAGATTGTTCTTTGAGCAATGCCCGCATTATCCACAGCTCTTTTGCCGGGGCGGTTTTGCGGCAGGCTCGCATGGCCGGCACACTGATTGCCGCCTGCGATTTTACAGATTCGCATTTTTACGACACCTCTTTTACACGGGCGAAATGGCAAATGAACAACCTGGCCCGTATGCATTGCGATCAGGGGCAGGGGCCGATAAGCGATGATCCGGTGATGGGAGATCATTTTTTGGATGAATCGCTCTTTTCGGCTGAGCAGCTAGCAAGCCGTTGGCTGAATCTGTTGCATCTTGCCCAGGAGATGACCCGGCAGAGGCGTGCCTTTCTTCGGTTTAATCAAAGGCGTCTGGCGTTGTGTCAGGACAGCCTCAAAGAGAGGCAGGAGGAGCTTTTTGAGCTGATCCCTCTGCTGATTCATGATCCCACGTTGCCGGTTCCCGGTGAGCCGGAAGGCGCAGAAGGGGCTCCGGCAGGAATTTTTGGGTTTGATCCTTCGGAGTCTCTTTTTGATCTGGCTGAGTCTCATCTGGGGGTGGTTCCAGAAGTTTCTTTTTCGGAAGAGAGCTACGACGGTCTTTATACCATTGGAAGCAGTGGTTCTGTGGCGCAGACCACCAGTTCAGATATCGATTACTGGCTTTGCCTTGGTGAGAAGGGTGGCACCCCGGACGCATTGAAGCGTCTGGCCCATCGTTTGGAGGCCATAGAGGCCTGGGTTTTGAGTGGTTATGGCCTTGAGATTCATTTTTTTGTGATGGAACCCGAGGCGATTCGAGAAAACCGTTTTGGTGGAAGCGACAAAGAGAGTTCCGGTTCAGCTCAGGGGTTGATTTTAAAAGAGGAGTTCTATCGCACGTTTCAGGTGGTGGCGGGAAAACTACCCTTTTGGTGCGTTACGCCGCCAGAGATGCGCTCTTTTTATTATGAGCCTCTTTTTTCTGTGGCCTCAGGGGTGTGGTGCGACTGCATCGATTTGGGGGAAGTGAAGGAGATTCCTGACGGCGAGTACTTTGGGGCTTCTATCTGGCAGCTTTTTAAAAGTTTTTTCTCTCCTTTTAAGTCGGTGCTCAAAATGGCCCTTCTGGAGAGAACCATCTCTGGAGAGGAGAAGGGGCGTCTTCTCTGTGATGTATTGAAGTCTCGCTGGAGCACCGGAGGTTGGGGGGGGGTAGGGGAAGACCCTTACCTTCTTCTCTATGAGACGCTGAAGTTATTTTACGGGGAGGGGCGAAACGAAGAGGAGGCTTCCATCGTTCGATTGAGTTTTCTTCAGAAGTTGGGAGGCTCGGTGGTCGCACGGGAGCGCTCTTTGTTTCGCATGCGTGCCTCACTTTTGAAACGATTTCTTGCAAAGATTGGCCAAGAAGGGCTTTGGTTGCAACAACTCGAAGGCAAAGTGGGCCGTGGGGCTGGTGAGCGGGTGGAGGTTTTGGCTGAGAGCATCAATACGTTTATGATTACCACCTACCAGAGGCTTTCTCAGCACCTCAAAGATGCCGGGCAGGGCAGCAGCCACATCACGGATCGAGATCTGACGGTATTGGGCCGACGCATGGTGGTGCACTATGCCGCTATGGAGGGGAAGTTGATGAAGCGGGATCTGGTGAGCCAACGCCAGGTGACATTCAAACAGCTTAGTTACGCCTGGCGGAGTCGGCGCAAGCAGACGGGAACCTGGGAACTCTATGGAGGCACTCCACCAGCTGCGATTCCCTATGGAGCCCGTGGTGCTCTGTTTGCTATGGAGCCTTATGTGGAGTCTGTGGTGGTTCAGGCGGTGCTTAATGGCTACTATCATCCTGGTGTGTTGGTGAAGATGTTTCCCAACCCCACACAGGTGAGTCTGCGGGATATCATTCGGCTTATGGAAGTTCTTTTGGAGCGTTTCCCTCAGGGAGAAGAGTTTACCATCAGCTCTGAAGATTTGCTGGAGGGTGAGAAAGTGCGTCGTGCCATCCTTATCGTGGGGTTAGACTCTCCCATGCTGACCGGTGCTTTTACGACGTTTACCCTTTTTTTTATGACCAGTTGGGGAGCGTATCATATTCGTTATTTTCATAATGAAGAGGGATTTTCCACTGCCATTGATGCCCTCTATGAAGCTCGAAAAGATGTGGCGTTCGCCTTTGAATCTGGGGACGTTCATGTGTTTGTCCCCGAGAGGATTCGTAAACGTCTGAGGGGCGGCGAGGCTGCGGTCCATATTTGATGTGTTTTGGCGGGCTCTTTTTTTTGTATGACGATACTCTCGTCAAGAAAAGATGGCATTTCATTAAAAACGGAGTGTTTTGATGCGGTGCCTTTCCAGTTGTGAAGGGGCGAAGACCCAGCGTTTAGGGGACTATGGCATACCCGGCCTTTCCGAGAAATATCCTGTCCCCATGGTGGGTTTCTTTCCTGAAAGTTCTTGTCTCGACTCTTTTCCTGCTAACATGATGGTTAAGTAATGTGGTACAAATTTTGTTGCTACCTGGTTAAAGTGATACGGATCACTGCGAAATCCGTATTAAATGAGGTAGTAAAGAAGATGTCGTCACGTGGTGCTTTGGGGTGCGCAAGGGGAGGCGGTGGAATGACAATGGGATATAAAATGAGAAGGGGATTGATGGCATCCGTCTTGGCGGCTATTGTTGCCACGCTTTTGGTGGGCGTATTCTCTTTGACCCCCCTTTATCAAAACATGGATTATGCTCTCTCTGATGCCATTACCCGCGGGTTTACCCCTGAGGGGCTTGCCGATTCCCGCGTGGTTATTGTGGCCATTGATGACACTTCCATTCAGAATTTTTCCAAAATATACAATGTAAATTGGCCCTGGCCCCGGGAGTTTTACGGGCTCGTTACCGGCTATTTTCATCGAGCCGGCGCAAAGGCTGTGGTTTTTGACATGCTCTTCACCGAAAAAGAGGTGGACCGAGTGGATGTGGACGCCGAAGCCTCAGAGCAGAGTTTTTCCGATGCCATTGCCACAAATGGCCGTGTGGTTTTGGGTGGCGTGGCGCTACGAGGCGAGCACGAAGTCCGTGAAGGGCTTCCAAGGGGCCTGCGTTTTCCAGGAAGCGAGACCCTTCCTGCTCCCACCTACGACACCCTTACACCGCCTATTCCTTCCCTTGGAGCGCATGCGCGAGTGGGGGTGGTCAATTTCTTGACCGACAGCGATGGTGTTGTGCGTCGCATGGCGCCTTTTTTTCGTGTGGGAAAGCGCCTTTATCCACAGCTTGCATTTGCTACCTATCTGGCAGGTACTGGAGATAGGGTGGTGCGTTTTGATGCCACCCAAGGGGTGCTGGTGACAGAGCAACAGGTTATTCCCGTCGATGCAAAAGGCAATCATACCATTTTGTGGTACGGAAAGGGTGGGCCAGAAGGCATCTATCGTTACGACAGTTTTTATGATGTGCTTCGATCTGTGGTGGCTGAGATGAATGGCGAAACCCCGGTGATCCGGCCCGAGGAGTATGAAGGGGCTTATGTGGTGGTGTGTGGGACCGCATCGGGGTTGATGGATCTGAAGTCGACTCCTTTTACCCCACGGGCGCCCTATCCTGGCGGTGAAATTCAGGCGACGGTTTTGGATAACTATTTGAATGGACGCCATGTGAGGGAGATCCCCCTTGCCTGGGTGGTGGCTCTTTCCTTGCTGCTCTCTTTTGTCGCGGCTTTTGCCTTTGCTGTGGGACGTTTTACCCTGGCCCTCGGGACCAGTGGAACGCTTGTGGGCCTCTCTCTTTTCGCCGGATGGTTTGTTTTAAAACCTGGCGGTGTTTTAGTGGATCTGCTTTTTCCTCTTTTGACTTTGGGACTTACCGCTACGGTCTCTGCGGTTTACCGCATGGTCACCGAAGGGGCAGCCAAACGTCAGATTCGAGCCATCTTTTCCCGCTACCTTCACGAAGCTGTGATCAATCATCTCATGCGAAATCCCGATACGGTCTCTTTAGAAGGCACCGAGTGTATTGGAACCGTACTTTTTACCGATCTTCAAGGGTTTACCACCTTTGCCGAAGACAAAACACCTCAAGAGCTTATTAAGGTTTTAAATACCTATTTTGAGGTGGTCACCGGCATTGTTTTAGAGCAGGGAGGAATGCTTGATAAATATACGGGAGACGGCATCATGGCCGTATTCGGGGCTCCGGTGGCTCGGTTGGACCATGTGCGGGCCGCTTGTGAGGTGGTCCTTGAATTTGGACGGAAAAGGGTCAACAGCCTGATTCCATCGGAGCAAGGCGATATCCTTACGCGAATTGGGATCAGCTCGGGCCCTGTAGTGGTCGGAAATCTTGGCAGCGCGCGTCGCATGGATTTCACTGCCATTGGCGATACGGTGAACCTCTCTGCTCGTCTTGAGGGGGTGAACAAAGCGTATGGCACCACCAATATGCTTTGTGAAAACGCCTGGCAGCAGGTGAAGGATCTCTACCTTTTTCGAGAGGTGGACTGCATTCGGGTTAAGGGAAAGAGTCGCCCCATTCGAGTTTTTACCTTGGTGGATCGTCTGGAGTCGGTGACACCAGACGTAAAGGCTGTGGAAGAAGCTTTTGCAGGGGCTTTGGGCATCTATCGAACCGGTGCATGGGATGAGGCGGCAAAGGCGTTTCAACGGGTTCTTGCTTTGGCTCCTGATGACGGCCCGGCCCGCGCCTATGCAGAGCGTTGTCACATTTTAAAGCAGAACCCCGACCTTGTGGATGAGGATGGGGTGTTTAATTTTCAAACCAAGTGAGGGGGTCCGTGATGAAAATGAGACTTTGTATGGTTGTCTGTATGGTGCTGCTGACAGCGGTTTCGGCCCTGGGTGAGACCATTGAGGTCTCTTCGGCATCGGTGAGATCCAAACCCGGGGCGTTCTATCCGGTGGTCGCGACTCTAAAAAAGGGAACTTTTGTGGATGTTTTGGAGAACAAAGGTCGTTGGTGCAAGGTGAAGGCTCCCGTGAATGTAACGGGGTGGCTCTCGGCCAATGCATTGAAGCCTCAGGAGAAGGCCATCGATTATGGTTTGCTTTCTGTGGATACCTCGGGGAAACGCATGGCCACCATCATGGTTACGGCTGCGGTGAAGGGATTTTTTGAAAACCCTGTGGGCCGGGGGCAGCTCAATAAGCAAATTTTTGAGTCTCCTTTCGTGCGATACATCGTCCCTGAAGAGTACGAAAAATTTAAAAAAGAGACTTTTTCAGGCCGCCGAACACACGAGAGCTTTCTGGCCAGCACGAACCTCGCATGTGCTCAAGGGTTTCAGCTCAGCGAGAGGATGATCGCCACCAGTGCTTTTATTGCAGGGCGGCTTGCCGAACCAGGGTTGGTGCAGGACCGCAGGCTGGTGACCTATGTCAACAATCTTGCTCAGCTCATTGCAGAGAGCTCTGAATTTTACGATCTGCCCGTGAGTGTGCATGTGGTGAACACCGACCGTATTTTCGCCAATGCGACTCCCATCGGGGTGATTCTTATCTCAAAGGGCATGCTGGATATGGTGCGTAGTGAAAATGAGCTTGCTTGCCTTTTGGGGCATGAGATCTCTCACATTACCCTTCAGCATGGGATGACCGAAGCTTCTCTCAGACGTTCGAAGATTGATGCCGACGACGCCTTTTCCGAGATGGGCGATGAGCTGGGAGTGGGTGCCTTGGAAATGGAGATGGACGATTTGGCTCTGGCGATGTTTGAGCGCGCCATTCGCGGCCGAAAAGAGGCGTATGAAATGGAGGCAGACGGTCAGGGTATTCTTTATGCACGGCGTGCGGGTTACGATCCTTCCGGTATGAGCTCCCTTTTAAACCGCCTGAAGCCCAAAGCCGATGAGGCGGCCTGGGAGGAGGACCCATCACATTGGCTGCCGAGCACCATGGATCGGCGCATAGAAAAGTTACCGACTCGGGCGTCATCAAAAGCGTATCTTCGTTTGGGTAGCCGGTATCATCGTTACGTTAACTAACGTTAGCCATGCCGTGATGGTTTTATAAACGTTGTGGTGCAAAAAAGGGGCTCTTTTTGGGCCCTTTTTTTTGTGGTGAAACGGCGAGGGGGGCGACTACCGAATCAGTATCTCTCGAAATGTGCCACGCATGCAGTGGTTGGAACTCATGGAGGAGGCGTAGGCTCCGGCATTGATAAGGGCGATGGTGTCTTCTTCAAGGATGGGTGGCAGGGGATGGCTTTTTATAAAAATATCCAAAGCTTCATTGATGTTTCCACAGACGGTGACAGGCTCCTTTTTTCCCGGACGCAGGCAGGCGACCACCGGTTCAAAGGGAAGAGCGTAGATGGCGGGTTCAATGGCGATGTTAAAACCGGCGTTGACCCCTACAAAGCGCGTGGACTGGCGTGTTTCGACCGTGTTGGCAGTGAGAAGGAGAAGCCCGGCGTCTTTGACGATGTAGTCTCCGGGCTCCACTTGAAGTGTGAGTCTTGTGTCGCCGAAAACGCGTTGAATGACTTCAGCCCAACGATTCAGGTCCAGGGGCAGATCATTTTGAGTGTGGGGCACCCCCAGCCCCCCCCCCAGATTGAGAGCGGTTAGGCTGGGGATTTTTTTTGCAAAGTCCTTGGCTTGAAGAAGGATTTTTTCCCAGACAGGAAGCTGGGTGTTTAAGTAGCCGCATCCGGTATGGAGGTGAAGGGTGGTGATGGTGAGGTGGTAGTCTGCTGCCACGGCAAGGGCTTCGTCAAATTGCTCTTCGTAGATGCCGAATTTTGTGGTGGCATCTCCACTGTAGTGCAGCAGCTCATTTTCGCCGTACCCCACCCCCATGGCCGGATTGATGCGCAGGCCGATGGCCCGCCCCGGATCCCTTTTTCCCAACCGTCGAAGGGTGCTGATGGCATCACAGTTGATGTGGAGCCCTTTGAAAGGGAGAAGTCTTTCGAGATCTTGATTGGATACCGCTGTGGCAGTATAGGAGATCGCCTCTTCAGGAAACCCGCAGGAAGAGGCGAGCATCACCTCTTCGGGAGAGCAGGCGTCAATGCCGCAAAGCCCTCGGCCGGCCATCTGGCTTAAGATGGGGGCGAACCGATTGGCCTTCATGGCGTAGAAGAGTTTGGCGTCAAGGCAGGTTTGGGAAAGAGCCCGCTTGAGCCTCTCTATGTTGGATTCGATGCGTGGGGCGCTGTAAGCAAAGGTTGGGGTGCCAAAGCGTTTTACAAGGGCATCGATCGGTTTTCCCTCAAAAAAGAGGAGCCCCTCTCTGTATTCAAGTCCGGCGCGTTCCCACCAGAAGTGTGTATGGGTTGAATCAGGCGTGTTCATGGGCAAAGACGAGAGTGCATCGGCTGGAGAGAGAGTTGAGGTAGTCGCGTCCTTCACGGTTGATGGTTTCAAGTCTTCCCGTGATCCATTGGCGGCATTTTCGAGCTTTGCAGGCACAGGCGAACTGGCGGTAGAGTACATCTTCGGTGGAGGCGTAATCCATGGTGAGGGCTTCACCCGGAGCAATATCCTTAAGAGCTCTCATGGTGAGGGTTTTCATGTTCAGTTCCACATTGGGATCGCAGGAGTGAAGGAGGTACCCCACAAAGTGGGGGTCGTAAAGGTGCTTGCTGGGGCTGATTTGAAGGGTATGGAGTTTGATTTCGTTTAGAACTTCTCCGGTAAAGCGCGCCATCTGCTCGCCTTTTTGAAAGAGGCGGCGGGTAAAAAGGCCAAAACCCTTTTCATCTCCGGCCTTTGAGACAAAGAAGTCCTGCCTTGTTGGATAATCCGAGGACTCTTCGTGGATTTCTAAAGGGTAAATCTGCTGCATGGATCCTCCATCTTGGTATGTGCCCCACAGGTATTGTGTGATGCCTGAACCGGCCTCTCTGACAAGATGGCCGGATTTCTTGATGCCGTCGTAAAAAGTCGACGCTTACGACATCGTGGAAAGAAACGAAGCAGGAACTCCAGATGTTGTCGCTCACTATGGCGCAATTTGACTTTTTGCGGGGCCACTTTTTTTTTGACTCTCCTCGGCATGTGTTGCCGAAATGTCAAATGTTTCGAGCTTTTCTCGAGGGGTGTAGTCTCCATGGGTTGCCAGAAAACCAGAGCCAGATGGGATGACTTGGTTTGTCTGGGTGAGGGTGAGGGCCTTTTCTTGGGCCATCACCACGGGCACATGGTAGACGCGGTTCATATGTTTTATGGGTTTTCTCGTTTTAAGCCGGTCTCGGACAAATTTCAGGTGCGCCTTAAACCGATTTCGACAGAGTTTTTTGGAGAGGCTTGGGGTTGCCTTGGCCCTTTCATCAAAAAGCGGGGCAAAGGCAGAATCTGTCTCATATGAGACACTGGAGCGTCCCGTGGCCATGGCCGCCTGCATGGTGGTTCCGGTTCCTGAAAAAGGGTCCAGTATGGTGTCTCCCTGTGCGGAATACATGAGAATAAGTCGCAAGGGCAGTTCCAGCGGGTAGGCGGCACTGCGCTGTCTCACATGGGCGTCACCTGTCTCTTGCCTTATCCCTGAGATATCGCTCCAGATATCCGAGTACCAGCGGTTTCTCTCCTCCCAAAAGATGGCGGATCGGCTTCGTGTCTCTTTGGCCATTCCGGGTTTGAATACCCTTTTTCCCCCTTTGCGGAAGAGAAGGATATACTCATGCTCCTGGGTAACATAAGCGCCTGCAGGAAGCGTGCCGGAGCCCATGAATTTGTTGGGCGCTGTGCTGACCTTGCGCCAGAGGATTTCCGGGAGAGGGGTGAGCCCTCTTTGGATGAGGGCCATGGTGATACGTGCGTGATTGGGGTAGCAGGCAAACTCCCCCGCAAGACTTCGTGTGGCATCTCCAATATTGATAGCAGTAAATCCACCGGGCTTCAGGGTGCGCACCACCCCATCCCACACCTTGTCGAGGTGGCGATGCATCGCTTCAAAAGCCTCCATGCCGTTTTCTTGTGAAAGGGCCTGGGCAATAGCAGGATCGGAGCCTGAAAAGCACTCGTCCCACATGGCAATCATGGGGTAGGGTGGCGAGGTGACCACAAGATCGATGGTGCTGTCTGGTATCTCGTCCATGGTTGTGGCGCAGGAGAAGTGGAGGTGGTGCTGGGTTTCGTCTGTCATGAAATGAGGGTCTTTGTGTCTGTAGTGGGTGAAGGCCGCAGACGCACAGGGCCTCTGCGGCACGATTTAAGCGATTAGTCTCGATTGCAGGATTTTATAATGCGGACAATCTCTTCTGGGTCGTCGGTCATTTTAATGATGTCCAGATCTTTTTCACTGATGTTTTTCTCTTCCAGCATGCGTGCTTTGATCCAGTCGATGAGGCCGGCCCAGTAGTCTGTGCCAAAGAGAATCAGGGGAAGGGGCATGATGCGCTGGGTTTGAATCAGGGTGACCGCTTCAAAAAGTTCGTCTAATGTGCCGAAGCCCCCGGGCATGATGACATAGGCCGAAGCGTATTTGACGAACATCACTTTACGGATAAAGAAGTAGTTAAAGTTGATGCTGATGTTTGAGTAGGGGTTGGGCTGCTGCTCAAAGGGCAGATTGATGTTGAGGCCTACAGATTTCCCACCGGCATCGGTGGCACCCTTATTGGCGGCTTCCATGATGCCGCCCCCTCCTCCGGTGATGATATTGTAGCCATTGTCGACCATCAAGGCCGCTATTTGGCGTGCTTTTTCATAGTATGGGCTGCCGGGCTTGGTGCGGGCTGAGCCGAAGATGCTTACCGCAGGGCCCAGGTCGTGAAGGCGGTCGACGCCTTCTACAAACTCTCCGATGATGCGAAAGATTCTCCAGGATTCCTCAAGTTTGAACTCCTCAATGACATACTGATTTCTCATAACATCACTCCTTACAAGTTGGGATGAAACTCCACTTCAGTGCTGCTGGAGGCGTGGCTTGTGCGGGGGTGCCTGCAAACTGCAGGCATAAGGGTTATACCCTTCAGGATCGGCCCTCCCAACCGATGGTGACGGTGCGGCCTTTGAGGATGACGGGAACCTTTCTTTCCCCGTCGGAGAGGGCCAGCATCTTATTCATGGCGTCCTCGGAGAGAAGAACATCTTGATAGAGAACCTCATCTCCCTTTGCTTTATGGGCATCAATGGCTGCGCGGGTGTGGGGGCACTTCTCTTTTCCGAAAATGGTAACCGATTCTTTCATATTCCCTGTCTCCTCTGCAAAGGTTTTCTATGAGGTGATACCTCTGGAAAATGGAACTGCTTGTGATCGTTTTTAATCTGAAATGATATCAATGTTTTCAGATTGACACAAGAAGATGCGTTGTGCTAATAATGTCCGGTATTTTTGGATGGTGGCTCTTTGTCTTTTTTTGACCCAAAGTCATTGTCTGTGGAGTTGTTCCGGAAGATCGGATTGTCAGATACCAGGTACTGAAGGTAAGTCATATTAAAGCGATTTCAAGAAAGATTGTAGTAAACAGTGCACTGGGCATTCATGCCCGCCCGGCTGCCCAGATCGCCAAAACAGCGGCTGAGGCAAAAGGCGAGGTGTGGATCATTCGTGATGGTGAGAAGGCCGATGCAACAAGCATCATCGATATACTGACCCTGGGATGTGCCAGGGGCACAGAGATTGAGATTGAGGTGGAGTCCACCGAAGATCAGACCATTCTTGACCGTATCTATGAACTCATCGAAGCCGATGAGTAACCCTTTGGACCCCGACAGGGACTCCTTACTTTGTGCCGGACGCCCTGTCTGGGAGCTTTTTCTTCTTTTCCAAATCATGACAACCCCGTAAGTCGTTTGCGCCCTTTGAAAAGCCGGAGTTCGGCGATGTATGGCGCGATCCCTGCCACAAGAGGCGGGGTATGGATGCTTGAGGTACGTTTGCGGGCGAGTCACAATGCGCTTTCCAGGCAGTATGGCATGGCATGCGCACCACATTGAGGATGTAAGCCGGATGGCTTGGAGAGAGATCGGGCAGTGACGCCACGACCCTCCACTTTCCAAAGATGACATATAGACGACAAAGAGCAGATCTTAAATTCATGGTTGAAAAAGGTTCAGACACAATACTTAAAGGCATCAGCGGCTCCCCGGGCATTTGCATCGGACAGGCGTATCTGGTGGACCGGGAAGGGGTGAACGTTGTGGAGAAGTACAACGTTCTTCCCGAAGGCATCCGTGAGGAGGTTAACCGGTTCAAGTCCGCTGTGAAAAAAGCCGAGGATGAGCTGACAGAGGTGATTGAAGAGTTGCCCGAAGAGCTTCATCACCATCTGGCAATTCTGGAGTCGCACCTGGCTCTCTTTAAAGACAAAATGCTCTATGGCCGCACCCTTGAAGCCATTGAAAATGAGCGCATCAACGCAGAGTGGGCCCTGAAAAAAACCACCTCTCGGGCACGTGAGATGTTTCGAAACATCGCAGATCCCTATCTTCAGGGGCGGGCCGATGATATCACACAGGTTTCAGATCGCCTGATGGTGAACCTGGTGGGGGTCCAAGAGGTGAACATCGCCAATATCGACAAGCGGGTGATCCTTGTGGCCAAGGACCTGACCCCTGCCGATACCAGTCGCATTCAGCTGGAGCGCATCAAGGGATTTGTGACCGATCGCGGAGGCAAAACCAGCCACACCAGCATCATTGCCCGCACCCTTGAGCTGCCGTCGGTTTTGGGGCTGGGCAACGTGTCGGCGCTGATCAACAATGAGGATATCATCATCGTGGATGGCAACGAAGGCATCGTGATCATCGATCCTTCGGATGAGACCCTCATGGAGTATGAGGAACGGCAGATCAGGGACGAGACCCGTCGGGCCAACATCAAGCGCCGCAGTAAAATTCCCGCCACCACCCTGGACGGGGTCACCATGAAGCTCATGGGCAATATTGAGCTGGCCGAAGAGGTGGTTTCGGTGATGGACAATGGGGGTGAGGGCATCGGTCTTTTTCGTACCGAGTTCCAGTATCTCTCCCGTTCCCACTTTCCCACCGAAGAGGAGCTCTACGAGCAGTACCGTGAGGTGGCCGAGCTGATTTTTCCTGAGCCCATTGTGATCCGGACTCTGGATATCAATGGGGACAAGGCTCTGGCCTATGCTCGAGAAAATGACGAGGAAAATCCAGCTCTTGGGCTTCGTGCCATTCGTTTTTGTTTGCAGCGTCCCGATGTGTTCATGACCCAGCTTCGCGCCATTTTGCGTGCGGCAGCCTTTGGCAATGTGCGGGTGATGTTTCCCATGATCTCGGGGGTTGAAGAGGTTCTGGAAGCCAAAAAACTGCTTAAAGAGGCTGCAGCCCAGCTGGAAGCTGAAGGGCTGACCTTTAGTGAAAATTTTGAAGTGGGCATCATGATTGAGGTGCCGTCGGCTGTTGTGATGGCCGACCGCCTGGCCAAAGAGGTCGATTTTTTCAGTATCGGCACCAACGATTTGACCCAGTACACCTTGGCCATTGATCGAGGCAACCGAAAGGTGGCGCACCTCTACAACTCCCTCCATCCGGCGGTGCTTCGCATGATTCGCCGAGTGGTGGATGTGGGCAAAAAATACGATGTGAAGGTGTGTATCTGTGGGGAGATGGCTTCCGAGCCAGCCAACATGCCGATTCTTTTGGGGCTTGAGTTGGATGAACTCTCCATGACGCCCCAATCCCTTCCTGGGGTGAAAGAGATGGTTCGAGGCTTGAGCTTTTCCGAGAGCCGAAAATTTGCCGATAAGGTGCTTATGGAGACCTCCCAAAGCGGTGTCAATGCCTTGATGGAGGCGTTTGTTTACCCGGAAGAATCTGAAAACGGGAAGCGTAGCCGCTAGGTCATAAGCCAAAACAGAGTATGTCAGGGCCGGTGACTCACCGGCCTTGGGCCTTTAAGCTTAGAAAGGTCTCTCCTGATGGGCTGCGTGTCATGGGGACCTTTTTTTGCCTTTTTATATGTATCAAACTCAAGGATAAAGTGATTCAACGGCCCGCGTGGCTGGGGAAGGAGATATGGGAGAAAAGAGCATCCGGTCCATCGCCAATAACAAGAAGGCGAGGTTCAACTATGAGATCACAGACCAGTATGAGGCCGGCCTTGTGCTGGTGGGCTCTGAAGTGAAGTCGCTTCGGGATGGCGCCGTGAATTTGAAGGAGTCTTACTGCAAAGTCTCTGAAAAAGGTGAGATTTTTGTGCATCAGATGCACATCTCCCAGTACCCCTTTTCGTTTCACTCCAATCATGATCCGTCGCGACCACGAAAGCTACTATTGAACAGGCGGGAGATCAAAAAGATCACCGACATGCTTACCCTCAAAGGCTGTTCTTTGATTCCACTGAGTATTTATATCAAGGGAAGCCGTATCAAGATGAAGGTGGGCATCGGGCGCGGTAAAAAGCTTCACGACAAGCGTCAGACCCTGAAAGAGCGGGATGCCAAGCTTGAGGTAAGCCGTATGAACAAGCAGAAGGACTACTCGTAGGTGACGATATTTAGGCGTCAGGCTTAGGGTTTTTACCGTTTTTTCTGTTGTTATGACCCTCTTGAGGCACCTGCCATACGAATTTTATCAACCCCAGCTGAAGGCCGTTTCCTTGGGGGGAAGATCTCCTCTGCTGTTCACGCCAAAAGTTTTTCCGCGGGGACCTGCGAAGGCGATGGCTGAAAAAGAGTCTCAGGGAAAAAAGGCGTGATTCATTTTTATAGGATATCTTTTTGTTGCTTACGGTTGGGGGGGTAAATGGTTGTTGTGGTTGGTGACTGTTTTGTGTTGCCTATATTTTGGTAAATTTTAGATTATTATACTGTGTTTTCTTATTTTGGCCATTTTCAATGGGTTAAAATTGTGGTACGCTCCCCGAGTCTGTTTGGATCTCCTTGATAATTCCTTAGCTGGGTAAGTTGGTCGTTGGACTTAAAAACGTCTTTTTTCAAGATGTTTTTGTTTTCTTGTATTGGCTTCTATGTCTGGCTTGTCTTTTTCTTGTTTTTATGGGGCATGGAAGTAAAGGTATGCGGGCAGGCTTGCCGTGGTTTCTCTATGGGACCCCGTGCCAATCCGGTCGATCCGGAGATACCCGGAGCTTTTGGCTTCGGATGGATGCAAGACTTCCGTTGGTGATAAGCGTTGCCAGTGAAAAGACCATAGCCTTATTTTAAATAGTCAAACGTTGTGGCTTGTTTTTTTCCAATCGTTTGGAACACCCGAATTCACCGGCCCCTTTGTGGTGGATGGTTTCCGGTGTACTGTCGGTGGTTTTGTCTTCTGTAAAGTGAATTTGTGTGCGTATGCACCGGACCTCACTTTCTCTATCTCCGGGTTTGGTATTCACACAAACACAGGAGGCAGAGTTTCGTATGCCAGAAGGCGATATAAAATACCCCCACCCAGAATCATCCTCTGATTCATCCCCCCTTTTTGATGTTCACCCCCAGGTTTTTTTCATTTCAGCCGCTTTTATCGTAGGGTTTGTGGCCTTTACCTTTTTTTATCAAAAGGTTGTGGGTGATTTTTTTGGCCCTCTTTTGGGTGCCATCTCCACCAATGTGGGATGGTTTTTTATCTGGACCATGAACATCATTCTCTTTTTTGCTCTCTATCTGATGTTCAGCCGATACGGCGATATTCGTCTGGGAGGCGATGACGCCGAACCCGAGTTCAGTACCATGAGTTGGTTTGCCATGCTTTTCTCTGCAGGTATGGGCATTGGTCTGCTTTTTTACGGGGTTGCAGAGCCCATGTATCACTTTGCCTCAAGTCCCTTTCCATCTGCAAACAGCACCGAAGCGGCTCGAGTAGCTATGGCAATCACCTTTCTCCATTGGGGCGTTCACCCTTGGGCGGTTTATGCCATCGTAGGGCTTTCTTTGGCGTTTTTCAGTTTCAATAAGGGGATGCCGCTCTCCATTCGAACCGTGTTTTACCCTCTGCTTGGTGAAAAAATTCATGGGTTTTGGGGCAATCTGGTGGATATTCTTGCCACGGTTGCGACTCTGTTTGGTGTGGCAACATCTCTGGGGCTCGGGGTTCAGCAAATCAACGCCGGCCTTTCCCATCTTTTTGGGTGGCAGCAGAGTCCCACGGTTCAGCTGCTTTTGATCGCCGGTATTACGGCCATTGCCACCATGTCGGTGGTTCGAGGGCTGGATGCGGGGATTCGTCGCCTCTCGGAGGTGAACGTTTGGCTCGCTACAGGTCTTCTTCTTTTTGTGCTGATGTGTGGCCCCACCCTTTTTATTATCAATGGCTTTTTGGAGAACATTGGTTCTTACGTGCAGCATTTTCCCATGCTGGCCACCTGGGGTGAGACCTTTGAAAATACCAACTGGCAAAACAGTTGGACCCTCTTTTACTGGGCCTGGTGGGTTGCGTGGTCTCCTTTTGTGGGGATGTTTATTGCGCGAGTCTCAAAAGGGCGAACCATTCGAGAGTTTATCATGGGCGTTCTCTGTGTCCCCGCTTTTGTGACCTTTCTCTGGATGACGGTCTTTGGGAATACTGCTCTGTGGATTGAGATGTTTGGAGGCGGAGGTATTGCCAAGGCGGTTTCAGAGGATGTTGCGGTCTCCCTTTTTGTGCTTTTGGAAAATTTTCCTCTGGCCAGCTTTTCAAGCATGCTGGGAATCCTTGTGGTGGTGAGTTTTTTTGTCACCTCGTCTGACTCCGGTTCCATGGTAATTGATATCATCACGGCCGGTGGCAACCCCGATCCACCTGTTCCTCAGAGGCTTTTCTGGGCCATTCTTCAGGGCGTTGTGGCGGCCGTGCTTCTTCTTTGTGGTGGGCTGGGTGGACTTCAATCGGCGGTGGTCACCACCGGTCTTCCTTTTGGTATTGTGCTCATTGTGATGTGTGTGAGCCTCAAGAAAGGACTTAATGAGTACATTGGTATTCAAACGTTTAGCGTGAAGCCTGGTCAGAAAAAGGTTCAAGAGTATGAGATTGAGGGAGCCGAGGCACCTCAGGTGATTTTTGGCCGAAAAAAGAGTGCTTGATCTGCAAAAGGAGGAGGACCATGTTACAAGATGTCAGTTTGAAATTTGCAGGTGGGTGCATGATGCTTGTGAGAAAAAAGGAGAGTGCCGTGGTTTTTCTCGGTACCGCTTTTCTCATGCATGATGACGGCTACCTTTTAACGGCAGCACATCTTCTTGAAGAGGATTTCGAAGGTTTGATGGTGGTTCCCACCAACAGCCCGGATGGGTTTTTTCCCATTAGCTTAGAGCGTGTCTCGGCCATGAGTGTTTCGGTGGCAGCTGTGGACAAGGTACACAACACGGCACTCTTGGAGATTGACCGGAATCTGCGCATCAAAACACCAGACCACCTTGGAGGAACCACAGAGAACCTGGGGCTGGGAACCAGCCTTCTCTGTCTTGGATTTCCCTTTGGCCACGATGAGATGCACAATTTGGTGGCCCAGAGTGCCATTTTAAGCTCCAAAATCCGATCCAAAAATGGGACTCATTTGCTTCTCTTTGATACCATGGTGCACGACGGCATGGCGGGCGCTCCTCTGGTGAGTGCCGATGACGGCCGAGTGATTGGTGTGGTGGTAGGTCGGTTTTCTCCGGTGGAAGACGGCGGCGATTTTGTGCGTGGAAGTGATCCTGGCTACCATACCCAGATCAGCTATGCTGTCTCCATTGAGTATGGCCTTGCCATGATGGAAGGGACGGGGCTCGAGGTGATTTAAATCGACCCACGCAAAGTGAGTCTGTTGTAAACGTGTTGTCATAAAAAGCCCCCATCCAGTCGTCAGAGTGGATGGGGGCTTTTTGTGACAAGTGGTTAGCTTGCGAGGGCAAAAGGCTTGGTGATCTGCCTAAAGGTTGAGCTCATCCATGGCCGTGGTTACTTCATAAAAGAAGCGGCTTTTTCGGGTTCTCTTTTTTCGGCGTGAACCGGCCGAGGTGAGGTAGAGGTGAGACTCCGCACGGGTGAGGGCCACATACATCAGCCTGCGCTCCTCTTCCAGCTCTTGATCACTCTCCATGGATCGCCAGTGGGGGAAGAGCTGCTCTTCCAGTCCCACAATAAAGGCCATTTGATACTCAAGTCCTTTGCTGGCATGGACGGTGGAGAGGTGAACCCCCTTGCCGCCTCCGTCGTCGTCTTTGTCTTCTTGAATGAGGTTCACGTCTTCTAGGTAGTCGGCCAGGTTGTCGGTGAGAGACGCGGTGTGAATCAGTTCTTCAATTTGGTCTTTTCGAGTCTCAAATTCGGATGAGCCGCTTTTGCAGTAGCCTTCGAGGTAGTCAAGATAACCTGTCTTTTGAAGGATCTCTCGAATGGCCTCATCCGGGGCCATCTCTTTGATGCGATCGAGAAGCTCAAAGAGCCCTGAGAGCCCCTCGTGGATTTTCTTGGAGAGGACCCGGTCTTTGACCATTCGCCGGGCCGATTCCTGAAGGCCCATGATGCCGACCCTGGCCTGAGAGATTTTGGAGATCATGGAGGGGCCGATGCCGCGTTTGGGGGTGTTAACAATGCGTTCAAAGGCCACATCATCGGCGGGGTAAAAGGCGGCCAAAAGATAGCAGTTGAGATCCAGGATCTCTTTTCTCTCGAAAAAGCCTTTGGATCCTACCATTTGATAGGGGATCTGAAGAGAGCGCAGCGCTTTTTCAAACCAGAGGGAGAGCGCCTTGGTTCGATACATCACCACCATATCCTCATAGTCTGTTCCACTTGCCGCTTCATTGGCGATGCGCTTGGCCACCCATTCGGCCTCTTCAAACTCATTGAAAAAAGTGCGGGTTTGCACCACAGCCCCTTTTTTCTCGGAAAAGCAGTGTTTGTCCATGCGGCTTTCGTTGAATCCGATGAGCTGGTTGGCCAGCTGGACAATCTCGTCAGCCGATCGGTAGTTCTGCTCCAAACGGTAAATTTGGGCCTTGGGGTATTTGTCTTTAAAGGAGAGGAAGTGGTTGACGTTGCTTCCCCTGAATCCGTAAACCGCCTGCCAGTCATCCCCCACACAAAAGAGGTTTTCGTGACCCAAAAGAAGGCGGGTTATCTCTTCTTGGATGTTGTTGGTGTCTTGGTATTCGTCCACCAGAATGTGCTGGAACTTGGAGGTGTACTCTTCGCGTACCTCCGGAAAATCGCGCAAAAGGTCCCGCGTGAGGCAGAGGATGTTGTCAAAATCGAGGGCATTTTTCTCTTTGAGGATCTTTTCGTAGGTTTCGTAAATCCCTTGAGTCCGGCTTTTCATGAGAAGATCCATGCCGTCAAAGTAGCGGTGGACGTTGCCGGAGTTTTTGGCCCGTGAAACCTCGGAGAGAATGGCTGGGGCGTGTTTTTTGTCGATGTTCTGGGCCAGACAGATCTCTTTGATGGTCTTTTGCTGATGGTAGCTGGAGTAGATCTCCAAAGGAAGGCGATACCCCAGTTTGGGGGCATGCTTTTTGAGAATCATGTAGCAGGCGCTGTGGTAGGTCCGGACCCAGGGAAAGTCGGTGTCCATGAGCCCTGTCATCTGCATGAGTCGGCTCTTCATTTCACCGGCGGCCTTGTTGGTAAAGGTGATGGCCAGAATGCGTCTGGAACTGACACCTCGCTCCATAAGGCGTGCAAATCGTGCGGTGAGGGTACGGGTTTTTCCAGAGCCGGCTCCGGCCACAACCAGAGCGGGGGAGCCCATGTGCTCCACGGCGGCCTGCTGCTGTGCTGATAGTCTCATGATGATCTCTCCATATACAAAAAACGGCCCCTTTGCGTGAAAGAAAGGGGCCGGGTAAGGTGCCCAGACGATACGACATCATGGTGTGTGGATCAACAAAAAAAGAGGGGGTGCCAGTTTGTTGGTTTTTGTCTTGTGGTTTGGGGTCGCTTTATTTGGTGTTGCTTTGGGATTTGGCAGGATGGTTTCGATTTTTTTTGGAGAATGCGCCATTGCGTGGCTGAGCATTGATGGCCAAAACGATACCTGCAAGGGCTGTGGATGTGATGACAAAAACCATAGTCTAATCTTTGTACCGACACTAACACATGACGGGCTTTTACCTGCGTTTGCAGGCCGCAAACCGTCACGTGCGTTGGTTGATTTGGATTGTTTGTAAACAATGTAGATTATGGATAGCGAGTGTTTCTGGGTGGTGTCAAGGCTTTTGTTTTATGGAATTCTGGAGGGGATGGTGTAAGGGGTCCGGGGGGTTGTCAGAAGGGGGTGTTTTGCTTCATCGGCCTCTTTTTTTTTCAATCCAACGCGTCAGAACCTCTTCAAGGGTGGTGCTTCGAATGGGCTTGCTGATGTAGTCGTCCATGCCTGCTTCCATGCAGGCATCTCGATCCCCTTTCATGGCAAAAGCCGTCATGGCGATGACGGGAACGGTGGTGTCAAGGACACCGGAACTCTTCTGACGAAGAAGGCGTGTGGCCTCATAGCCATCCATCTCGGGCATTTGAATGTCCATGAGTACGAGATCAAATGTTTTTTTTCTAAGCAGCTCAAGGGCTTTGCGTCCATTGAGCGCCGTCTCTACGGTGTGGCCCATTTTTTTTAGCAGAAGAAGGGTGAGCTTTTGATTGGTGGGGTTGTCTTCCACCAGAAGAATATGGGCAGAAGAGGGGGCTTTTTCTGGCGCTGTTTTTCCCTTTGGTTTTTTGGGACGGGATGAGAGGAGGAGCGTGGTCAGGGTTTCTCGAAGCCCCCTTCGAGTGATGGGTTTGGGAAGGGAGGCTGAGATGCTTTGGGCGAGAGACTTTGGGGTGTGGCCAAGAAGCGAGAAAGGCACCATGAGGATGATGGGAAGGGTTGCGAAGTTTCGAGTATCTCGCAGGCCCTGAACCAGTTCCTCCACATTGGTTTGGGGCTCTTTAAAAGCGAGAAGAAGAGCCTTAAAAGGGTCTTCTATTTCAAGGGCTCTCTCCAGGGTGGCTTGGGTCTTCCAGGTCTCCTCCACCGCCTCTGCTCGAAGCCCCCATGTGTTGAGTTGTGAGATGAGGGCATTGCGCGAGGCGGTGTTGGGCTCTGCGATAAGGATATGTTTTCCTTTGAGTTTGTCGGGTATGGGAGGGATGTGGGGAGGCTTTTCTTTTTCGAGGGGAAGGGTGAACTGAAAGAGGGATCCTTGCCCCTCTTCGCTTTTGACGGCAATGGTTCCGCCCATAAGCTCCACAAGTTGTCTGGATATGGTGAGACCCAGCCCCGTTCCGCCAAATTTTCGAGTGGTTGATGCGTCGATCTGCTGGAAGCTTTCAAAGATGAGAGGCAGCTTCTCTTGGGGTATTCCCACGCCAGTATCCCGTACACCTATGGATAATTGAATTTTTTGAGTCTCTTCTTTCTGGCAGCTCACCTCAATGGCCACCTCCCCCTTGGATGTAAACTTGATGGCATTGCCAACCAGGTTGATAAGGATCTGTTTGATACGTCCGGGGTCTCCCTTTAGATGCATGGGAACATTGGGTTGCATGTGGCAGATGAACTCCAGCCCTTTTTCAGAGGCGCGCATGGCCATCAGCGCGGTAAGATCATCAAGAAGATCGACGAGATAAAATCCGATGGTCTCCAGGTCGAGTTTCCCGGCTTCGATTTTGGAGAAGTCGAGAATGTCGTTAATGAGCGACAGAAGGGATTCTCCCGAAGATTTCACCGTCTGAGCGTATTGCCTCTGTTCTCGATTTAAATCTGTGCCCAGAAGAAGACCAATCATTCCGATAACGCCGTTCATGGGGGTGCGAATTTCGTGGCTCATGTTGGCGAGAAACGTGCTTTTGGCTTTGTTGGCACTTGTGGCCTCTTCAAGGGCGAGCTTAAGCTCTTCTCGGCTCTTTCTGAGTTCTCTCTCCACCGCGCGCAGTGGGGTGATCTCTCGGGCTGTACAGAGCACCCCACTGATGAGCCCTCCCTCTTCCAAAACCGCGGTTTTGGCTACGAGAAAATGGCGAGGCGTCTTTTGCGTTCGAAAGACCCATTCATCGGTAATTGCCTCTCCAGAGGAGAGAACCTCTTTGTCTCCACGGGAGAGCAGCTTGGCCTTTTGGGGCTCAAACAATTCATTGTCGGTGTTGCCTTCAATGCCTGATGGCTCCAGCTCCAGAAAGCGGCTGCACGCTTCATTGACCATGCGGTAGGCCCCCAGACGATCCTTCAAGATGAGAAGGTCAGGTGTTGCAGCAAAGATCGCTTTAAGAAGGGCTGTCTGTTTCATCAGGGCCGTACGGGCTTTTTCACGGGCCATTTGGACCTCATTGATACCGGTGGCCAGGTGCTGAAATTCGGCGTGGCGGTAAAGGCCGGGGTCCATGGGCCGGTCTGCCGATGCGGTAAAGTTTTGTTGAAAGGTGCGAAATTGCAAGGTGAGCCGGGAGGCGAGGTGGCGGCCCAACCAGGTGCAAAACAGGCCGAGAAGGGCCATGCCGACCATCATAAGCCCCAAGCGTACGGAAAAGGCAGAGCCCATTTCGCGGCGTGTCTTGGCCAGGGTTTGCTCCATATCGCTGAGGTAGGTCTCGGCTCCCACAGCCCACTTCCAGTCCCCGACACCTCGTACAAAGGCGAGTTTTTTAGCCAGCTTTCCGGTTTGCGGGTGGTTCCACAGGTGGGTGACAAATCCCCCGTCGGGCCGTTTGGCTGCGGCGATGATCTCTTGAACCACTTTTTGACCACCCGGAGCCGTGAGTCCCCAGAGATTCTTTCCCTCCAGGTCAGGGTGTCCGCGATGCATGAGCTCTGTGCCTTCGTAGGTTTTAATAAAGAGCTCCCCTCGGTCATCGGCAAAAGAGAGGCTGGCAAGTTGCTTTTGGGCCAAGGCCTTGATGCGGTTTTGTCTGTCGTCTAAACGCTCACTGGTGCCTACAAGAAGATTCAATTCAGGGATCCGTCGTATATGGGTTAAAACGGGATGGGTGTGTGGATCGCCGATTTTGTGAAGCCAGGTGTAGCTAAGAAACCCTTCCCCTTTGGCCTTGGCCATCTGGGTGAGTCTTTCAAAGGGTTTGGTGCCGTTTGGATCTTCAAAGGAGAGGACGTTGGTACCCACCAGGTCGGGCCTGTCGGGATGGGATAGAAGCTCTCCGGAAAGGCTCAGCATCAGATAATGCCCCTTGTTGTTATTCCATCGAATGGTGGAGAGGGCCTCTACGACGAGGTGGGAGATGTCTTGCCTGGGAAGGTAGATCCGCTCTTTGAAAATGGTTTGGGCTATTCCGAGGGCTTCGAGGGTTCGTGATGCAAGGGCATTTCGGCTTCTTTGGTTTTCGCTCTTTTTAAGAAATGCGATGGTCTCCATGGCCCGGTCGACCTGGGAACGAATGATTGAGTGAAGTTCGGTGGTCAGAGTTTCTCGAAGGGCCATTCTTCTTTTTTGAAACCTCAGGTAGTCCTGACCTGCCCAAAGGAGAGTGGCCAGAATAAGACCCATGGCTGCCACAGAGATGACCATCTGGCTTAGCTGTTTGGTAAACTCCGGGGCCTTTTCATCTTCACGGAGAAGCCGGGAGAAAATTTGGAACGTTAAAACAATCAAGATAAGGGCAAAGGCCACGAGAACCAGGAGGTTGAGGGTTGAAAAAAAGTCAGCCAGATCATTTGAGGGACGGTTTTGAATCACACTGGAGGGGGGGAGTTTTTCAAGGGGGATATGGTGTTTTTCAAGGGTTGGATAGTAAAACATGGGGCGATTGGGGCTGGATTCTTGAACGGGCAGCTCATGGGGCGAAATCCCTTCAAGGACTTGAATAGCCAGAAGGGCGGCAAGTTTTCCTTGGTCGTGCGAGCTTGCCATGTAGCCTCCTGTTACCCCAGAGCCCAAATAGAAGTCCCAAAGGCCGAAAACGGGAACCGGTGAAGCTTGGGTGATAAATTGGGCACTCTCTTCATAGGAGAAGTAAGTTCCCTGGCTGTCTCGATTAAAAAGAATAAGAAGAACCGCATCGCCTTTTTTAAGTTTTTTGAGGCGGGAGATGAGGAGTTTTTTGGAGAGTCCTCTCCACCACTCTTTTTGGATGGAGGGGTCTAGATCTTTGAGCGTGAGGGTGGCCTCATGGCCAATGGATCGGGCCGCGGGTGAGGTGCCGGTGATAAGGACAAGGCGGCGAAAGTCCGGCAGAACCTCTTTCATAAGTTGGGCTGTTTTTAAAGGAGAGGTTTTCTCTACGACACCGGTGATGTTTTTGGCGAACCCCGTAAGCATTTCAGGTTTGTAATCATTGATTCCGCAGAAGACGATAGGTACTTTTGGGAAGAGTGTTTTTAGGTGTTTTTTTAAAAAAACAAGGGCGTTGTTGTCAGCTGCAAGGATGATGTGGGGCGGTTCTTTTTGAAATTTTTCTTTGAGGCAGTGGAGCAAAAGGTGAGAGGCTTTTTTAAGGCCAATTCGTTTGCTGTCCATGTATTCCACATGGAGCTGAATCGTTGGATCTTTTTTGAATATTTCCAGAATTGAGGCTGTGATGCCATCACTCCAGGAGAGCCCCTGGTGATACGAGTGAATAAGAAGAACCCGTTTCACATCCCTGGCGGGGCTGGGGGTTGTCGTGAGGGTGAGAATGGTTGCTATAAGAAAGATGGAGATAAGGTGTCGCATCAAGGCCGTATCCACGGTTGGTGCACCGTTATTTGGGTGCACTTGGTTTGACACAAATGAACGGTGGCGATAAAAAAAGCGGAGTACATTTTTTTTAAACGAAGGTTACACAGCGAAAGTCCATATCTTAATGTCCGGAGTCGGCTTCTGGCATCACCTGCGCAAGGGGGCGTCAATGGGAAGGTGGATGGTACTGTTTTGTGTGGCGATTTTGGTGACAAGGTGTACCGAAGTGCCCTGTTTTTATGAGTTGGGGACCCTTCGTTTTTCCCGCATGGTGACTCGGCACCATTCGGGGGGCAAATACCACACGGCCATTGGTGTGATGAAACATACGGGAGAAAAACGGTTGGCTGGTCTTTCTGTACGGTTTAATTATACCGACTCTAAGGGCCAGGTTCGGGCCCATTGCACAAAGCATTTTGGCCCGATGGCTCCCATGGAACAGGTGGTATTTACCTGTGCGTTTTACTGCAGCGGTCGTGGGCGTGCTGTGCCGGTGTGGGTGGGAATAAGAGACCCTGCATTTCAGTGATCTTTTCTCTTAACGCGTTTGTTTGTCTTTTTAGAGCGATTGCTTTTTTGCTCTTGATATGCCTTAGTACCCTGTGGAAAAGAGTCATGTTTATAGGTATGACGGTATCGTAAAAAAGTTGATGTATCGAAGCAACGCCCACGGCATAAAACCATCAAGCGGTTATAGCCTCTCTGGTGGTGTGAGTCATTCTGGCTTTTTTCGAAGCGGTCACATGTAGAAAACAAGAGAGTGGATGAGGTGCTGATGGAGACGGTGTTGGTGGTGAAAGCTCTGATTATGGGACTTGTAGAAGGCGTGACAGAGTTTCTGCCGATTTCAAGTACCGGCCATCTGATTCTTACAGGAGAGTGGCTTGGGTTTCTGGATAAAGAGGTGCGGGGGGTGTTTGAGATCTTTATCCAGCTGGGCGCCATTTTAGCCATATGTTGGGAGTATCGAACCAAACTTTTGGGCACTCTCTTTGGACTGGGGCGTGATGCCGGAGCCCGGGCTTTTGCCTCCAATGTAGCTCTGGCTTTTTGTCCTGCCGTTGTTTTGGGCCTTACCTTGGGAGCCAAAATCAAAGCAAGCCTCTTTTCTCCCCTTCCTGTCTCCACCGCTTTTGTGGTGGGGGGGCTTATTATTCTAGCTGTTGAACGTCGGCAGCACACACCTGAAATTGATGATGTGGATGCCATGGGCTGGCAAGATGCCCTTAAGGTGGGGCTTGCCCAGTGTTTTGCTCTGATTCCGGGGACCTCACGATCGGGTGCCACGATAATCGGTGGTCTGCTTTTCGGCCTCTCTCGAAAAGCAGCCACCGAGTTCTCCTTTTTTCTCGCCATTCCCACTTTAACCGGTGCGGCCTTTTACGATCTTTATAAAAATTGGGCCCTTCTTGACAGTAGCCATCTCGAGTATTTTGCTCTTGGATTTTTTGCCGCTTTTGTCAGCGCACTTTTTGCCATTCGAGGGCTTCTTCGTTACATCTCTAACCACGATTTTACTGTATTTGCTTGGTATCGCATCGCCTTTGGTATTTTGATTCTTACCATGAGCTTCTCTGGTTTTCTTCGGTGGTAGCCCCCTTAAGCTGCAAGCATTTTTTTAAACTTTAATGGCCAGAGTGGCTACCGTGGCCTGGCATGGGCGTCATCTTGTCCATGGTGTGCATGCTGTTTTTGATGGTGATACGGATCATCTCGCGTGACGGGGGATAGCCGTCGGTGATGAGCCGCACATTTCCATGCTCCGGAGCTCCCATGCCCGGCCCCATTTGACGCGGAGCCTGATACATTCCTTTTCCAGGCGCTTCATTGATTTCAGTTCCTGCATCCCAAAGCATCACTTGGGGTGTGTAATCTCCGCTGATGGGGGTCTCACCTCGAAAGAGAGGAACACCCTGGTCCATCGTGCCGAAAAAGAGGTCGTTGGACTGTACAAACATGGTGGCAAAGGAGAGGCGGTCTCCCGGCATGCCCATGACGGTAAAGCTGTAAGAGGCCCCCGGCATGAGAGGGCCGGGTTTGTCCATGTCCGAAGGGGTATCGAAAATGCCCGCTGCGCCTACGTTTTTCATGGTCATGACATGGGCATACAGAGAGTTTGGCATGCCGTCTTCTGCCAGAGGCTCAAGGCCCATACCCATATCAGGGTGTGTTGCCTTATAAAGCACATAGGGCGAGGTGTGCACCGCCCAGACGCCGGGGGCCAGAGGCGTTGGTATGGCCGAGGAGTCTGAAATGTTTTCAATGGTGACGGTGAAGATTACCGGGGCCATAGGGGCTTTTTGCATGACGGTGCAGGCGTTGAAACAGAAGGTGCTAAGGAAAAAGAGTGCAAAGACCATGACTTTGAAACATTTCATACAAACCTCCTTACATAAGGGAAAGTGGATTAAGGGCGTGGCTGCTCTTCTTTCGCATGTTGATGCCGAAGGGGCAGCATGGGGGATACGCCAGGCTGACTTTTTGCAGAGTCATTACGTAACGATGAGGGCTGGGTGTTAAAGCGCAGTGGAGCAGGGGCTGGTTTAAGAATGCCTGATATGAAGACGTTTATATCTTGGTATTTATACCATAGTTTGCAGGCCGATCAAAAAAACTAAATGGTCTGTGGCCTCGAAAAAAGAGGCGAGGCTGTGTGCCATTTTTTTGGGGGTGCCGTAGAGACTATTCTTCAAAACCGTTGAAGAATAATCTTCAAATTTATGGGTTTCTTGTTTTTCGGGGTGCTTAAGGTCTTTTAAAAACAATGGGTTATGTGTTTGGCACAGGGCGTGCTTTTTCTCTGATAGAGATGGTGCTGCCGCGGCGTCTATGCGGTGGACAAGAACAAGCGTACCCCTTATAGTTTTTAATCAAGATGTTATAGGGACCAAACATCCCATGAAAAAAGTCTTAAGCAGTTTCCTCTTTTTCAGTGCCTTGCTGAACGTGGCCTCATGGACCCTGCCTCAACCTGGTGCGGAACCCCTTGATCAGCTTATTTTCGAAGCGTTGCATCAGAACTCAAGCTTGAACATGTTCTCAAGAGAGATTGCTGCAGCACAAGAGCAGTCTCGGTTTGATGCATCCCTTCCCACCCCCCGAGTGGGCCTTGGATTGGCAAACCTTCCCCTGACGGGTCTCTCCTTGAATCAGGAGCCCATGACCCAGAAGCAGCTTTCCGTGACCCAGCGACTCCCCTGGCCCGGCAAGCGCCATCTTGCTTCGCAGATCTCTTTGAACCAGAGTTTTGAGCTGAAAGCCCAAAAGGGCCTTCGCTCCCTTGAACTGGCCCATGCTGTAAGGCAGGGCTACTACGATATCTGGTACCTTTCTGAAAAATTGCACCTGAATCAGGTCTTCAGCCGATTGGTGGAAGATGCCAGAGACTCTGCGGTTTCCCGTTATGAATCCGGTCGTGAAACGCAGCAAGCTGTCCTTATGGGAGAGCTGGAGCTGACCCGTCTTACCGAGGAGTCCATCGCCCTTAAAGGAGAGCTGGCCTTGCGTCAGCAGCAGATGAACGCCCTTTTGGAGCGAAAAGCGTTTAAACCCATTGAGGTGACAGATGAGGTCTCCTTGCCGGAGGCACGCGGCAACAGTTGGTGGCTGGAGCGTGCTTTAAGGGCCCCGGAAAGGGCGCGGCTTCGGTGGCGTCATGAGAAAAAGATGGCGGCTTTAGGGCTTGCCGAGAAAAACCCCATGCCCGATGTGGATGTGAAGCTGAGCTATGGGCAGCGGGAAGCTGACAGCTCCGGGCGATCCCGCGACGATTTTATCTCTGTCTCCCTCTCTTTTCCTGTTCCCCTGTGGAAAGCGTCTCGTGAAGACAGGCTCACCGCATCCCGAAGGCAGCAGGCCCGGGCAGCCCATCAGGGCCTTCAAGGCTACGACCTTGCCATTCCCCACCGTATTTCAGCCCTTGTGACCCAAATGGAGACCGCAGCAGCCCGGCACCAGCACTACCTGAAAAGCTGGATCCCCAGAGCACGGCAACTGGCCGATGCCCTCGTCTCCCGTTATGAGGTGGGGGAGGGCTCCTACGAGACGATGATTCGAGGCTTGATGGACGCCATGCAAGCGGAGGTGATGGGCAAAGAGTACCTCAGACAGGCTTTGGTGGCGGAGTCTGAGTTGATGCGACTGGCCGGAGTGTTGCCAGAGTCAGGAGGTGAGTGATGCAGCGGGTGAAAAGATGGCATATCGGTCTGGTTTTTCTGCTTTTGATTGTGGCCTTTGTGGCGACCGTGGTGGTGATGCGTGGGGACTCCTCCAAGGAGAAGGGGATGATCTCCCATGGTGATCACAGCCATGAGAGTGAAGCCGACCTCTGGACCTGCAGCATGCACCCCTTCATTGTGGTGGACGAGCCCGGGGATTGCCCGGTCTGTGCCATGGACCTGGTTCCCAAGAAAAAGGAGGAGGCTCCCAAGGGGCCTCAAGAGAGGGTGATCGCCTACTGGCGGGCTCCTATGAACCCCAAAGAGGTTTATAACGCCCCGGGCAAAAGCGCCATGGGAATGGAGCTTGTTCCCGTATACGAGGACGAATTGGTGGGCGGTGTGGTGATCTCCATCGACCCGGTGGTGGAGCAGAATATGGGCGTTCGCCTCACCGAGGCGAGACGCTCGGCCCTGACGCGACGTGTGCGAACCTGGGGCAATGTGACCTTTGACGAGACGCAGACCTTTGGCATCAGCCCCCGGTTTTCCGGGTGGATTCAAAAGCTGTGGATCCATTACGAAGGCCAGCCGGTGAAAAAGGGGGACCCCCTTTATGCGGTCTACTCCCCGGAGCTGATCGCCGCTCAGCAGGAGTATCTCAATGCAAGGCGGAGCCATGCGATCGCAAAGGGAGATACCCAAAAGCGCCTTTTGGATTCGGCCAGGCGAAAGCTTATCAATTATGGGATTTCAGATTCGGAAATTCGGCGTTCAGAGGCTCTGGGGCGGGCCCTGGAGTCGGTGACCCTTACCTCGCCTTACAAGGGTGTGGTGACATCAACGATGGCGGTAGAAGGGGGCTTTTTTAAGGCGGGGGCCTCTCTTTTTACCATTTCAGATCTCTCCCGCATCTGGGCGGAGGCCCGTATTTACGAATATGAGGTGCCGCAGGTGACGGTGGGCCAGCGAGCGGTGGTGGAGCTCCCCTTTGAGAAGGGACGCAAGCTTGAAGGGGCTGTCACTTTTGTGGCTCCGGTGATGCAAGGGGAGACGCGGGATCTTTCGGTCCGGCTTGAGTTTGAAAACCGTGACGGCCTTCTGAAACCGGGAATGTA
>JAKSCC010000287.1 GCA_022360815.1 Desulfobacterales bacterium
CCCTTTGCGTTACTTTTGAATTCCAAACTTCTGCATGCGAAGATAGAGGCGCTTTCGAGGAATACCCAAGGCCTCTGCTGTTCGAGTCATGCTGCCACGGTTTTCTTTGAGCGCCTCTTCAATTAGGCTCTTCTCGTAAAGCCCGACCCGCTCATCCAGCCCCAAAGAGCCAAAATGTGGCACCTCCTCTTCAGCCAGCGCCTCATCACCTTCCAAATCCATGGGGAGCCCCAGCACCAGCTGCTGGGCCACATTCTTAAGCTCACGAACGTTTCCAGGCCACCGGTATTCGCAAAGCCGGGAGACAATCCCCTCCTTTAAAACCGGCGTCTCGACCTTGAACTTCCGGGCCATTCTCCCCACAAAATAGTCCAGAAGTGCTGGAATATCCTGACGGCGCTCTCGAAGCGGGGCAATGGGTACCCTTGCCACATTAAGGCGGTAAAAGAGGTCTTCTCGAAAATGTCCATCGGCCACCGCCTGCCTCAGATTCACTTTGGATGCGGCAATCACTCGAAAATCGACAGGGATGATGCGATTGCCCCCCACCCTTTCGATGGTGCGCTCCTGAAGCGCCCGCAAAACCTTCACCTGCACCGAAAGCGGCATGGACTCGATTTCGTCCAGAAAAAGGGTGCCTCCTTGGGCCTGCTCAATCTTTCCGATGCGCCGGGTGGAAGCGCTTGTAAAAGCACCCCGCTCATGGCCGAAAAGCTCACTCTCCACAAGGTTGGCCGGAATGGCCCCGCAGTTGAGAGGAACAAACTGGCCGGCCTTTCGGTTTCCAAAGTCGTGAAGGCAGTGGGCGGCCAGCTCTTTTCCCGCGCCGGTCTCTCCGATGAGAAGCACATCCACATCGATCAGCGAAAGGGTTGAGATGGTCCGTCTCAGATCCACCACCGCTTTGGAACTTCCGATAATCCGGGACTCAATCTCCGTTTCAGAGCCCAGCTGCGCCTTAAGCCTTCGGTTTTCAAGCCCCAGCCTCCGGGCTTCAAGAGCCCTTTTGGCCACATCCACCATATACTCCGGTGGCACAGGCTTTTCGATAAAGTCGTAGGCCCCTTTGCCAATGGCAGAAAGGGCCATGGGCACATCCCCGTGGCCGGTCTGAATCACCACCGGAATATCGGGGCTCAGCGTCTTGATCTCCGCAAGAAGCTCCAAGCCATCCATGCCCGGCATCTTCACATCGGTGATCACCACCCCCAGCCACTCCGGCGTGAGAACCTCAAGCACTTGGGCAGCCGAGGCAAACGTGCGCACGGCGTAGCCTTCCAGCTCAAAGGTCTGCTGGCTCGCCACACGAATCGCCTCGTCATCGTCCACAAAAAAAATTTCACCTATGGAAACGTTCATCATCACTTTTCATAGCGTTAAATATGTCACGAGCGCCTTAAAGGCGCTCTTATGTCGATGGCAGCCGCAATCGAAACAGGGCCCCACCCTCTGCGCTGGACTCGGCCCCAAGGCTTCCGTGAAAGTCTTTCACAATATTGTAGGAGATGGAAAGCCCCAAGCCCAACCCCTGCCCCACCTCTTTGGTGGTAAAAAAAGGATCGAAAACAGAGTCCAGATGAGACGGCGCAATGCCTGGCCCGGTATCGGAGACGATTATCTCCACCTCACTGCCATGCTCTTCAACCCCCAACCTGATGGCCCGGTCTCCCTTTGGTTTCTCCATCACAGCGTCCACGGCGTTGCTGATCAGGTTGATCAGAACCTGCTCCAGCCGAATCTCTTCGGCCCGAACGCAGACCCCGTCGGCCCCATGGGGGGCCATCACCTCAATGTTTCCATGCTTGATCTTTGATGAAAAGAGCGAGAGGGCATGCTCCATCACCTTTTCCACGGAGACCATCTGACCGCCCTCCCCCGGCCACCGGGCAAAACTCTTCAAGTGGCTGATCATCTTTCCCATGCGGCCCACAAGGCCCTCCATGCGCTCCAGGTTTTCGCGGTGCATCCCCAGCTCGCCTCGATCCAGAAGAATCCGGGCGTTGTGAAGGTAGTGCCCCAAAGCCGACAAGGGCTGGTTCAGCTCATGGGAGATC
>JAKSCC010000003.1 GCA_022360815.1 Desulfobacterales bacterium
AAGGGTCCCTGCTCTATAAAACTGGAGGTCTCCAATGGCATTAGATAAAGACGCAGCCAAAGAGGTAATCATAGAGAAGCTGACCAAGAAGTCCAAGTCCAAGTCCAAGTTCTACTTGAAGGATTTCTACGCATTCTTCCCCGATGAGAAGCCCCGCGCCGTAAAAAACATCGTTAACGCTCTCGTTAAGGATGACGTTCTTGAGTACTGGTCAAGTGGTTCCACCACCATGATCGGCCTCAAAGGCATGGGCAAGCAGGCTGGAGCCGAAGGCGAAGATTAATCGTCTTTTGGTACGGCTGTTTAAAGCTGTCCATATTTGTCTAAGACTCCCAAGTGCAGTGATTGATGACAACAGAAACCATACGAAGTATCCCGGGATTGTTTGTTTCCGCCCTTAAAGGTGGTTCAGGCAAAACCATTCTGACCCTTGGCATCACCGCTGCACTGAGGAGTCTTGGCAAAGAGGTTGCCCCTTTTAAAAAGGGGCCCGACTACATCGATGCCGGATGGCTCTCTCTTGCTGCCGGAAATCCGTGCTACAACCTCGATACCTACCTCATCGATAACGATACCGTTGTCACCTCTTACCTCACCAACACGAAAAAACTGGGCGCAGATATTGCCATTGTGGAGGGCAACCGAGGCCTTTTCGATGGCATCGATATCGACGGAAAGACAAGCACAGCCGAAACCGCCAAGCTTTTAAACGCTCCGGTTCTTCTGGTTTTGGATTGCACCAAAAGCACTCGAACTTTGGCTGCTACCGTGTTGGGCTGCCTTCACTTTGATCCTGAGCTGACCCTTGGCGGGGTGATCTTAAATCGCATTGCCGGCCCTCGGCATAAAAACAATATTATCAACAACATTGAGCACCACACCGGTGTGCCTGTTTTTGGCGCGGTGCCCAAGCTGAGGAGCCACGACTTTCCTGAACGCCACATGGGGCTGGTGCCCACTCCCGAGCACGACTGGGCCTTTGAGTCGGTGGAGAACGCTCGTCGGATTGTTTCAGACAACGTGGATATTGACCGCGTCATTTCACTGGCTGACACCGCAGAGCCTTTTGAGCGTGAGTGCCTCGTTCTCTCAAAAAGAGAGGATAAAAAAGAGGAGCAGCCCCTGATCGGTGTGATTCGCGATGCCTCTTTTCAGTTTTACTATCCTGAAAATATAGAGGCCCTTGAAGAGGCGGGCGCTCGGGTTGTCGAGATGAGCCCTTTAAAAGAGAAGGAGCTTCCCGAAGGCCTCGATGGGATCTATATCGGTGGCGGGTTTCCAGAGACCCATGCCAAAGAGCTGGGAGAGAACAAGCGCTTTCGAAACAGTATTCTTTCCAAAGTAAAAGGTGGAATGCCCCTCTACGCCGAGTGCGGCGGGTTGATCTACATGGGAGAAGAGCTGGAAGTCGATGGCGAGACTCACCCCATGACAGGACTTTTTCCCCTCTCTTTTTCTGTCTCCAAAAAACCTCAGGGCCACGGGTATGTGGTGGCTGACGTGACCGGAGACAATCCCTTTTACTCCAAAGGCACCAAACTCAAAGGCCACGAATTCCGCTACTCCAAAATCACCCGCTGGGATCGAAAAGAAGACGATACCGCCTTTACCATGTCACGCGGCACCGGAATGGCCGATAAAGAAGACGGCATTACCGCCTACAACGCCTTGGCAACCTACACCCATATTCACGCCCTGGGAACCCCTTCCTGGGCCCCCTCTTTCGTAGCAAAAGCCACTGCTTACAAAAAAAATAAGTAACTTGCTTTGTAGGTAGGAAGGGCATAGCCCAAAACGAAAAAGGCCGAGATCATCTTTAGAAATGATCTCGGCCTTTTTCGTTTTAAGCAGATGTGACGAGGCGAAGCCTCGAAGCATGTGCGAATCTGGATTTCAAAGGCTTGGCCTTTGGTTTTTTAAACCAGTTTAAAGATGTCGCCCACCATACGGGGGTTCCAGGAGCCCCGTCCGGAGCGTGTGGGCACCTGGGCTTTGAGAAAAGCGGTGGCCACTTTGGTCTGGGTGAGGCCAGAGGCTTTAAGGGTCCCCATGATCTCCATGAGTTTCTTCTTAAAGGCGGCCTTGTCTTCCGCGCCAAGGGCTGCGAGCTCAACAGCCAGAGCGTCGACATCGGGCTCATTTGAGGCCGGGGCCTCTTTGACTTCCGCTGGCATTGCCTCTTTCACCTTGGGGCTCTTTTCTGTTTTGGGAGCCTCTGTTTTCAGGGTGGGTGTGGTTGGCATCTGAGGTCTTACGGGAGCAGAAGGGCTTTGAAGTGCATTTTTTTTCTTTTTCTTCTGCTTGGAGAGCCACTGGTTCACCTGCTTGGCTTTGCGGGTGGTGACCGCTTTGAGTTTCATCTCTTTGCGGTAGGCTTTGGCGTCCATAATGAGAATGGTGTGGGGTTGCGTCAAGACGCTGCCGGGCATCTCTGTGGTCTCAATGGCCCATCCGTCACACTCCAGCCAGTAGTGTGTGGCACCCTTATGGGGGCCTTTCCCAAGGGTCCCTTTGATCCAGATCCACCCCTTTTCGCAGCGGTTCTGGATGAGACCGCTCATGAGGGCCACGCTGCGGTTCTGGCTTTTGTCATGGAGATGAAAAAGGTTTTCGGCCATGATGGACTGTACCGCCAGCTCCATGCGTTCGGTTTCAATGAGTTCACCCAAAAGGGGAACAAGGGGACACGCTTTTTTTGATTTTCCGGGCTTGAACAGAACCCGGACTTTAACATCCTTTTTCAAAGGTCTCACTTCCTGTCAGCTCTTGCTGTCTCTGAGTTGGAAAAAACGGGCAGTACGTAAGAAAAACGATTCACTTCAAGATGATGGATTCGTGGCATCCATATCACAGATTGCTTCTCTCTGCACCTTTTTGATATCGGCGCAACCAGGGCCTCTCTTAAACCCAAAGGGAGCTCTACTCCATAAAAGAAAAACGCCCTTTTCACCTTAAGGTGAAAGGGCGCTTTTCATGATTGGATCCTGCAAGGAAGGCTCCTTGCATAGAGGCTGCTACTTCATTTTGCCACCGGGATGGCACTTTTTGCAGCTTGTGGGAGCGGGGCCTTTTTTGACCTTATGCTCCTTTTTGTAGCTCTTGTTGAAGGCCTTGTGGCACTTGATGCAGTTCTGATGAAGGGCCTCGGCATGGTAGGCACGCTTTTCAGCACCTTTGAGCTTTTTCTTCCCTTTGCCTTTGGGAGCTTTGCCGGGCTTGGTGTGGCACTCGATGCAGCGCTGAACATTATCGCCCATTTTCAGGTCAAGTGCTTTTCCCTGATCATCGTGATGGCACTCACCGCAGCTGATTTTGTACTCTTCAGCATGCTTTTTATGGGTGAAGTGGACGAGATTGTATGTGTGTTTTTTATACTCTTTGGTCTGCATCACAAACTCATCTTCTACTTTGGTACCAGCCCAGAGAAGACTTACCACAGCCAGGGACATGACCATTGCCAAAAGCAACGTCATCATACGGGTTTTATTCATTTCGATTATCCTTTCCTCTCCCAAAATCAACGACGGTGATAAGATGAGCAACAGAATCGGCTCTTCTGTGCTGTGTTCACCGTACCTGTTAATGCCGTGACTCCCCAAAAATCACGGGTACATGGAAATGTAAACGGGGCTGATCTTATCAGGGGGAACTTTCAATGTCAATTGCTTATGTAGTTATTTAGGTAGTTGAATGGAGAGGGTAAAAACAACGGTTTGATGGTGGGTTTGGCCTTCTGTTTTTACCCTTCTGGGGAGGTGTAGGGTGAACTATCTTGAGTGTGGAAGGCTCTCTTTTGGTTTCGGGACAGGTACCGGGTTCGGAACAGGAATATCTCTGGGGTCATGGACCTTGGAGATAAAAAACCGGTCGGCCTGATACATCATGGTGTTGAGCTGTTTGTCGAGCGTCTTTCTTGCCTCTTCACACGCTTCTGGTGCCGCCCCTTTTTCAAGGTGGATGGGCTCGGAGAAGATAAGGACGATCCGTGAGAAGGGTTTGGGAATCAGGGTGCGATCCCAACTTCGCAGCACCCAGTATTTATCACAGCTCCACATGCTGGCCTGGATGGGGTGTCCTGTTTTTTGGGCCAGGGAAACAATGCCCATTTTCGAACGGTAGGCGGGGCCTGTGGGGCCGTCACTGGCAAGGGCGGCATTGTACCCTTTCTGAACAAAGGGGACCATCTCATCCAGGGCTTTTCGTCCTCTTTTTTTGGATGAGCCGCGTACGGGAATCCATCCAAAAGCCTGTGCAAATTGGGTGGCAATTTCACCATCACGGCTCATGCTGGCCATTACCACCATTTTTTTAAAGCGGTAGTACCAGGCGTACGGAATGAGGCGCTGATGCCAGGTGACGTAGAGGACATTTTTTTTAGAAGGGGTTTTCTTATCATTTGGATCTCTTCCAAACACCTCAAGGCAGCATGTGGCAAAAATAAGAGAGAATATAAGTCGGCTCACCGGGCCGATAAGACCGGTGAGAAGATAGGAATATTTTTTCAATGGGGCATCTCCGTAGAACTTTCCAGGTGGGCAAATAATCATAATGATGCCCTACTCTACCCCCCTGAAAATAATTGATCAAATAAAAAAGAGGGTAAAAATCGAAGCGAAGGATGTCGATAAAATCCGTTGCAGTTTTTCTCAACTATGCTATTGCATCGGATGGCGCCAAATAAGGTGTTATCTTTTGTTAATACAGGGGAATTGAAATAGGGACGTTCCTTTGGAAAGAATATTTTTTCTCCCTTATCAAGCACCTTTGAGTTTTTAAGGTTCCCGGAAGAGGAGAATGGTATGAAGATTGAACATCTTGCGCGACAGATTGTGGAATTTTACGAAAAGGTCTCTTCCTGGGAGAACTCTGTGGTGAAAGAGAGCGGGCTGACCCCCTCACAAATGCATACCATTGAGATCGTCGGCCATGAAGGGCCCCTTCGCATGCGGGAGTTGGCCGATAAAAAAGGGGTGACCACCGGAACGTTGACGGTGACAGCAGATCGGCTTGTTCGAGAGGGCTTTCTTAAAAGAGAAGCCAATGAAAAGGATCGCAGATCTTTTGTGATCACCCTCACCGAAAAGGGAGAAGAGCTCTTTCGGCGGCATCATGAATTTCATGTGGGGCTTACTGAAGAGATGGCCGCCATTTTAACCGATGAAGAGCTGACAGCTTTTTCCGCTATTTTATCCAAGGTGAATGGAGTCTTTTAACTATGGATCAGCACGAAGAGAATTTCCTGGAGCACCACTCAGACCAGTTTATTGAAATGGCATACAGCTACGAGCGCTTTGAGAGGGTGGAAAATCCGGATGGATACGGAAAGCGCGTGGGCGATTGCGGCGATACCGTGGAGATGTTTGTCACCATTGAGTCAGACCATTTAAAGCATGTCTCCATTCAGATCGATGGCTGCCTCAACACCATCGCCTGTGCCAATACCGTGGCATCCATGACCGAAGGGAGAACCCTTGAAGAGGCGTGGGAGGTCACCCCTGAAAAAGTAGCAGATTATCTAAAAACCCTTGAGGAAGACCACTTCCATTGTGCCGAACTTTCGGTGGGTGCCTTTTTTCTGGCACTGACGGATTATCGCACAAAAAAGCGAAACGGCTGGAAGAAACAGTACGCAAAATAGAGACAGCCAGGAGATGCCCATGGGAGATAGTGCCACAGACAGGCGGATCTTTTTTTTGATCAATCGAAGTCGTCATGTGCTTTTGAAGTGGGCAGATAATATTTTAACGGAGAACCTCTCCATCACCACCTCTCAGCTGGTGGCTCTCTTTATTCTTCAAAATGCAAACGGCTGCCTTTTAAAGGAGTTGAGCCGGAATTTAGGACTCAACAATTCTGCCATTACCGGTCTTGTGAGCCGTATGGAGAAAGGGGGGCTCATCAAAAAGCGCAGCTGCGAAATGGATGGCCGGGCTACACGCGTCTACATCACCCCAAAAGGCGATGAGATGGCTCGTATTGGCCTTCCTTTGGTGGAGCGTTTTAATGAGGTCATGGAAGAGGGGTTCTCTTCCGAAGAGATGGAGACGGTCTGCCGTTTTTTAAACTCCGTTATCGAAAAAGTCGCCCAGAGTAAATCCCGCAAAGAGAAGATCTCTTTTCCTCTCCTGACTGAATAGCCATCCTATAGCGCTGCCGACCCATCTTAAAGAAACCGATTAACGGATTGATTTTCATACAATAAAGGTGTAAGGCTTTGGTTGTGAACAAAGATCATTAGCCTGATGTTGTGTATCGTATTTCAAGGTGGATGCGTCCGATTCCTAACCGGCCTGCCCATGGGTATGGCAATGATAAAGAAAGGGGATGTGCTATGGAAAACGATTCCGGTATTGTGGTGGATAAAGGGGCCAGCAGGTTCTCCGATCTCTGGACCAAAGAAGATTATTGGGCCATCTGGCTTGGATTTTTCGTTCTTATTGTTGGGATGATTCTCTTTTTTCCCAAGGCCACACCTCAGAAAAAAATGGAGATTGATCAGGCCAATGCGGTTCTTGAGATGGAATCGGCCAAGGCACCATTTAAAACCATCGCCTGGTATGGGGCTGTGGATGCCAAAAAGAAGATGAAGGCCCTTTCGTCGGATGAGGGAAAGCTGATTAAAAAGGTGACGTCCAAACCCAAGAGTTGGAAGATGAACCCTTTGCATGCCTTTCTGATGTCCGATACGGCGGCTGCTGAAAAGGCGTCCAAAGCCAAAGTGAGGGCAGATCAGGCCAAAGCAGCCATGAAAGCGGCCCTTTTAAAAGCAGAGGCCGCTGAAAAAGCGGCTGCTTTGGCTGCATTTAAGGATAAGGCGAAAAATGCGGCGGCTGTCTCGGCCATTGACACTTGGCGCGCGTCCAAAGCCAAAGCGTCCAAGGCGGGTAAAAAATCCAAAGCCACCAAAGGGTACAACCTCTTTCCCATGCTGATTCTTTTTATGGTGATCCTGGCCCTCTTTTTTGGTGTTGGCTACGCCGTGATGGGTGGAAATGCAGGAAAATTTGCCATCGGGTTTGGGGTGGTGTTTGCTGTGGCCACTTTGGCCTATGTGGCGGCTGGCAATGCCACCATGAAACAGTACGGCATCGGATATGCGGCCTGGGCTATTGTCTTTGGCCTTATTATCAGCAACACCATTGGCACTCCGGAGTGGGTCAAAGAGGCGGTTCAGACCGAGTACTACATCAAAACCGGTCTGGTGCTTCTGGGGGCAGAAATCCTCTTTGGAAAGATTCTCTCCATCGGTATTCCCGGTATTTTTGTGGCCTGGGTGGTGACACCCATCGTTTTGATCACCACCTATCTGTTTGGCCAGAAGGTGCTGAAGATGCCGTCAAAAACCCTTAACATGACCATTTCGGCGGACATGAGTGTCTGCGGGGTGTCGGCGGCCATTGCTACCGCAGCCGCCTGCAAGGCAAAAAAAGAGGAGCTGACCCTGGCAGTGGGGCTTTCGTTGGTTTTTACCTCCATTATGATGGTGGTCATGCCGTTGATTATCAAGACGGTGGGGATTCCCCATGTGCTGGGCGGTGCCTGGATGGGGGGCACCATTGATGCCACGGGAGCGGTGGCCGCAGCAGGCGCTTTTCTTTCGGAGCGGGCTCTTTATGTGGCGGCCACCATCAAGATGATCCAAAATGTTCTGATCGGTGTGATCGCCTTTGGGGTTGCCCTTTACTGGGTTACCAAGGTGGAGGCGTCCCAGGGCCAACGGGTGGGGCTCATAGAAATCTGGCACCGGTTTCCCAAATTTGTCATCGGCTTTATTATCGCTTCCATCGTCTTTTCGGCCATCTATCAGAGTTTTGGAAAAGATGTCTCATATATGGTAATTGACCAGGGGGCCATCAGAGGTCTCTCCAAGATTCTACGAGGCTGGTTCTTCTGTCTGGCCTTTACCAGTATCGGATTGGCCACCAATTTTCGGGAGCTTAAAGAGTATTTTAAAGGTGGAAAGCCTTTGATTCTCTATGTTTGTGGCCAGGGGTTAAACCTGCTCCTCACGTTGACCATGGCGTATATCATGTTCTATCTGGTCTTCCCTGATATTACAGCCAAGATATAGTGGCAAGAGGGTCAAAAAAGCGTATGCTATATGGGTCCTCTGAAATGTGAAGGGGACCCATCTCATTTTATTGGGGAGGCGATATATGCCGAAAGAGAGCAATCAGAAAAGGGTATTGAAGCTTATTCTCTGTTTGGTTGCGGTGGGTGCCGTGATTTGGGGAACCGGTCCGCTTTTAAATGACTGGAAGGTGGTGAAACCCTTGATAACCTTTATTGAAGATCGCGACATCGATGCCGGGGCCTACTACTATACCGATATCGAAGAGTTTGCTGAAGCGGGTCTTAACATGGATAATACCATGGAGTACTGTGTGAATAAGAGGCCCTAATCGCCATTATTCCACCTATCGGTCTGATTTTTTTCTATCATAGTGGGGGTGTAACACTCTTTTTTGATGAAAAAGTGGGTTAAAATGTGATGTATGAGGTTGAAAAAGGCGAATTGTTAAAAACTTTTCGCCTTTTTGCATGGTAAAATCATAAATTGTTCAAAAGTGTTTTGAGAGGGCGGTGAATGGAGTGGTATGGTGTTGCGGCAATAATACTGATCCCCCTTTTGGTTTTGGTCGGGGCACGCCTCTTCAGGGTGATTCGATGGGGTGCCTCTTTAAAACGTGAAATCAAAGGGTTAAAAGAACGGCAAAAAGAAGAAGAGGGCTGTCGGGCCAAAGCCATTGGGGTTGTGATTTCAAGGTGTGAGTCTCTTTTAAAAAACCCATTTCCAGACTTACCAACCGAGGCCTCACTCAAAGAGTTTTGGCTGGATGTGGCTCAAGCCGCGCACCCCGAGGCGAGGCGGCCCGAACTGAAAGTCTCCATCGGCCATGCCATTACCACCCTCAATCGCTCTGTTTATCGGTTTGACTCCCTTCTCAAAAGACCTGGTATTTGGCGCCTGCGTGGTTTGCGCATTAAAACGTTGAGGGTGCAGAGCCGCCGCATACGAAAGGTGGTGGAATTTGCACCGGTTAAAGCCTACTTTCGTTTTCAAAAGTGGGTGGCAGGGGTTAATGTGTTGCGGTTGCTCCTGATTCCAGATCCCATCTCTTGGCTTATCTATCTTTCGGGAAACCTCTCCCTGATGGTTTTAAGTAAGTGCCTCTTGGTTGATTTAACCCTTTTTATTGGCGAGACAGCCCTGGATTTTTATACTCCCGTCCTTGTGGAGACACCTGAGGCCAATGAGGTGCCTGAAGAGGAGTTGGAATCGCTTTTTGAAGAGTTGGGTGATCTCGAAGAGAGCATATCTCAAGTGGCAAAAGACCCGGCGCTTGCCCCTTTTCGAAAAAGAGTGACGGGGCTTTCCGCTCTTTTATCACCGATTCCTGATTTTTCTCTTTTTTTGAAGACCCTTGCAGAGTCAGCAGAGGTGGTGGCGGGAAAGCATTTTCCAGAATCCAGAGAGCCCTTGGAGGAGCTTCGCGTGGGACCGATCTTGGATGGCACAAGAAAGCTTCTCTCAAACCTTGGTAAGGGCGAAAGCATTCCGGTGGCCGGAAAAATATACAACCTGCGTCTTGATACCCTTGAGTCCATAAAACGGTTTACCGATGAGACCATTCCCGGGCGATTGAAGGAGCTCTTTTCAAAGGGAAGAGCGGCCTACTCGTGGCTTAAGTGGCCCCTTATGGCCTGGCGTCTCACCTCAAAAGGAGGGATTATTAAGGTGGCCGCCGGTGTTGGATGGCGTACAGCAGGAAAAGGGGTCACTCTTTATCTTTACGGGCGTGTTTATGACTTCAGCCTTCAAGAGCTCGACAGGGTGTGTCAGCTCTCAAAAGCGGATAGGGGGTGACGGAATATCTATTTTTCCGTGTGGTAAAAAAGTCTTGCATAACACCGGCTCTCTTTTTATAGTGCGTTCCCTTAGGTGGAAATAAAAACCATGATAAGCGTAGGAACGATTATAAAATGAAAGTGTTAATGATAAATGGCAGTCCCAGGAAAGACGGAAATACCGCCTCTCTTCTTGCAATTGTAGGCGATGAGTTGAAGCGTGAAGGCATTGGAGTGGAGTCGATCCACTTAGGCGGAGCCCCTCTTGCCGGATGCCGGGCTTGCGATGGATGCGGTTCCCTTGGAAATGGGCGGTGTGTGATGGATGATGACGGGTTTAACACCATCTTTGCAAAGATGGTGGAAGCCGATGGTATTGTTTTGGGATCTCCCACCTACTTTGCCGATGTTACAGCCGAAATGAAGGCTTTTATCGACAGGGCGGGCTATGCGTCTCTCTCAAATGGTGGGCTTCTCAGGCGCAAAGTAGGAGCTGCTGTGGTCAGTCAGTTCCGTTCCGGATCGGTGCACGCCTTTGACACCATGAACCACCTTTTTACCTACTCGGAGATGGTGGTGGTGGGGTCAAACAACTGGAATATGGGTCTGGGGTATGAAAAAGGCGATGTCAAAAACGATGAGTCGGGCCTTAAGACCATGCGTATTTTAGGAGCCAACATGGCGTGGGCCATGAAGCGTCTCTGTAGCTGATCAAGGGCGACAGTAAGGATCGCCGCCCCAGTGTGACTCTTAAATGTGGAGAAATGAGGCGGCGTTTTCTCCCAGTATTTTTCTTTTGAGCCCCTCATCTTTGACGTTTGCGTCGATCTCTTTGATGTAGCGTGAGGGTTTAAGAAGAGGATAGTCGCTTCCAAAGAGAATGCGATCTTCCCCGGCAAAGCGCGCCGACGCTTCGTAAATGGTGGCATCAAAGAGGTAAGGGGAGGCGGCAGTGTCAAACCAGAGATTTTTAAGGGTCTCTTTGGCCTGCTTTTTTAAAAGGTTGTAAAAGAAGATCCCCCCTCCAAAGTGGCAGAGGCAAATGCGGTTTTCAGGATAGCGTGCTGCCAGGTTGTAGATCTGACCTAAGGTGATGGGGGTTTTGCCGGGGTAGTCATGGCCCACAGGCTCGTTGGTGTGGATAATAACGGGCAGATCGGCATCTTTGCAGAGTGCCATCACCGGCTCCATCACCTCAAGGGCCGCCTCATCAATGCCCGATTTGTAAAAAGCCAGCTCCCCGACCCCCTTAAGGCCCTCATCAAAACAGCGTTTTGTCTCTTCGGCTGCAAAAGGGGACGCCAAATCAAAGCAGGCCATGCCGATCAGCCGGTCTGGAAATTTTTTTACCGCCTCAATAACCGCGTCGTTGTTTGCTTTAAACCTCTTTTTCTCCCGCCAGGGAAATCCGAACACCACCGATTTATCCACCCCCTCTTCATCCATGATGGCGACAAGTGCATCCGCACCAATCATTTTTGATTTATCCGACTCGTAGAGAAGCGCAAATTCCGGTTCATCGTCAAGGTGTGCGGCGCGGTTTTCAATGACCTCATCGTGGAAAATGTGGGTGTGCATATCAATAATCATGGCAAGACTCCTGTTGATTAAGAAAAAGAGAGATAAAGCGGAGCTTTGTTTTGTTAGACAATAGAAAGGAGTGTAAGTGAAAGTCAAGGTGAGAGGCCGACTTAGCCACACGCTCTTTGGCCCGCAAAACTCTTTTTTGGAGCAAACGAGGGGGAGTGAAACTGGTTTCGATAACGGCTCGGAGGAATACCCGTGGCGCGTTTGAACAACTTTCGAAACGAACTGATATCTTCATAGCCAACCTTCCATGTGATTTCGGAAAGGGAAAGCGTCCCCTCTTCCAGAAGCCGTTTGGCGTGGTCAATGCGAATCAGCTGAATATAGCCGATGGGGGATTCACCGGTTGCCTCCTTAAATCGCCTTCGAAACTGCCGAAGGCCGAGGCCCACATGCCTGGCCACCTCTTCAATGGTGAGGGCAGTACCAAAGCGGGTCTCCATATACTCTTGGGCCATTAAAATGGTTTTGTCCTGATGGGTTCGTTTTGGGATGAAGGCCATATAAGGGGCCTGGCTCTCTTTTCCGGGGTCTATGAGCATCGCTTTGGAGCAGAAAAGCATCGCCTCTCTGGAGACATATTTCTCAATAATATAGAGGAACATATTGAGATAGGCGGTGATGGATCCCGAGCAGAGAATGTGTGAATCATCGGTCACCATGCGGCTCCTGTGGAGCTGAACGCTTGGATAGCGCTTTTCAAAAATATCGGCGACCAACCAGCTGGTGGTCGCCACCTTTCCATCAAGAAGTCCCGCTTCCGCCAGAAGAAAAGACCCGGTGCACATGGCAGCCAGAATCGACCCGTTTTGATGCATTCGTCTTAAAAACGAGAGGGTTTTATAGGGGATATCAGGTATCTCGAGTGAGAAAAAGGAGAAACCTGGAACCACAACAAGATCGGCTCTCTCCACTTCGTGGGTAGCCATATCGGGCTGTACTACCAATTTGTTGTGGGCAATAACCCGGTTTCCATCCACAGAAATCACCTCAATTTTTGAAAAAGGGGCTCTCTTCCCTCTTCCGTGGAGTTCAGAGGCTGCTTTAAAAAAGTCGATGGTGTTGTAGATGCTGGAAGCCATGCAGCCGTCATGGGCAAGTATGGTGATGTGCACAGATGCTTTTCCTCCCATCTTTATTTTTAGATAACAGCCAATTCCTACCATGTTACCCGCTCTTGGGGGAAGAGCCGAAATGGCCTCAAGGGTGTCCTAAATACCTCTTTCTTTACGTTGTCTTCCTGTTTGGTGTGCCATAACTATTTTAAAAGATAGATATAAATGGATGGGTTCCGGAAGGGGGCGAGTGTCCCTTCTGACTCTGTCAGATCCACCTTAAGACGTGATAGAGGTGGACGATCTATTGACTTGTTCTGGTTTTCATAGGGAGAGGCAAACCTCAAGGTATAAGGAATTCATCCATGGGAGAGTGGAAAAAGAGTACCTGCGTTCTCTGTGCACAAAATTGTGGGGTGGAGGTTTTGGTGGAAGGGGGGCGCATGGTGAAGGTGAGGCCGGACAAAGAGAACCCTCGCAGCCAGGGGTATATTTGTCGAAAAGGGATAAATCTTCTGCATCACCAGTATCACACCGACAGGCTCTCCACCCCCCTTAAACGGGTGGGCGAGAGGTTTGTTTCGGTCTCCTGGGAAGAGGCCCTTGGTGAGATAGCTGAGAAGATGGAAACGATCGTTTCACGGCACGGCCCGAGAAGTTTTGCTTACATGGGGGGAGCGGGTGTGGGGTGCAATTTTGAGATGCCCTTTGCCGTGGCTTTTTTAAAGGCCCTGGGTTCACCCTGGCTCTACACGCCTCTGGCCCAGGAGTTCTCTGGATACTTTGGGGTTCAAGGGTGGATGACGGGGAGTCAGGAGGTCTTAATGGAGCCTGACATTGAAAACAGTGACATGCTTCTTGTCTCAGGTTGGAATGGAATGGAGAGCCACCAGGTTCCTCGGGCAAGAAAAGTTCTCACTGAGTTTTCGAAAGATCCGGAAAAGACCCTGGTGGTGATCGACCCGAGAGAGTCGGAGACCGCAGCCATAGCCGATATTCACCTTGCCATTCGTCCCGGAACAGACGCCTTGTTGACGCGGGCCATGATAGCCATTCTCCTTGAAGAGGAGCTTGAAGATCGTGAGTTTATCAAGAGGCACACCACCGGGTTTGAAAGGGTACAGGGATGGTTTACGGCCTTTGATATCAAAGGGGCCCTTGCCGTGTGTGAGTTAAACGAAAAAGATGTGCGACATGTGGTGCGGCTTTTTGCCAGAAAAAAGGCCTGCATGCGGCCCGATCTGGGTGTCTTTATGAACCGCCACAGCACGGTCACCTCTTACCTTCATGCTCTCTTTTGGGCTTTTTGCGGTCGTATCGGCAAAAAAGGCGGGCAGGTGATCCCTGGCATGATGGCCCCGTTGGGACGGGACACCCCTTGGGACGACGTGCAAAATGAGAAAACACCCGTCACCGGATTTCCTGCCACCTGCGGATGTTATCCCCCGGCCGTGCTGCCCGAAGAGATTCTCTCCAAAAGGAGCGACCGAATTCGAGCGGTTTACGTCTCCACTGCAAATCCTTTGCGCTCCTATCCAGATACCCTTGCCTATGAAAAGGCGTTTGCTTCCCTGGAGCTTTTGGTGACCACCGAGCTTGCCATGACCGAAACCGCTGCTTTTTCTCACTATGTGCTGCCGTCGCGATCGGGGTTTGAGTCTCACGACGGAACGGTCTTCTCGTATAACTTTCCAGAGATCTATTTTAACCTCAGAAGACCGGTGGTTGAACCACGGGGTCAGGGCCTTGAGGCGGCAGAGATTCTCTGTCGCCTCAGTCAGAAGATGGGGCTTGTTCCTCATCTGCCCCAAAGTCTGATGGACGCGGCGCATAAGGATCGCCAGCTTTATCTGATGGAGCTTTTGGGGCTTGTTGGAGCCCACCCTGAAGCCATGGATCGGATGCCTCTTATTCTGGGACAAAGTTTGGGGCCTGCCATGGGATCTGTCGTGAAAGCGGTGCTTTGGGGGTTGCTTCACGTTTTGGAAGAGCCTTTGAAATCAGATATATTGCGGCAAGGGTATAGCGAAGGTCCTGAGCTTGGAGAGACTCTTTTTCAGGCGATCATGGATCATCCTGAAGGGCTCTTTCTTGGAAAGACCGATGGGTATCTCAAAAATCTGGAGCGCCTTAAAACTCCAGATAAAAAATTGCGTCTCTTTATGCCCATGCTGGAGGAGGGGGTGACACAGGTGACGCCCGAGGCGGAACGAAAGGCTCTGGTTTTGGATGAAAGGTACCCCATGAGCCTTCAGGCGGGTCGGCACTTTCGCAAGAATGCCAACACCCTTATGCGGAATCCGGCGTGGAACAAAGGGGCGGCCTGCACCCTTTTGATTCACCCCGAAGATGCATCCCGTCTTTTTATCGATGACAAAGAGATGGTGACGGTAACAACCCGTGCTGGTGAGGTCTCTCTGCCCGCAGAGATCTCCACCGCCACTCGAAAAGGTCAGGTGGTGATGCCCCACGGCTTTGGTCTCTCTTATGAGGGCCAAGTTTACGGCGCCAATGTCAACAGGCTCACCCCTGCCCTCAACCGGGACCCCATTATCGGGACCCCTTTGCACCGTTTTGTACCCTGCCGTGTGGAGGCAGAAAGGAGCGCTTTATGTTAACCTATTTCAGACAGCCAACCAAAGCTCCCGATGCGTTGGTTAAAAAGGGCCGTTTTTCCTGGGGAACCTTCAATGGGATGGTGGACACCATCAACCCGCAAGAGGCCAAAAGTCCGCTTGGGGCACCTCTTCCTGCCTTTTTAAAGAGATTTCGGCTGAAAGAGTGGCAGGCCTTTCAGTTTGGAAATGCACGTTTTTTTTGTCTGTCTGCCATTTACAACCCCAAGACCATGGGGTTGGTTCAGCTGGTGGTGATCGATCGTCTGAAAAAGAGAAAGTATCTTTTTCAGCGCCAGCTTCCGCCCTGGCAGGTTCATGTGGGAAGCGATTTGAAAAACGGGGTTTCGGTGAGCAGGGGAAATGGTTTCTTTTTTTCCGCCCACAACCATCTGGATGAAGGTGGGGTGAGGCACACCATTTTAACGGATTCACGGGGCCAGACCCCGAGACTATCCGTTTCAATTTACGGGAAACACACCCCTGGTCTCTGCACCCCTCTCTCCATTTGTCACCCCTTTGGAGAGAACCGGGCCCTATACTCCCACAAAGCGCTTATGCCCATGTCAGGAACCCTTTGCATCGGAGACGAGCGATTCGTTTTTGAGGCTGACGAGAGTTTTCTTATAATGGATGACCACAAGGGGTTTTATCCTTTTGCCATGAAGTACGACTGGGTAACGGCTGCAGGGATCAATGAAAAAGGGGGGCTTTCGGGCTTCAACCTCACATGTAATCAGGTGAAAAATCCTGAAAAATATAATGAAAACGGGTTGTGGGAAAATGGTAATCTGCATCTTTTACCGCCCATCACCGTGACGCGGCCTAAGGGGCATATGGAGGCCTGGGACGTTCAAGATCGTTACGGCCGGGTCCGCTTAAAGTTTTATCCGGAATACGACGGCCGGGTTGATCTCAATGTGCTGCCATTTAAAGTGCGCTATCGAGCCCCTTACGGGGTATTTGAAGGGAATATTGTGGATGATCACGGTGTAAGTCACAGTTTTGATGGTTTTTTTGGCATGGGGGAAGACAAATACATTCGTGGATAAAGAGCCTTTGATTTGACAAAAAATACCAAGAGAGCCCCTAATTAAAACTCAGGCAGGGCTTCTTTCGAGGAAACCTGACTCTTTTCGTAGAGGGGCCGGGTCCCTTTGCACCGGGGGTAGCGCTTGCAGCCCCAGAAGTCGTATCCGGTCATGGGACCCTTTCGAGCGGTGCGCCGGGTCATGGCCGCTCCGCATTTGGGGCACAAAGGGCTCTCTTTTGGCTCTTTCAGGGTAATTTTTTTATCCACGGCTCTCTCCCTTCTCTTTTTTTCTCTTTCTGACCTCGTCCAGCCACGCTTTCTGTTCGGCTTGATACTCCTCTTCCGTCTGCTCTTTCAGGTGGTGAGACGCGTTCTCTTTGACCGGGTTTGTTCTGCCAAGGCTTCTTAACAGCTCGATCAAGGCTTGGGTTTTGTTTTGACTTTGTGTTTTTGGGGTGTTGCCTGTTGGGTTGAACCCCGTGATCAGCACCAGGGAGGGAAGGACCAGAAGGGCCCCTAAGGTGGTGGCGACCATGGTGAGTGTCATAAGCGATCCAAAGAGGATGACGGCAGTAAAGTTGCTTGAGACCAGCACAAGAAACCCTGCGATAAGGGCCAGGGAGGTGTAGGTAATGGCGCGGCCGGAGATGGAGAGGGTTTTTTCTACCGCCTCTTCCATGGAGAGGTTTTCAAGACGGGTTCGGTCCCTATAGGTGTTGAGAAAATGGATGGTGTCATCCACTCCGATCCCAATGGTAATGGAGGCGATGATGCTGGTGAGCATATCGAGATTGATGCCACACCACCCCATTACCCCAAAGTTGATGATCACCGCCACCCCCATGGGAACCAGGGCGAGAAGGGCTGCGTGACATGAGCGAAAGCGGATAAGGACAATAAGAAAGATCACCCCCAGGGAAAGGCCCAGGCTGGAGATCTGACCCCAGGTGATAAAGCGTGTGATTTTAACGTCGATCTTGGGAAAACCCGTGATTTTTGCTGAAGCACCTTTGGGAAGGGTCTGGTTAACCCATGCCTCAAGCTCATCCATAATAAGGCCCATTCGGGTGCTGCCCACGGGGCGGTCTCCCGCTTCGGTGAACCTGCAGATAATATTGGCCACCTCTCTTTTTTTATCAAACAGGGGCTCGAAGTCATCGGGTCTTCCATCATCGTTTTCATCATCCCCCCCGTATATTTCGAAGTAGTCCACAACATCCAGAGGGTTGTCTGGCACCTTATAATAGGAAGGGTCGTCCTGGTTTGTGGCGCGGTTCATGATTTTGAGAAAATCGGTGATGGCATCGGTTCTTCCGATACTCCACGCTTTTCTCTCTTCTGAGCTGAGCTCACCTCGAATTCTTTCGATCTCTTTTAAAAAGGGAGGGGCAAGGGCTCCGCCCGCCGCCCCGCTGTTGAGAAGAAGGTTAAACCCCCAGCGCCCTTTGAATTTATCGTCCACCACCTGGGCGCTGGTGCGGACATAGTCGCTTCTCTTAAAGTAGGTGAGAAAGTCGGATTCGACTTGAATCCGAAAGACCCCTGCCATGCAAAAGAGGAGCAGGGTCAGGGTGGCAGCCACAACGCCTCTGGGGTGTTGTGTTGCCAGGTGGATAAGAGAGCGGATCACAAGGTCCACGGGGTGGGAGCCCGTTTTTTTGATTTTCTTAAAGGGGAAGTAGCGCTTTTTCTGATGCCGAAGCACCAGCACCGAAGGAATGAGAGAGGTGGCCACCACCATAGAGAAGAGAACCCCAAGGGCCGAGAGAAGCCCCCACTCACGCACAGCGGAGAGCTTGCTGGAGGCTAGGGTGGCAAAGGCGATGATGGTGGTGAGGCTGGCAAAGAGAACCGTTGGAGCAATGTGTTTTGTGGCTGAAAGGAGGTCTTGTGAAAAGGTGGTTTTCTGAAAGGTGGCCCGTTCAGAAAGGTACTGGTTGTAAATATGAATGGCGTAGGAGCTTCCCACCGAGACCATGAGCGAGGGAAGCGAGATGCCCAAAGGGGTGATGGCAAATCCAAAGTGGCCCATGAATCCCATAATCCATACGGTGGA
>JAKSCC010000348.1 GCA_022360815.1 Desulfobacterales bacterium
ACCGCCCGACTTCAAAAGCGAAAAGGCATCGGGAGAGGAGGACCAAAAGAGGTCAAACCGCCGAGGGTTTCCCCGCTTGATCTCCTTAAGGGCCGAGGTAGTCTTCTTGTTTAGGGTGGAGACCTGAATCCCAGGATAGGTGCGGGAAAACGCCTTTACAAAGGGCGTATAAAACTCGGGAGGAAAAGAGGTCAAAACCTCAAGTCTCTCTCCGCCATGGGCCTGCACCCCACCAGCCAGACTCGAAAAGCACCAAAAAAAAAGCACCAAAACCGCTGCTCTGTTACGTGAACACAAACCCTTCACCTAAAACGTAAAATTTCTCGGTTTAGCCTCCGGCGGGTCGCTTTTTTTTGAAAAAAAAAGCGTGGCCATCAAAGGCGGACAATAGCTGAATGGTTGCCATTTTTCTACCGATCCCAGGCCAGCATAATTCCAAAAAAGACCATCAACGATCCCACCACCCCATCAAGGGCCCGGCGCACTCGGGTGCGGGTTAAAAAAATGCGTGCCCGCTCCACCATAGAGGCCAGCAGCCCCTGCCACAAAAGGGCAATGAAAAAGTGAATCCCCGCAAGCCCCAATGCCTGAAAAAGGGGCGGACGAGACGCATCAATAAATTGAGGCAGAAACGCCATATAAAAGACGATGGTTTTCGGATTCAGCGCATTGGAGAAAAACCCCTCTCGAAGGGAGCGCACCAGACGAAACCCATCCCCAGAAGTCGATACGGCCCCAAGGCCCACCTCGCCTCTTCGTGATGCCGAGCGAAGGCTCACCACCCCCAGAAAAATAAGATAGCACGCGCCTGCCAGCTTCAGAGCCCCAAAGGCAAAGGCGGAGTGAAGCAAAATCACCGAGATGCCCACCGAGGTAAAGGTGGCGTGCACAAAAAGGCCGCTGCAAATGCCAAGGTTGGTGGCAAGGCCATCTTTTATGCCCCCACGGGTGGTGTTTCGAATCACCAGCACCGTATCCATCCCAGGGGTAAGGGTCAAAAGGGTGATGGCAACAAGGTAGGCAAGCAGCGCGCTCTCCATGGAAGCTCCTGTATTTTTATGCGGTTCATGCGATGGGCTATCATCGTCAATTGCCCGTTTTCTGTCAACCGCCATCCCCTGGCTCTGTCGCCGGCAAAAAAACGAAGCGCCACAAATCTGTTCAAAAGCCTCTGTATTATGGTACATCCACTCGTGGCTGCCCTATAACCCATTTTGACCCTGACGTGAGGCCTGTCATGACACACCCGAAAGAAAAATCCTTTCAAGACCACTATCCCGACGACTTCAGCCACTGCTACGGTTGCGGCAGACTCAATCCCCACGGCCACCAGCTCAAAAGTTTCTGGGAGAGTCATGGAGAAACCACCATTGCCCGATTTACCCCGCAGCCGTTTCACACCGGAGGGGTTCCTGAAAATGCCTACGGAGGGCTTATTGCCTCGCTTATGGATTGCCACGGTGCAGCCTCGGCTGCGGCGGCCGCTTTTCATGCCGAAGGCCGAACCATGGATACCCATCCTCCCATGCGCTTTGTCACCGCCTCTTTGAAAGTCGATTTTTTAAAACCCACGCCCCTTGATGGTGAGCTGACGGTAAAAGGTGAGATCAAGGAGGTGGCCGCTCGAAAGGTTCTGGTGGACCTCTCCCTTTGGGCAGGCGAAACCCTTTGTGCCACCGGCCATATGGTGGCCGTCAAACTGAAAAGATGAGCCAAGAGCTGATCCAGATACTTATGCGCCACCTTCAAAAGGGGCTCACCCTGGATAGAGAAATGCGTCATTTCCTCGAATCCACATATGGGGTCACAGACCACCAGGGTTTTCAGGAACTGATTCAGACAAGCCATGAGTCGGAAGCCGAGATGCTCTATGAGTTTCTCTTTTTTCCAGACCTGTCCCTTCGGCTTGCCATCGAGCCCCTTCTGCTTAAGACCCGCTTCAGCCCTCAGGATGAAGGACAAATTATAAAGAGACTCTGCGCCAAACCTCTGGCAACCACCATGCGGTTTTTAAAGGCATCTCCAAAAATCTGTATAGAGTTGCCCCAAGCCTCTCTCAGACGGTTTGCCCAAAGGCTCCGCGTAAGCTCTCACCCGCCCAAAGAGCTGGTTGAAAAGATCTTTGGGTGTGCCGACAAGAGAAAAGGCATGCCTCTTCTGGTTCGGCTTCGCCAGGAGAAGCTCTCCTTTGAAAAGGAGAGCCTCTCTTTTATGCTTCGCCTCATGGAGGGGCTCTCTGTGGAAAATCTGGAGTTTCAAACCTTAACCGAGCTGGCCGTTGAGGTGGTGGGCTCCTGGCAGAAGAAGGGCTCTTTTATGGAGCACATGATAGAGGCTCGCAATCAGGTGGAGGCCCACGCTGAAAAGGCAAAGGCTTTTGAAAAAGGCCTTGAAACCCTGACCATGGAGTCCATGATGATGCATGGGATTACCGGCCCCTCGCACTCTGAGAAGGCCTTGCGGCAGAAACTAAAAAATCTGGATCTTCTTATCAGGCTGGGCTTGGGAACCACCCCCTACCCCGTAAAACCCACCCAGGTGAATCTGGGCCATGTTCAAACAGACGAGGGGATCTTAGGCGTTATCGCTCGTATGAAGCAGAAACCATAACCGCCTTTGCGCAACACGCTTTTTCAAACAATGGCAGAGCGCCCCTCACCAGCAGCTTAAGGCCGCTACAAAGGTTTCACCCTGAAAAGCCTGGAGTACACCACCGGCACAAAGACCAGGGTCAGCACCGTGGAGAAGATCAGGCCAAAGAGAATGGAGATGGCCATGGGCTGCCACATGATGCCGCCCCCAAACCAGAGGGGAAGAAGGCCAAAGCTGGTGGTGGCTGTGGTGAGCAAAATGGGCCGAAAACGCTGACACGCCGCATCCACGATGGCTGTAAAGGGTGGTTTTTTCAGCTCCTCTTCTTCGATGCGAATGCGATCCAGAAGCACGATGGCATTGTTGATCACAATCCCCGCCAGAGAGATAACCCCCAAAAAGGCCATAAACCCAAAATAGGAGCCGGTGATCAGCATGCCGATAATCACACCGATCAGCCCCAAAGGAATGGTAAAGAGGATAATCAAGGGTTTTCGGATGGAGTTAAACTGCCAGATCAAAAGCAGAATAATCATCACGCCAGACCAGGGCAACTTATCGGCAACCGCCCCCATGGCCTTGGCACTTCCCTCGGCATCCCCGCCCAGCTCGTAGGTGTACCCTTGGGGCCAATTTTTGCTCTCTTTGGCAAGCCAGGGCCGAAAGGTCTTCATCACCTCGGCAGCCGTCGTGGAGCTGCGCACCTCAGAGCCCACAGAGAGGGTCAAATCCAGATCCCTTCGCAAAATCTTTCCGGCCTGCCACACCGTCTCCACCGTGGCCACCTGGGTCAGCGGCACGCTTTTCCCCGTGCTTTGAGATGAGATGGAGAGCCCCTCCAGATCGTCCACACTCAAAGCCCCCGCCCGATTCTCCCGCATGATAATGGGAAGGGTCTCTTCCTCCTCCCGATACGATCCGGTCTGGGCTCCGGAAAGGTCGGCATTTAAGGCGATGGCGATCTCTTCATTGGTCAACCCGGCGAGCTGCGCTTTTACCGGATCGATCTTCACCACCACCTTTTTGGAGAGCATGCCCCAATCATCTTTGATGTTGGTGGTGCCGGAAATGGAGGCGAGCTTGGATTTCAGCTTCTCGGCAAGAAGGGAGAGCTTCTTTTTATTCTGGCCGGATAGCCGCACTTCAATGGGGGTGTCGGCCCCACCGCCGCTGGCAAGCCGAGACACCTTGTAGCGCACATCGGGCCAGTGGGAAAGAAGGTAGGCTTCCACCTTCTCTATCACCGGGGTGCTGGCTGCATCGGATGTGGTGTTGATCAAAACATGGGCGCTGTTGGGGTTGGACTCCGGAGGCTTGTACCCCAGATCGTATTTGGGCGCGCCCTCCCCAATATAGGTGGACCAGCTCACCACGCCCTCCTCGCCCTCTTTGGCAAGAAGATTTTTCTCCACAAAGGCGTTCATCCCATCCACCACGCTTTGCGTGCGCTCAATGTCTGAACCGATGGGAAGCTCCAAGTTGGCGGTCACAAGGGGCCGGTCGCTCGGAGGCATAAAAATAAAGGGAATGAAACGGAAAAGCGAGAGACAGACCACAAAAAGGGTCACAATGGCGCCAATAGTGAGCCAGGGCCTTTTCAGAGCGCCCACCAGAAACCCTTTGTACTTTTCGGCAAACCGGGCAAAAAGACCACCCCCCTTCTCTTCACGGGGCTTTACCTTGATCGCCTTGATGCAGAACATCGCCACCATGGAGAGGGTCAGAACCCAGGAACAGAGAAGCGCGATGGTCAAAACCACAAAGATCTGCCCCATGATCTCACCCATCACCGAGTCGGCCAACCAGAAGGCCATAAAGGCCGCCGAGGTGGTGAGCGAAGAGGTGAGAAGAGGAACCGAGAGCTCTTTGGCCGAATCGACGGCCGCATCCATGGGTTCATCGCCGCCCTCCATCTTCACCAGAATCGACTCACTCATCACAATGGCGTTGTCCACCAGCATGCCCAAAGCAATAATGAGAGAGGCCAGGGAGACCTGATTCAAACCAATACCGGTAAAGCTCATGATCAGAAGGGTGGTCACCATGGTGGCCGGAATCAGGGAAGCCACCACCATACCGGTGCGAAACCCCAGAAAGAGAAGCATGGTTCCCAGAACGATCAGAACCGACTGAATGAGATTGGTGGTAAAGTTGTTCACCGAGTTGGCCACCACCGTATCCTGGGCGGCCACCCTTAGAATTTCCACACCATGGGGAAGGTTTGCCAGCATCTCTTTGATCTTGGCATCCACCTGCTGGCCCATCTCAATGATGTTGCCCCCCTTGATGAGGTTGATGCCGATGGCCACCCCCTCACGCCCGTTGACGCGCACAATGGTCTTTCTCGGATCGGTGTAGCCTCGGGTGATTTCAGCCATATCCCCCAGCTTCAACACCCGGCCTCCCCTTGAGGCGATCACAATCTCCTTCAGATCTTCAAGGCTTTCAAAACTGCCCGAAGGCTCCACCACAATCTGCTCGCCACCGGTTCTCAGTTGCCCCCCGGAGACCACAATGTTGGTGCCCGATATGATCTGCTGAAGCCGGTTGCGAGAGAGCCCCAACGCCGCCAGGCGCTCATTGTAAAAAGAGACGTAGATGCGCTCCTCCTGAGTGCCTTGAATCTCCACCTTGGCGGTGGTGGAAAGCTTGATCATCTCATCGCGAATCTCATCGGCCAGATCTTTGAGTTCCGCCGGGCTGTAGCCGTCGGCAATGACCCCTAAAATAATGCCGAACACATCGCCCAGTTCGTCATCAACCCGCACGTGGCTGCCCGCAGGAAGCTTACCTTGAACCGCCTCCACCTTGCGGCGAATGCGATCAAAGACCGGCTGAAGGTTCGTGATGCTCTCTTTAAGCGAGATGCTTACAACCGAGATGCCGGTGCGGGATTCGCTGGAAATGTAGTCCACCTCGGGCACTTCCTGTACCGCCTTTTCAATGCGGTCGGTGATGAGCTTCTCCATGCGCTCGGGCGAAGCCCCCGAGTAGGTGGTCACCACACTCATGTACCGAATCAGAAAAGGGGGCATGTCATCTCGGGGAAGAGACCTGAAAATAGAGATTCCTGACAAAAAGAGAAGGGCCAGCACCACATAGACCAACACACTGTTTTTTATAGAAAATCGAGTTATCATATGTGAATTACCCTTCTATTCTGCCAATACTTTTACGCGCATGCCATCGCTTAGAAACTGAAGACCGGCTGTCACCACTTTCTCACCTGCGCTAAGCCCCTCGGTCACATCAAAGCCCCCGCTGTTCATGCCCCCCGCTTTGACCCGGCGCTTTTTGACCACCCCCACCCCTTTTTCAGGACTCCTCTCAAGAACAAAGAGGTAGTGGCCATCGTAATCTTTGGCCATGGCGCTTACCGGCACGCGAAGGGTTTCTTTGGGAAGATCCCTTCCAAAATCAAAGGTCACGGAAGCTGGCATGCCAGGGCGAATATCAGAGCTGCCCCCTTCCATCACAAGGGTCACGGGGTAGGTATGGGTCTGGGAGTCTGACTCAAAGGCCACCTCGGTCACTCGGCCCTCAAACGTCTCGCCTTCAATCGAGGGGTAGCTGAGCTTTACCCTCTGGCCTTCATGCACCTTGGAGATCCACACTTCAGGGATACCAGCCTCCACCTCAATGGAGTCTCCGGCCTGAACCACGGCCACCTCTGCACCCGAGGAGACGTTTTCGTTGGCCTCCACCTTTCGCGACGTGATAATGCCGTCGATGGGAGAAGTCAGCTTGTAATAGGCGAGTTCTCTCTCCTGAAGGCGGTAACTTCGCTCGTCCGCCTGGTATGTGGCCAACGCATTGGCAAAGGTGTCCCTTGCCTTTTCATACTCGCTTAAGGAGACATTGTTGTTTTCATAAAGGGACTTCACCCGGGCAAGGGAAGAGCGGGCATTTTCGCTTTGAATGCGGGATTTATTCAGGGCCGCCCGGGCCTTGTCCAGGTTGAGCTGCGCGTCCTTGTCGTCTAAGGTCGCCACAAGCTCTCCTTTTTTCACCCGATCGCCCACAAAAACGCGAATCGACGCCACCTCACCGCCCTTTCGAAAACTCAGGCGCACCACAGAGCCCGACCGCGTCAAGCCTGAAAACCTGCGTTCCACTTTGGGGTCTGTTTCAGAGGCCGTGGTGTAACGAACCGGCCTGAGCACCTCTTTTTCAGCCGCTCTCTCTCCACTGCAGCCCAAAAGCCCTATCAATAAAGCACCGGCTACCGCGCACGCTGCCATTTTCGTATATTTCATCTTTGTGATCACTCCATTATGGTCAATGCTCGGTCTGACTCTGCATCTTTTACCTCTACTCTTCAAAGACCCTTTGAATTTCACGAACCAGGAGGGCCAGTTCCTCTTCACCAGCCAGAAGCCCCATCATTCCCACGGAACGCTCCAGGGTTAAAATGGATGTCATCTGCTCGTAGACCGCATTGGTTGCCGTCAGGTCAGCCGTCAAGGACGCGTTCTGAGCCTCCACCAGATCGGTAAGCGAGGCCTCTCCTTTGCTGTAGGAGTCTGCGATAAGATTCAGACTCTTGCGGGCAAAGCCTGCGGCCACCCGTGCCTCTTTGACGTTCACGTAGCTGGTGATGGTGTCTCGCATCGCCTGACGCACGGTAAACTCCACCGTCTTTTTCTGAAGGGTCTCCTGCTCTTTCAGCTGCCTTACCGTCAGCTTCTGCCGGGCCAGATCCACCCGACTCTTCCCGCCTGCAAAAAGGGGCCAGGTAAGCTGCACCGCCGCATTCCAACTCTCGTCATGAAACGAAGGCGAATCCTGCGATCCTGCTCCCGAGCGATCAAAGCTATGGTTCCAGGTGGCCTGGGCACTTACCGTTGGCACCCAGTTTTTACGTGCCAACACCCCGATCTGACGCCGGGCTGCCGCAATATTCTGCTCGATTGCCGCAAGCTCCGGGGCACGTTTAACGGCAAGCACGGAAAGGTGCGCCAGAAGGCGATCAAGCGCCTCGGGGTTCGTCACTCTCTCCTCCAGCTCTTTGACCAAATAGCTCTGGGAGATCACCTGCTCAATGCCTTCATCACTGGCGCGGGTCTCCTGGGAGCTGGCCACACCCAAAAGCCGGTTGAGACTCTGAGACGCTCTTCGCACTTGCGCCCGTGCGGAAAAGAGTGTGAAACGGGCCGTGGCAAGACGGCTCTCCCAGCTGAACACATCCCCCGCACCCGAATAACCCGCCAGCTCTCTCTGTTTTGCCACCGCCAGGTTTTTTTCCATCAGCTTGACACTCTCTTCCTGAATCCTCTCCTGAGTGCCTGCTTTCAGAAGCTCGGAAAAAGCCATCACCGTGTTGATGGCCGTGTCCAGAACCAAAGCTTTGCGAATCTGGCGCTCGGCCTCAAGCCGCTCCCGACTCGCCTTCACACCGCTTACGGCCTCATCCGAAAAGAGAAGCTGCTTCACCACCGCCTGTCCTGCGGTGCTTCGCTCTGCTTGTGTGCCGTTCGAGGTGGCAGCCACATCCTTATCCAGATAGGTTTGGCTGCCCACCAGGCTCAAATTCGGAAGAAACGCGGTGATGGCCTGAGACACCCCTTTCTCGGCAAGGGCCACATCAAAATTCTTCATTTTTAAATTATGGTTAAAAGAGATCGCCTGGGAAACGGCCTGGCCAAGGGTGTAGGTGACGCTGCCGTCGTAGATATCGCCCACGAACTCGGCCTTGGAGATCACGTGAAAAGAGGGGGAAAACCCAATAGCCCGTGCGGTTTCAGAGTTGATGGTCAAAGTGGTTTTGAACTCGATATTGACCGGAAGGCCCTCCAGGGCCTCGCCATTCTGGTAACTGTCCACATCCAGAGCCAGGCGCCGGGCGATGCGGGTAAAGGTGCTGGACGGAGCGGCCGCCGCAAGAATTCCCCCTTTGACCTCTCGCACCGAATCACCAAAAGAGGGAAGCTTCATGGCGGTTACCGCATCCACCAGCGGCCTTCTCAACCGCTCTTCGGCCTCGCCCAGATAGCCCACATAGACCGCATCCACATCAGGAAGCTGCAAACGGATCTCATCGAGTGTTTTTGATGAGGGGATCAGTGTGATGAAGACATCCGGGCCCAAGGCCTTTTCAATGCCCGCTTTGTTTGCCGCCACCAGCTTTGTGATGGAAGGTTCCTGGACCATGGCGAGCCGCTGAAACGGAATCAGATCGTAAAAAGCGTTTAAATCCCTGGTGATGGATCGGTTAAAATGGATATAGGTCAGGTTTCTGATGCCCGACCGATTGGCCTTTCCCGCTTTAAGACCCTGAAGTTCCGGATCGATAACCCCCACGGCGATCACCGGCTTGGGAAAATCAGACTCCTGCGCCAAAATCGCCGAGCTCACAACCCCTAAGGTCACAATCATATCGACCTCTGGGCTCTCCACAAGAAGCCGGTAGCGTTTGACAGCCTTGGACCGACGCCACTCGATGGAAGCTTCTTTTCCCCCAAGAAGATTCACGCTGTAACGGGAGCCCGCCACAAGCGCCAGCTCCTTCTTCAGAAGGGTCTCAAATTTTATCATATGGACCGAGGCGTCATCGGAGATCAGCCCCACGGTCAAACTTTTTTCTGCAAGGCAAGCCCCTGTTGAGACCACCAAAAAAAACGTCGCTATGGCGACTATCCATCCGCTTTTTTTCACAAATTACGCTCCTGCATCATAATCTTGAACTATTTTGCTGCTTCTCTTCAAAAAGAGTTCTCTTTTCAAAGAGAGCCTGCAGATGATGTAAAAACGCGCTCCAATGGAATAACCTGCGTTTTTTTTCAATTTCGTTTCATCTGATAAGGTCAGCTTAAGGGTGCGCGGGGTCGCCTTTCCCGCAAAGGGTAGCGACAAAAAGAACTGTCAAAATAGCAAGGGATTCGGTATCAAGCCAAAGGCTTACATCTTCGGTAAACAAGAGGGTACAGGAGGCGGGAAACTCTTCATCACCATCGTTGAATTTCAAATGGAGAGAGATGCGAGGAAGAAGCTTGAAGGTGGCTGAAAAATCGGATGATCTATCCTGAGAATCCTCTTTTCCACCCAACAAACGACTTGCCTCCTGAAGCTTTTTTACATCGCCTGAAAAGGTGCTTTCGATGGGCTTCACGGCGTTGGCCCCCATGTAGACGGCAAGAGGGCCTGAACCCGGCACCTCCCGCCAGGCGATCCACCCTCCTTTTCTCGGCAGAGCCTCAGGGCACCTTAAGATGTAGTTTAAAAGCACCACCTGCTTGGAAAAGCTGCACACCTCTCTTCTCTGATTAAAAACCCCTTCTGCAGAAATCCAGTAAGGCCTGCCATACATCTCAATACAGAGTGAAGACCCTTCAACATCTGCTCCCAAAAAATTGGCACGATCCAGATAGGGTATTTTGGAGAGCCGCGTCAGATACTCCTGGCTGGTTTGGTGGAAAACGGTGGCTGAAGAGGTCATGGTCCCTTACCTTTCCCTGTTTTAAGGTGACAGGTTTTAAATATGGACTTCAGGGCACAAACATCGCATTGCACAACAATCGGTTTCCCCATAAGATAACATGAGCCCAATCGGATTGAAAACCAATCGTATACGGTTTGGCGATGCTTTTTTACCTTCTCGCTTTGCACTCCCCACAAAAAATGGCTTTCGCATAAAAAAAACGCAGGAGATCCTTAACTCGATCCGTTATAAACAGTACACGTGCACCAGAAGCCCCGGTCAAAATTATGGAATAATGGAAAACAAGCCATGAACCATCCATCGGAAAATCAGCTCCACGCCTTTGTGGACAACACGTTAAGCCCACAGACCATGGCGCAAACAGCGCACCATCTCAAGATTTGCCCGGCCTGCCATGAAAAAGTACGGGAGATCAGAGAGCTGTTTGCAGAGCTGCACGAGTTGCCCACTCTGGCGCCATCTTCCACCCTGACCCGACGTATCTTCGCGTCTCAGCAAAAGGCCCGGTTCGGCAACCTCATCCCCGTCAACCTGTTTAAACTCCTTATGGGACGGGCCGGCATAACCGCGGTGGCCGCTGGGCTTTTGGCCGGTATTATTCTTGGATTCTCGGTCACCTTGGCCCCTGAAAACCCGTTTAAAGACGGAGCGGCCGCCATCTGGTCTGACGAGGCGAGCTCAACCTTTTACGAGGAGCTTATCGCAAGCTCTGATGATTACTGACCCGTGTTTTGCAAGACCGCATGAAAAAAGTGCCGTACTTTTCGAAAAAATGGAGCCACACCATGACCCCAAAACGCATGGCCATTGCCCTTGCCTTCTCCGTCTTTCTCAATGCCGGTCTTCTTGCCAGCCTGGCGTGGAGGTCTATTGACGCAAAAAAAACTGTGTCCCAGAAAAGTCCAAAATACATGATGATTATTCAAGACATCGGCCTTTCCGATACATCCTATAAAAAGGCAGAAGCCATTCTCCATGAAGGCGCTCGGCGAAAAAGGGCCATACGTCTTAAAAAAATTGAGAACACCCTGACAACGGTGCGGCGTCTCAAGGAAGACCCCCTTCTTGACGATAACGAGCTTCAAAAACTCATCCTCTCAGGAGTCCCCTTGGATGAAAAGGGTTATAAGGCAAACCTTCAGCTTACCCGGGAGCTGAAGCAGGCCCTCAGCGAAAAAGAGCTGGCCGCCATTTACACCAAAGTAGAGAGCCTTGTCACAAAAAAGAGAGCGTATCTTCTCAACCGAATCGGCAGCAACTTTTAGACGTGGAGCTTCGGCATGCCCCTGGCACGCTTCTGGAAAACCATGGAGGATGCCGATCTGATTCGGGAGATGTCTCGGGGAAAAGATCGCGCGTTTCGCGAACTGGTACAACGATACCAGAGCCCTCTCTATACTTACGCCTTGAGGTTTTCCGGAGTCAAAGAGGAGGCCGAAGATACGGTTCAGGAGACCTTTTTGCGCCTCTACGCCAACCGACATAAACTCGATGCGTCCAAAAGTCTCAAGGCCTACCTCTTTCGAATCTGCCGAAATCTGCTTATTGATGCGACACGAAAAAAACGTTTCACCGGCCAAGAACCTTCTGCTCAGGCCGACCCCAGCCCAAGCCCAGATGAAAGGATCCACAAAAAAGAGTGGCAGGCCATTCTCATGAGAGCCATTGAGACCCTGCCAGAGAATCAGCGAACCGCCATTTTATTGAGACACACCCAAGAACTCTCTTATGCCGAAATATCTGAAGTGATGGGGCTCTCTGTTTCGGCAGTGGAATCTCTTCTGGTACGCGGACGAAAATCACTAAAGGCATGCCTGTCCAAAAAGGCCTCTCTCTCCCGCAGGGTGGCTGCAGGCCGCAACCATTCATGAAGGACTCTTAAAACGATGTTTCCACGCTCTTCCAAAGCCTGTCTTATCGCACTTCTTTTCCTCACCTTCGGGTGTACCGGCTTTGCACCATCTGGCTCCTTACCCCAAGTGGAGATCCCACAGCACTTTTCCCTTTATCAAAACCAGAGGCCTCGAGTATCCAAAGATCCATGGTGGTTCAGCCTGGGCAGCCCCGAGCTCAACCGGCTCATGGATCAGGCCCTCAAAGAGAACCTGACCCTTCAAGAGTCCTGGGCCAGACTGCGCCAGAGTGCCGCCCTTTTGAAAAGCCGAAAAGCAGGGCTTTTTCCTGCTCTTTCGGCCGAAGCCGGAGCCGATACCTCCAGAAGCGGTGGAGAGGATACCCCTGAAACCAGCTCAGACACACTCAGCCTCGGCATGGCGGCTTCCTATGAAGTCGACCTCTGGGGGCGGGTGAACGCATTAAAAGAGGCCGAAGCCCATCGGGTTCTGGCAACACGTGCCCATGTGGCAACCGCAGCCATCACCTTATCTGGCGAGGTGGCACAAACCTGGGCCGATCTGGTGGCCATTCGCGGGGAGATCGCTCTTGTCAAAGAGCAGATGGCGCTCAACGAAACCCTGCTCTCTGCCCTTGAGCTTCGCTTTCAAAACTCTCTGGTCTCGGCCGTGGATGTGCTTCGCCAGAGAAAAGTCATTGAGCAGCAAACCGCTGAGCTCCCCCGGCTTCTCCAACAGGAGAGCGAGTACCTTAACGCCCTGGCTCTTCTTCTTGGCCTTCCTTCCCAGAGGGCTCCGCAAGTCGCCACAAAAACCCTTCCGTCTCCTGGCCCCACTCCGGCCACCGGTCTTCCCGCTGATCTTCTTGCCATGCGCCCGGATGTTCGCGCAGCCGGACTGGCGCTTAAAGCAGAAGAGTGGGAAGTGTCGGCTGCTCGGGCCGACCGGCTTCCTGCCATCTCCATCACCGCTCGAGCCCGGTTCAACTCCAGTGGAGGTGCCCATAGCCTTTTTGACAACTGGCTTGCCAACCTTGCCGCCAACCTCACCGGCCCCATTTTTGATGCCGGAAGACGAAAAGCGGAGGTGACGCGTGCCCAGGCCCAGGCAGAGGAAAAGCTGGCATCTTACAAGCGTACGGTCCTCACCGCCCTTTTAGAAGTGGAAAACAGCTTGGTGGCCGAGACAAGACAAGGTGAGCGACTCGAGGCCCTAAAAAAACAACTGATCACCACGCGCCTCACCTTAAAAGAGTCTGAAAATCGCTACACCCGTGGTGCCACCGATTATGTCACCTTACTGGGTGAGCTCAAAGAGCTCCAAAGCCTGGAGCGTACGTTCATCCAGGAAAAAGCCCAGCTTGTAAAAAATCGCATTGCCCTCTGCCGCACCTTGGGTGGCAGCTGGCCTCAGACCTTGCACCCTTCCCAGAGTCTCACGGAGTAAATGTCCCATGAATGTATTTCAAAAGAGTCCCAAGGCACTGAAGATTGCTCTTCCTTTGCTTATCCTTGTTCTGGCTGCTGGGATGAGCCTCTATATTTTTAAAACCAGGCCCCAGGCCCCCAAAAGGGAGATCACCGTCAAACCTCCGGTTGTGGAGACCTTTGCAGCCCGAATTCATGATCATCCGGTCACCCTTTCGGCCATGGGCACGGTGATTCCTTCCACCCGTACCGAACTAAAAGTTCGGGTTTCAGGTGAAGTGATGTGGGTTTCTCCCCATCTGGAGCCGGGAGTCCGGGTTCAAAAAGGAGAACCCCTCATGCGCCTGGATCAGGTGGATCTTAAACTCGCCCTTGCCACAGCCCAGGCAAACCTCCAGCAAGCCAAAGCCGACCTGGCTCTGGAAGAGGGAAACCAGGAGGTGGCTCGAAACGAGCTGGCCCTTATGGAGAAGACCACCGGCCGTAAGGTAAACGACCAGGCCCTGGCCCTTCGAAAACCTCAGCTGGCAAAAGCCAGAGCCAGTGTGGCCCTTGCGAAGACCGATGTGAGGCGAGCTCAAGTCAACCTGAAACGAAGCGTTATCACCGCACCCTTTGATGGGCTCATCCTTACCCGAAACGCCCCCTTGGGTTCTTTGGCCTCCAATGGCCAGACCGTTGCCGAGATCGCTGAAGATGGCATCTGGTGGGTCGAAGCCTCTCTTCCCATGCGAGATCTTACCTGGCTTAGAAAAGAAGGCTCAGCCCGCATCATCACCCAGACCGGCGCCATTTTTGAAGGCAGGCTTCTTCGCCTTTTGGGAGACCTCAATGCCACAAGCCGCATGGCCAGGCTTCTCATTGAAGTAAAAAATCCCATGAACCAGGCCACAAAACAGAAAAGCTCGCCCCTTTTGCTTCAAAGCTATGTGGACATCAAACTCCAAGGGAACACCATTGCCTCGGTGGTGGCCGTCCCCGACAAAGCGCTTCGCAACGGACCTGCGGTATGGGTCGTTAAAGACGAAAAGCTCTACATCAAAAAGGTGACCCTTGCCAGAAGAGAAGAGGGGGTCGCATACATTCAAGAGGGCCTGGAAGAAGGAGACCTGATCATCCTCACCCAACTCGCCAGTCCTGTAGACGGCATGGCGGTTCGAATGCCCGGTAAAAAAATTAGAAAACCATAGATGGCCTTCGACGAGTCGCTTTTTTTAAGAATGGCTCCCACAAAAACTTTTCCATTATTCCAGTCAAAGCCAATTGCGTGAATGCCACCGAAAATGCTTAGAGTAACAACGCACACCGAGCATTCACCCTAACGACAATGGAGTCTGATCACACCATGGCAGCGCAACAGACAACACCCACCCCCTCTCGAAGCTCCATCGCCTGGATGGCCGGTAACTCGGTGGCTTCAAACCTTCTTATGGCCATTTTACTTATTGGCGGCCTTCTTGTGGGGACGGGCATCAAGCAAGAAGTGTTTCCTGACTTCACATTAGACTTTGTCAACATCACCATCCCCTATCCGGGTGCCAGTCCTGAAGAGGTGGAAAGGGGCGTTCTTCTGGCCGTGGAAGAGGCCGTTCAAGGCATTGAAGGAGCCAAAGAGGTGACCTCCATCGCGTATGAAGGCGGAGGCACCGTTACCGTGGAGGCCCTTGATGGGGCGGACCTTCACGAGCTCTATCAAGAGATTGACCGCCAGGTGGGGGCCATCAGCTCCCTTCCCGTGGACTCTGAAAACCCTGATATTGCCATTGACGCACGCCAACGAGCTGTCATCTTCTTTGCCCTTTATGGTAACCAGAAGACCGAAACCCTTAAGGCGATGGCCGAAACCTTCCGTTCCAGACTTCTGGAGAGCCCCGAAATCACGCAGGTCTCCATAGGGGATATCCCCAATCCCGAAATCAAAATAGAACTCTCCCAGGCCATGCTGCGACGCTACGGCCTCACCTTGTCCGATGTGGCGCGCCAAATAAGAAATGCTTCGGTGGACCTGCCTGGGGGAAGTCTTACCACAGAAGGGGGCGATCTTCTCGTGCGCATGAAAGAGAAGCGCTACACCGCCTCCGAAATAGAGCGTCTTCCCCTTCTTGCCGCCAAAGATGGCTCAAGACTGACCGTGGGTGATGTGGCAAAGGTGGAAGATGGGTTTTCTGAAACCTCCCACCACGCCAACTTCAATGGCAAACCCTCGGTGGTGGTGGAAGTCTACCGGGTGGGCGACCAAAAACCCATTGAGGTGGCCAAAGCGGCCAAAGAGACCATGGCCCGTTTCAAAAAAAGCCTGCCCAAAACCATTGGGGTGGATCTCATCTGGGACCGATCTCAAGTCTTTAAGCAGCGGGCCACCCTTCTGGTAAAAAACGCCTTTATCGGCCTGGGGCTTGTCTTTGTTCTTCTGGCCCTCTTCCTTGAGATCCACCTCGCCTTTTGGGTGGCCCTGGGCATTCCCATCTCCTTTCTTGGTTCGTTTCTTCTGCTGCCGGCCACCGATTTTTCCATCAACGTCGTAACCATGTTCGCCTTTATCGTCACCTTGGGTATTGTGGTGGATGATGCCATTGTGGTGGGGGAAAACATCTACCAGAAAAGACAGCAAGGCATGGGTACCCTTGCCGCTGCCATCAGCGGAGCAAAGGAGATCACCAAGCCGGTGGTTTTCAGTGTGCTCACCAATATGGTGGCCTTTATGCCCATCTATTTTGTGCCCGGAGTGTTGGGAAAGATCTTCAAAAACATCCCGATTGTTGTGGTGGTGGTCTTTGCCATCTCGCTAGTGGAGAGCCTCTTTATTCTTCCGGCTCATCTGGGGCACAGCCGAGGTGAAGGGTTTGGAGGCTTTCTCAAACCCCTTTCTGACGCACAAAAACGCATCAGCAATGGGTTTACCCAATTTGTGGAGAGACACTACAGGCCTTTTCTCACCTTTTGCCTCTTCCACCGCTACACCTGTGTGGCCACAGGCTTTGCCATTTTAACAATCCTCAGCACCTGGGTCCTCTCCGGGCGCATGGGGTTGGAACAGTTCCCAAGGGTGGAGTCCAATTACGCCTATGCCACCTTGAAACTCCCCTTTGGCACCCCGGATGCTGAGGTGGCTCGCATTGCAGGCATTGCCGTTCAGGCAGCCCAAGAGGTGGTGGATGAAAACGGGGGACCAGCTCTTTCCATCGGCATTCTGACCCGCATTGAGCAGGAGACCATCAGGGTGCGCATCATGCTGACGCCTCCTGAGGTCCGCCCCTTAAGCACCTCTGAAGTGACCCGCGCCTGGCGAAAACGGGTGGGCTCTCTTCCCGGGGTGGAGTCTGGCCTTTTTCAGGCCAACCGAGGGGGGCCTGGCTCAGGAAAAGGGCTGACCATTGAACTGAGACACAGCGATACCAAAGCACTTGAAGAGGCCAGCCGCATTGTGGCCAAAGAACTTGAGAGGTTTCCCAGTGCCGGAGATATTGACGATGGTACCGCCCAAGGCAAGGTGCAGTTTGACCTGACCATGCGCCCCGAAGGAGAGAGACTCGGCCTTCGAGCCGAAGAGGTGGCCCGTCAGGTTCGAAATGCCTACTACGGCATTGAGGCCGCCCGCCTTCAAAGGGGCCGGGATGAGGTCAAGGTGATGATCAGGCTGGTCAAAAGTGAAAGGGAAACAGAAGAGAGCCTCGGAGCCCTTATCATTCGAACATCCGATGGGGTCGAGGTCCCCCTGCATGAAGTGGTTGACTTTAAAAAGGGAAGGGCTTACACCACCATCAACCGACGCAACCAACAGCGCATCACCACCGTCACGGCCAACATCACACCTGAATCCGACGCCGGCTTGGTGGTGAGCGATCTAAAACAGGGTGTTCTGGTAAGACTTACCGAACAGTTTCCCGGCCTCTCCTACAGCTTTGAAGGCAAACAGGCCCAAATTGATGAGAGCATTGAGAGCCTTATCAAAGGGCTCCTTATGTCTCTTATCGCCATCTATGCGCTTCTCGCCATCCCTTTTCGAAGCTACTCTCAGCCCCTGATTATCATGATCTGCATTCCTTTTGGCATCATCGGCGCGGTAATCGGCCACCTTATCATGGGCTACTCCATGTCGGTGATGAGCCTCTTTGGCATCGTGGCTCTGGCCGGTGTGGTGGTCAATGACTCCCTTGTCTTCATCGATTTTACAAATCGAAAAAGAGAGCAGGGAGAGACCCTTTACAGCGCGGTAGTCCTTTCTGGAGTCCAGAGATTCAGGCCCATCATGCTCACCACCATCACCACCTTCGGCGGCCTGGCTCCCATGATTTTTGAGACTTCTCGCCAAGCCAAATTTCTTATTCCCATGGCCCTTTCTCTTGGGTTTGGCATCCTCTTTGCTACCTTCATCACCCTTCTTTTGGTTCCCTGCCTCTATATCATTCTTGAAGATATTGCCTTTTGGTTTCAGGCCAAACCTGGCCATAAAAAAGCCTGATACCATTGCATCTCTCCGGGTTCTGCAAAGGCTCTCCTGCCTGAAATCCGGAGAGATGCTTTTTTCAAAAATGTCCTGCGTGGTGGCACTGCCAAAAGTCAAACCGGCCATCTTTTTTTTCTATTTCTCAGAGTAAAGCGCCAGCTTTTTACTTACTCATCTTCTTTGACATCGTCTTCACCTTTCCCTATCCTCTAATGAAGGAAGTTCCCATCAACCCACCCACATTTTAGAGGCCCATGACACATTTCAACCCAAACAGTGAAACTGCCATCATGAGTGTCAACCTGCGCTTTGGCCTGGCCGATGATGGAGAAAACGCCTGGGAGAACCGCTGCAAAGCCTTTCCCCTTCTGTTTCAACACAACAAACCCGACTTTATCGGCATGCAAGAAGCCAACAACTTCCAGACCCGATATCTCGCTCAACACCTGTCAGGTTACCGGTTCATCGGTGTTCGAAACCCCTCACCTGCCACCTGGCAAAACAACCTCATCTTCTATAAACGAGAGTGGACATGCCTTTCAAAGCACCACTTTTTTCTCAGCGAAACACCCCATGAGATGAGTAAACTCGAAGGGAGCCGCTGGCCTCGTCAATGTGTTATGGGGCATTTTGGTTTTCAAAACAGAGAACTTGTGGTCATCACCACCCACTTCGATTTTGAAGCCAAGGTTCAAAAAAGAAGTGCGGAGTTGGTCCTTGAATTTCTGGAGCAATTTCCCAAGGGAATCCCGGTGGTGCTCACAGGCGACTTCAATGCGCCACCAGAGAGTTCAGCACACCAGACCTTTCGTGCCAAAGGCTTCAGGGACAGCTTCAGCGGCAGCCACTCTTCCACATTTCACGGATTTACAGGAGACGATCTGGGGGAGCATATCGATTGGATTCTTTACAAAGGGCATCTTGAGGTGGCCTCCAGCAGAGTCATCAAAAGGAGCTTTGATGGCGTCTACCCTTCGGATCACTATCCGATCTTGAGTCGATTTCGATGGGTTTGCTGAGAATAAAAACAAAAAACCCGCCGAAAGCCGGCGGGTTTTAAAAGAAAAAACGGGGAAGAGGGAGAGTGGATTTTAGATCCGTTTGCAGCCATCATTGGACTGCAACCTCATTTACGACTCTGTAAGGAAGGATGGTCAGGCAGGACTCTGCCTCTCTTCGCACCCGTTTTTATATCGGTACGTCCCAGAAATCATCTGGTTCGCTTTTTTATGTTTTGGGGGAGGCTGCAGGTCCTTTTTATCAGGTTCAGGCCAGCTCTACTTCAGATCAACGATTACCCTGCCAGCTCCACGTCCACTTCAACTCAAGATCCTCCCCCCAAGACGGCTATCCGGACTTTTTTACAAAAGTGTCTGCTCTCGCTCATGACAACCGAAAATTTCAAATCCCTCAAGATCACTCAGCACAGTATCGATCAGGTTATCCGGTTTGCTTACCCGCTCCAACACATCACGGAGCATCGTTTATGGGTATCAACAGCAGTTCAGCCCCCTTTTTTCAAAGTGATTTATACAGCTCGCATCACAAAATCAACCCCTTTTAAAAGGGTAGATTATGGGTATATGGCATACCCACAACACACACGACCCTCACCCCGCTACGTATGTTGAAATTATAAGAAATTCATCCCCACGGGCATGCAACTGGTCAACCACACCATACCCATCAAATTGACCATTGGTTACTTTTCATATCCTTAAAACAGAGAGAGAAAAATCCGTCCCATCGCACCCATTTATCATGACGCTCAAACCTTAGAGTCTGAAAAGGAGAGAAGACTTCTCAAATTGGTTTTGGAGTGGGTGATTCCCAGCTTTCTGCGAATGTTCTTCCGGTGTGTTTCAATGGTTTTCACCGAAAGGGAAAGCATCTCAGCTATCTCTTTGTTGGTCTTGCCATCTCGAATCAAATTGGCCACCTCAACTTCCGAAGGGGTCAACTTTAGCTGATACGAAGGAGCCGATGAGACCAGAGGCCTTGCAATGGTATTGAGATTGCTTTCGATCACCTCAAGATAGGCCAGTTGTCGATCTCCCAACCGGCTGTGCTTTAACTTCTCAATCCAAGGGTGAATCATCTCCCTTACAGTAAAATGAATTTCCTCTTCAAGGGCCAGCTTGTCTCGGCTTCTCTTTTCAAGAAGTACCTCAAGAGCGGTGTTCATCTCTTCGAGGCCTGCACTCTTCTTCTCAAGCTCTCTTTCCCTTGCCCTTAAATCCTCCTCCACCTGGATCACATGGGTGATATCTCGAATAAAAACCACCACCCCATCGCTCTCACAACACCCCATCATGCGGGCTTCATAGTGACGATCTTCACCATCCACAGCAAGGGTGTAGGTGATGGTCTGCCGCTTACCGCTTGTTATAGCGTCACGACTGGTCACCTCAAAAAGTTGGGCCAAGGCCTCCGGCACCACGGCTCGAAGGCTTCGACCCAAAAACTGCTCCGGTGAGCGGTAAAGGGGAAGCCCCGTCACAGCATAGTCGGTAAAGATGCCATCTCGAGTCAGGGTAAACATCAAATCCGGCAAACCACGAATAAGCTCAACACTTTCCGCCAATTGCCGCTTTAAGCTTTCATTTTCCTGTCGCAGGGCGACCACTTCCGCCTCTGGGGTCTTGTCCATGGGTATCCTTAAAGGGTAAAGGGGTCCTGATATACAAAACCCGGTGTAACCCACCAGGTCATCTGCAAAACTCTTTAAATCGCCCTTACTTAAAGTGTCAAGCCTGGCCTAAGACAAAAAAACCCGCTCTCTCCTCATGTTACGGGAAAGCGGGCTGTTCAGGGGTGGTGTATGGAGACCATTTCTTGATGGTCCCGTAAAAAGTAAGGCTGGCTCATGGCGACCGACACCATCCGAGGCTCCATTGCCCCATAGTGTAGTGATGCCGTGGGCGCCGCGTCGAAGCGTTGCCTTTTACGACTTCACCTGTGCCTATCTGGGAAAGGAGATATCGCGAATACGTTCACTCCAACTCCAGCAGCAGACGGTGGCACCCTGCCAGTCTCGCCCACTGGGGTAGAGATCTTTCATCTCGGCGTCGATACTCTCCACAAAGATGCTCTCATCACCAAACCGACCGGTCACCGTAACAGGCATATTGATAAGGCGAACTTTGGGAATCCGTCCCACGTTGCTCATAAAATAGCTCTTTCCATTGGCTGCTACAAAAACAAATTCCCGCTCCATGGAGACCCGAGGATCTGTCATGGATTTGGCGCAGATGCCTCCAGCCAGAGCACACTGAGCACCCATGATCTTTCCATTCATGGTAATCATTTCAGCCGAAACGATGGGCGTACAGACCATAGCCAGCAGCATCCATCCAGATGCCAGATACAATAGACGTCTCATCATCTTCATTGTCTCCTCTTTTCGATTTTAAGGGGTGATCGAGTCTGGGAACCGCCGAAACCTGCCCCAAGGGCAAACTGTCTCAGCCAGCCCCCGGAAATGACGTGGTGAGTTTGAGGATGCCATCTCAAACAGAATCAAAACCAAGAGGAGGGCTCAGAACCAAGGACATGCATCTGAAAATGAGGATTGAAAGAGGAAATGTTTACTAAATAAAGATAGCATCACGTGGGGCGGCCATGGGCCGACAATCGGCAGGTAACTGGCTGCGAAGAAAATCATCTTTTTGTATTATTATCAAATTATTGCTCATTGTCAATGCACCCAACAAAAGCCCCAAAAATTCTCTCTCCGTCACTGGGTCGAAAACAGCGTCAGTTCCCACCGATCTCTCCTGACTTCATGCCTCTAAAACTCCGCTAAAAAATTCCCCTATACATCACAGATCCTTTTGGGGTAATAATGCTCCTCAAACCAAAAAACAAAGTTTTAAAAAAATCACAACGTAAACATAGCCCCATACGGGGCTCTTCAGCAGAATCATCAAGGAGCAAACGAAATATAAATTACACTGACGATGTTAAGGAGGGAGTCGTGGAGATTCAAAATGTAGTCATGGTCAGCGCCTGTCGAACCGCCATCGGTAAATTTCAAGGAACCCTGAAAAACACATCGGCCCGTGAACTGGCTGTCCATGTGGGCAAAGAGGCTGCCATTCGGGCTGGCATTGACCCCGCCATCATCGACGAGTTGGTTCTTGCCCAGTGCCTTCCCGGTATGCAAGGGTCTCTGCCCGCCCGCCAGGTCTCCAAACGCATCGGCTTTTCCAATGAAAGCAGTGCCGTCTCCATCAACCAGAACTGCGGCTCCGGCATGCGCGCGGTGGAGATCGCAGCCCACAGCATCATGCTGGGCAAAAACGACATCGTCATGGCCGTAGGAGCCGAAAGCATGACCAATGCACCCTACATGCTTCCCAAGGCACGCGCCGGATACCGTATGGGGCCAGGAACCATCGAAGACTCCATGCTGGCCGATGCCCTCATCGACGAACTGGCCGAGGGCCATATGGGGACCACGGCTGAAAATGTGGCAGAAAAATATGGCATCACGCGCCAGGAGTGCGATGAGCTGGCCCTTGTCAGCCACACCCGTGCCTTGGATGCCATCGCTGCCGGCCGTTTCAAAGCAGAAATCACCCCGGTTGAAATCAAAAGCCGCAAAGCAACCACCCTCTTTGACACCGATGAGCACCCCATTGTGGGATCAACTCTGGAGAGTCTGAGCCAACTCAAACCCGTCTTCAGAAAAGGGGGCGTGGTGACCGCAGCCAATGCATCGGGCATCAACGATGGGGCTGCGGCAGCCATCTTCATGAGCGAGGCCAAGGCCAAAGAGCTGGGAATCAAACCCCTCATGAAGCTTGTAAACACCGCCTGTGCCGGGGTGGATCCCAAAGTCATGGGTCTGGGGCCTGCCGTGGCCATTCCCAAGTGTCTTGAAGGCACCGGCTACAGCTTTGACGATGTGGAGTACTGGGAGATCAACGAAGCCTTTGCCGCTCAATTTATCGGCGTGGGGCGCATGCTCAAAGAGAAGCATGGCATGGAGCTTTCCATGGAGAAAGTAAACCACAACGGCTCGGGTATTGCCCTGGGCCACCCCGTCGGCTGCACAGCCCTTCGCATCATCGTGAGCCTCTACTACGAAATGAAACGCCTGGATCTCAAGCTGGGTGGGGCCTCTCTCTGCGTGGGAACAGGCCCGGCCATCGCCTCCCTCTGGACAAGAGAGGTGTAAAACCTTTATAACGGTTCCAGAAGCCATGGGCAGGGTCCTCTTTCGCCCTGCCCCTCTTTTCATGCCCGCCGCAAACCACGTCACCTTCTGGAGCCGCCCGTGAAGACCTTTGCCCTCTGGTTCGCCTCATTTTTCATTCGCAACCACACCCGCACCACAGATCCCGAGATACGCGCCCGCTATGGTATCCTTGAGGGGTGGGTCAGCATTGTGGGCAACACCCTTCTTTTTGGTATCAAGCTGGCCATTGGCCTTGCAGTGCACAGCACAGCCTTGGTGGCAGATGCTGTACACACCCTGGCAGACTCCGCCACCTCTGCGGTGGTCATCGTGGGCTTTAAGATGTCGCAAAAGCCTTCGGACCGCGAACACCCATTCGGCCACGGCCGCATTGAGCCGGTGGCCACCCTGATCATCTCCATTCTCCTCTTTGTGGCGGGATTTGAACTCCTCAAGCACAGCGTCCACTCCATTTTAACCCCCTCGGTGGCACATGCCAGCTATGGTGCCATCGCCATCATCGGCCTGACGGTTATCGCCAAAGAGCTTATGGCTCGATTCTCCTTTGTATTAGGAGATCTCATCAACTCCGACACTCTGAAAGCCGATGCCCTTCACCATCGAAGCGATGTGCTTGCCACCCTTCTGGTGATGGTGGCCCTCATTGCCTCGCGATTTGGCTACACGCAGGTGGACGGCATCATGGGGATCGGGGTCTCCTTGGTGATCTTTGCCTCGGCCTGGTCCATCGCAACCGATGCGGTGAACCCTCTCATTGGCGAAGCGCCCAGCAAAGAGTTTCTGAGACAGATCGAAAAGGCGTGCCGCAGCATCACCGATGTCATGGGGGTTCACGATATTGTGGTGCACAACTACGGAGAAAATCGCATCGTCTCCCTGCATATCGAAGTCTCACACCGGCTCTCGGCCCTGGCGATCCACGAAATTGCCGAAGATGTGGAAGAGGTTGTGGGACGCATCACCGGCGGCATGGTGGTGGTTCATATGGACCCCATCAACCGGGCCCACCCCAATTATTCGGAGGTTCTTGAAAGTGTTCAAAACCTCGTCTCCGAAGAGCCCCGTGTCCTCACGTTCCATGACCTTCGGCTGGTGGGGACCAATTTGAGTCGAGGCACCCTTCTTTTTGATATCACCTTGGCTGATGAGGCGGCAGATGAAGACCCCGAGATAATTACTCAAGAGATCGCCTCACGCCTTGCGGTCATCTACCCCAACCTCGAGCTTCTTATAAAGGTCAGCCCAAGATACAGTTACAACCCTTAAACATAAGGAGATACGCCATGACAGGCATCCCCAATCGTAGTGATATTCCCAAAGAACATCAGTGGGATCTCTCTCCCCTTTTTCAATCCACCCAGGAATGGGAAGCCCTCTTTAAAGAGACCGAGACAAAAATCCCCCAGTATGAAGCATTTTCTGGGACCCTGTCCCAATCCGCCCAGCGTCTTCAAGAAGCCATTGACTTTGACCTTCAGGTAAACCGCGACTTGGAAAAGCTCTACACCTGGGCCCACCTTCAAAACGACATCGACAAGACCGATGCCCTCTACGACGGTCTCTTTCAGCGCGCTGTCAACCTTTACACCCGTATTGCCCAGGCCTCGAGCTTTTTTACACCTGAGGTGCAGGCCATTGACGAAAACGTTATCTCTTCCTTTTTAAAAGAGCCCTACCTTGAACCCTACCGGTTCTTTATGGAGAAGATTCTTCGCTACAAACCCCACACACGAAGCGCTGAAGTCGAAGAACTTCTGGCCATGTCTTCCGAGGCTTTGGGGGCTCCCTCACGTATCTTCAGTCAGCTGGACAATGCAGACCTGCGATTCGGAACCATCACAGATCAGGAAGACAAAGAGCACGAGCTCTCCCACGGCAACTTCATCGCCTTTCTCATGAACCCCAACCGTTCGGTACGAAAAAAAGCATTTCACACCTATTATAAAGCTTACGAATCCCACAAACACACCATCTCAACCGCCCTTGCTGGCTCGGTGAAAAAAGACCTCTTCATCTCAAGAAGCAAACATTTTGAAAAAACCATGGATCGATCGCTCTTTGCCGACGATGTGGATAAAAAGGTCTACACCAACCTCATTGAAAGCGTGCGAGGCGGCCTGCCCGCCCTTTTCGACTACCTGGCCCTTCGAAAAGAGGCCCTTCATGTAGATGAGCTGCACTTCTACGACACCTACGTTCCTCTGGCCTCCGATGTCGATTTTCATATGGACTACCAAGAGGCCGCCGAGGTCACCCTTGCTGCCCTTGCCCCTCTGGGAGAAGAGTACGTCTCCACCTTGCGAAAAGGGCTCTTCGGTGGTTGGGTGGATCGTTATGAAAACCGAGGCAAACGAAGCGGGGCCTACTCTTCAGGGTGCTACGACTCGCCCCCTTACATCCTTTTAAACCACGATGCCAAGAGCATCAGCAGCCTCTTTACCTTGGCCCATGAGGCGGGCCACTCCATGCACTCCCACTACTCCAAAAAGACCCAGCCCTACATCTATGGAGACTACACCATCTTTGTAGCGGAGGTGGCCTCTACCTTGAATGAAGCGCTTCTGAGCAAGCACCTCCTTGAGACCCACAAGGGGGACAAAAAAATGGAGACCTTCATCATCAACCGAGAGATCGACAACATTCGAGGCACCCTCTTCCGCCAGACCATGTTTGCCGAGTTTGAGTTGCGCATGCACGGGCTGGCCGCCGAAAACAAGCCCCTTACCTTAGAGACCCTTACCGAACTCTACGACAGCCTTTTAAAAGATTACTTTGGCCAGACCATGGTAATCGATGAAGAGCTGAAGCTTGAATGCCTTCGCATCCCCCACTTCTACTCCTCATTTTATGTCTATAAATACGCCACAGGCATCTCCGCGGCTTTTGACATTGCCGATCGTATTTTCAAGGGAGAAAAAGGAGCTGTGGAGCGTTACAAAGAGTTCCTCTCCTTAGGCGGCTCCATGTTTCCTGTGGACGAGCTCAAGGTGGCCGGGGTGGACATGTCCAAGCCCGATTCTGTGGCCAGCACGGTGAAGCGGTTCAAGACCTTGGTTGATGAATTAAAAGAGCGACTGATCTCCTGATCAGCCTTGAAAACCATTTTGCGCGTCAACCGTTTCATCTGACGCGCAAAACACCGAATGTCAACATCCCCTAAGGGGAGCTTTGTTCAGATTTTAAAGTAAGTAAGGGCTGGACATTAAAGCATCAACAAGGCATAGTCTGCCGCCAGGAAGCCAGGCCCATGCTCGTACTGGCAGACAACCACCCCTTTTTTTCAGGAACCACCCCATGACACCCTCTCCCATTGCGCTTTCACCCATTGGTACCGTCCACTCCTGCTTTACCGATAAATTCGGGGTGCCCCGTCAGCCGGGAATCATCGCCGAAGCCAGGGGCCATATTGAGCTTATTCCCCCTTACAACCGAAGGGAGGCCGTCAACGAGCTGGAGTCCTTCTCACACCTCTGGGTAATCTTCCACTTCAACCGCTCGGACCGCGATGAGTGGAAGCCCACGGTCAGGCCCCCCCGACTCGGAGGAAACAAAAGGGTCGGGGTTTTTGCCTCGCGCTCCAACTTTCGGCCCAATCCCATGGGCCTTTCGGTGGTGCGCCTGGAAGAGGTGGAAGAGAAAGAGGGGCGCATCCTTATCCATATCAGCGGCCTTGATCTTCTGGATAGAACCCCGGTGCTCGATATCAAGCCCTATATCCCCTATGTGGACGCCATACCGGGTGCCACCGGCGGTTTTGCACCGGAAAGCCCTGCCCCGCGCCTTTGCGTCACCTTCTCTTCCCAATCGGAAGAGACCCTTGCCAAGCTTTGCCCAAAGAGATACCCCAACGCTCAGCAGCTGATTGAAAAGGTGGTGGCCCAGGATCCAAGACCGGCCTACTACAATCAGGAAAAACGAGACAAACCCTTTGGGTTCTGTCTCTGGGACCTCAACATTCGCTGTCTGGTTCAAAATGGGATTGCCACTGTCGTGGAGGTGAGCCATGGACAATAAGCCCCACTCTGATGACAAAAAGGTAACCTTCATCGAATACGATGAAAAGCGCCCCGGTCTGGCCCACATTCATATCAACGGCAAAAAGGCCTTCTCCATGCCCGCCTTTGATGCGGGGCTTCTTGAGTGTGGCCAAGAGATACCTGCCGACGAAATTGCAAAACGCAGCCTTGAAGATGAAAAGCAGCGCTGTTGGGCAACAGCCTTACGGCTTCTTGCCGTGCGATCCCAAAGCAGAGCCGAGCTGAAAAAAAAGCTCATGGCCAAAGCGTTTGGAAAAGTAGCAGTAGAAATGGCCCTTTCCCGCGCCCAAGGTGCCGGATACATCGACGATGAGGCCTTTGCTCGCCAGTGGATTGAGAGCCGCATGCGGAGCAAACCAAAGGGAAGGTATCTTTTAAAACAGGAGCTGAAGGGAAAAGGAGTTGACGAGCCGATCATCGAAAAACTTCTCAGCGAAGAGCTTTTCGATGAGACTCAAATGGCCCGCCTTCTCATTGAGAAGCGAGCCTGGAAGTGGAAAAAACTGGATGATTTTCGTTTTAAGCAGAAGGCGTGCGCCTATCTGGCAGGAAAAGGGTTTACCTACGACATCGCTTCTGAAGCTGTCGAGGCCTTTCTCAGCCTTGCTGAAACCGATGAATAAGAACTTTTTTCAGCTTTAGAGGTCTCTAACTTTTTCTAAAAAAGACTCACAAAAACGGGAGAGAAGCTCACTTAAGGCTCGTGTTTTGTCTGCTGCAGAGGCCCCTTCCACCACATCTTCAACCAGCACCTCCACCCCGCTTATCGGCCTTTTCATGCCAGCCCCTTTAAGGCTCCACCCCACCTCAAAACGCGCTTTGTTAAAAGTATCCACATCAAATCGACGCACTTCAAGGGTTAACTGCACCCCTCCGCAGGCTCCCTGCTTTTTCCAAGGAAAAGGGAGAACCTCATTTGCAACCCCAAGCCGTTTCAGTCCAGAGGTCACAACTTGTGTGATGCCCTGACTCAGCGGTTCGGCCCAGCGGTTGTACTCATCGTAAATCAACGTGTTGGGTCCTGTACGCACCACCACCCTCGCGTGATCCAGATAATTCACCAGACTCACCGGCCCCACAACCAGACACTCTATCTTCGGAGTGGAAAGCGGTTCGGTTTCAGTCATTTCAAGAGGCTCAAGAAGGTGATAACTCACCACTTTGGGAACCGACGAGCAACTGGAGAAAAAACAGATACCCAAAAGAGAAACCCACAGGACTCTTTGTTTAAAGCCACCTCTTCTCATCTTCACTCCTTTCCAAAAACGAGAGACTCAGGATGACGCTCCAGATAATCGGCCAGGGCTCGAATGGCACGAGCCGCCCCGGAGACATCCTCCATCATGGTATTGAGACGCCAGGTCGTGGGCGAATCATCTCCAACCATCCCCTCAAAACTCTTTAGGGTTGTCTCTGCACGCAGCATCACCTCTTCGATGGAGTCTGCCGCCTGCTTGAACGCCTTCAGAGTCTCTCCGATCTCCCTCTCGGATCTTTCGGCCAAAGCCTTGGTCTCGGTGGCAGCCTCTCCAATAGAGCCGGCAAGCGGCCCCAACGTTTTCCTTGCTTCGCCAGCCAAAAGCATCATCTCTTTCAGAGCCGTGTTCATATGGGTCAGGGTACCGGTATCCTGCACGGAGTTCACAAGCCTCTCCACAGACTCCACAGCAGAGATCACCCGATCCACCAGAGCCTCCACCGGAAGCTTCTCTATGGCCTTTGAAAACTCGGCAATATCGGAAAGCACGGTGGGAATCTCCTCAAGCTGGCCCGAGGTATCCCGATAGGTGAGCGGCGCATCGGGGTGCAGTCCGATATCCACAAAGAGCTTTCCGGTAAGCAGGCTCTCTATTTTAAGCTGGGCTCTCACCCCTTTTTGAAGCAGCTTTTCACGGTAGATCTCTTCGGACATGGTCATCAGGTGCTTTCGGGTTTCGGCATCGTAGTCCACAAGGCCCACACGATCCTCTTCCACCTCAATGGTCACTGGGGTAACAAAGGCAAGGTTTTTGGCATCAAATAGAAGTTCCACCTTCTTGACCCTGCCAATCTTGACACCCAAAAACCGAACCGCAGCCCCCACATCAAGGCCCTTCACCGAATCTTCAAAGTAGAGGATATAGTGTTTCTTCTCCTTAAAATACTCCCCTGCGCCATAGGTAATCACCATCCCCACCACAAGAAAAAGCCCCACCACCACAAAGGCACCGATGACGCTCAGTTTTGCTTTCTGCTTCATTGTCTCCTCACTTCTGGCCCCGTGAAAGAAACGCCACCACACGCGAATCTTCCGAGCTCTCCAACATCTGTTTCGGACTGCCCGAGGCAATCAGTGTTCGAGTGTCAGCATCAAGGAAGATGCCATCGGTTCCAATAGCAAAAATACTGGCCAACTCGTGGGTCACCACCACAATGGTGGTACCCAGAGAGGCCCTCAGTTCAAGAATCAGATCGTCCAGTCGGCGCGCGCTGATGGGGTCCAGGCCCGCCGAGGGCTCGTCAAAAAAGAGAATCTCAGGGTCCAGAGCCATGGCCCGAGCAAGCCCAGCCCTTTTTTTCATGCCTCCACTGATCTCAGAAGGGTAGTGATTCTCAAAGCCTGAAAGCCCCACCAGGGAAAGCTTGAATGCCACAAGATCTCTGATCTCTCCCTTTGATAAACCGCTGTATTGGGCAAGGGGAAGCGCCACATTTTCAAAAAGGGTCATGGAGGAGAAGAGCGCCCCGCTCTGGTAAAGCACGCCAAAAGCTTTCATGATCTCTTTGCGACGCTCTTCGGACGTGCTGTAAAGCGAGGTGTCGCCATAAAAAACCCTCCCCTTTCGAGGCGACTTAAGCCCCACCAGATGGCGAAGAAGGGTGCTCTTTCCGCATCCGCTTCCCCCCATAATCACAAAGATCTCGCCCCGCCTCACCCCAAAGCTTACATCCCGCTGAATCACCCGGTCGCCATAAGCCATGGTCATCTCTTCCACTCGGATCAGCTCTTGTCTCTCTTCAACCACGGCTACACCCCGATAATGCTTGTCATGACGGCGATCGCCCCGTCGGCAAGAATAATGGCCACAATGGAAGAGACCACCGCCTTTGTGGTGGCCTCACCCACAGCCGAAGCACTTCTGCCGCAGCGCATGCCGTGATAGCAGCCGGCCACCGCAATAATCACCCCATAAACGCCGCTTTTGGTGATGCCGTGGATAAACTGCACCAGATCCACGGCGGCCTGGGTCTGGGCAAGGTATTGCGGCATGGAGATATCGAGCACCACCACCCCGATGATCATTCCCCCTGTTATGCCTAAAAAAATGGCATAGACGCAGAGGAGCGGCATCATCAAAAGAAGGGCGGCCATGCGTGGCACCACCAGATACTCCACCGGGTTCATCCCCATGGTGGTCAGAGCATCCACCTCTTCATTGACCTGCATGGTCCCCAATTGTGCGGCAAAGGCGGCTCCTGTTCGTCCGGCCATGATGATACCGGTCATCATCGCCCCCATCTCACGGGCCATGGCAATACCGACAATATCCGCCACATAGACCTGGGCTCCAAAAAGCCTGAGCTGCACCGACCCCACAAAGGCAAAAATAACGCCTATTACCAGACTGATCATGGAGATAATGGGAAGGGCTCCGGCTCCGCACTCTTCAAGCAGAGTCACAAAATCTTCTCTTCGAAAGCGGGCCTTACCACGAATCATACGAAGGCCCCCCACACTCACCTCACCAATAAAGGCAAAGAGCTCAACCAACGATTTCCAGTACCCATGGGCCCACGTGCCAACCCAATAAAAAAAGGGACGCTTCTCCTTTGGTGGCCCATCGCCCTTGGCTTCCAACGCAAACCCCTGGCCTGAGAGCACCAAAAGTCTCTGCATCCCTTTGGGGAGTCCCGAAAGGTCAACATCTGCCTTTCGATCCCTTAAAACACCCAAAAGCCCTTTGATTTGAACAGCCAAACCAGAATCCCAGTTTTCAAGATCGTCGGTCTGAAAGGTGACCTCTTGCGCCCCCAGAAGCTCTTTTGTAACCCCGGAGAGATCTTCAGAAGCTGCACATCGCCACGCACCGGAGAACCTCACCTCGGCCTTGGGGCCATCACGCGTCACCTCAACCCTCTTTTCTGTGGCAGCCTTGCCTTTCACACCTCTCTCCTTTCAGATCGATTCAATCTGGATATCTCCCTTATCACAGAGAATTGACCCAAAGTGTGGTTTTTCTGTGAAGATTTGGTGCGTTGATAAAAAACACCTAAGGTAGACTCAGATCAAAATTAACACATTGCCTGTTCCAATCGTACGTCTCCCTCCCACAAAAAACATCTTTTTTTAAAAGCCCTTATAAAAAAGGCCCGATAAAGACATCCTGAATCGTTATTCAAAGGAAATGGTGAAAACGGTAGCAAGGTGAGCCCCGGATCATCTCACCCCAATGTTTTTGGAAGGGTTGATTTGCCAAAGCACCTATTTTTGATGGCATGATGCAAATTCAGATATAATTCGTAATGGTCACCTTGGTTCCGCTGGTAGTCGACGAGATGTTCAGATCATCGGCATTGCGGCGAATATTGGGAAGCCCCATACCCGACCCAAACCCCATGGAGACCACTTTGGGAGAGGCGGTTGAAAAACCTTCTTCCATGGCCATGGCGATATTCTGGATGCCAGGCCCATGATCGGTCACTTCCACACGCACCTGATTGAGATCCACACTCACCACAAGCCGTCCTCCTCCATGGGCATGAGCCACCACATTGATTTCGGCCTCATACATGGCCACGGTGGTGCGTTTGATCAGGTTTAAGGGGACACCAAGCTCCTTTAAAATCTGTTTCACTTTGCTGGAGGCTGTTCCGGCTTTGTTAAAATCACCTTCTGCGATATCAAATTCAAACCTCATCCCACCTCCTGTGAATGGAAAAAAAGACCCTTCCAATAAGATGGTGACGTCATAAAAAACAAATCAAAAACCGAATGGATAAACACATCAATAAACAGGCCGAAGTCCCGCATTAAAAAGAAGCCCGCTCACCTGAAAAACAGAACGGTTTGACTCAATGAGCACCACCCCTGCAGACTGTGCAAGTTCAAGCATCTCCCGACCCGCCTGTTTTCCTCGCGCAATAACGACACAATCAATTTCCGCCATCTCAGCCGTCCGAATGGTTTGAGGGGTGCAAAGGCCGGTGACCAAAAGAATACCGTCATGGTCCAAGGTGAGCACATCGCTGAGCAGATCGGCGGCAAAACCGTAGCTGAGGGCAAGTTCGGATTGAGGCGCGCCACAGACTATTTTGCCCTGAAGAAGGGTTGCTATTTCATCTACTCTCATCATCTCACCTCTTTTGATGGCTTCGCAAAATGGAAAAGAGGTGTCCTGCCGTTTCAAAAGTGCCCACCGAAGTCCCCAAAAGGGGAATATTCTCTCGATTGCTGTCTTCAATGGTTTCGGCATCGGGAGTAACGCCTTTTACGATCAAGACGGCTGACAAATCTTTCAAACCTGCCACCCCCACTACATTGCGATGGGCCTGAAGGGTGATCCAAAGTTGGCCTTCTTCGCTAAACCCCATAACATCCGAGAGAAGGTCAGAAACATAGCCGCCTGCAACAACCTTTTCCAGCCCGGACTCTCCTCCAAACACAGTGAGGTGCATCTCTTTTACCACGTCGTTGACATTCATTGATTCGACTCCTCCTTAAGATGATCCAGATGAGCGCCCCAAATTTGATTCAAGATGCCTTCGGCTGATTTGGGGGCAAGACGCCCCTCGGCCATCATCTTTTTTTGAACAAAAACACATTGCTCGATTCGTGAATCTTTATTGACAATATCTTCGGCAAAGTGCCGACATGAAGGCGACCCACAAAGCCCGCAATCCACGCCTGGCAAAAAGTGAAGGATTTTCTGCATCTTTTCCATCTTCACCATGGCCTGTCCCAGATCTTCGTCCAACTTCATGACCGAGTGGGGCTCAATGGGAGCAAGAAAGATATGCTTGAGAAGCTCTTCGGTTTTCTCATCCACATCACTCCAGTGGGGAGGATTTTTTTCCGCGCTCTTTTTGCATCTCCAAGCCCGGTTTCGAAGACGCTCCACCGTAAGAAAACGGTTGCATGTGGTCAGCACGCCTCCGGCACAGCTCTCGTCACAGGATCGCAGCTCCAGAAAATCGATATCAGAGATCTCCTGATTTTCCAGATCCTCCAAGAACTCCCTGACATTGGCGATGCCGTCGATGGCCAAGCTGCGACCAGGAGCGTAGTCGGACTCACCGGCAGTTAAGAACCAAAGTATTCCCTTTTCGCAAGGGGACTCAGCCGGAAGAGAAGGCACCTTGTCTGGCCTCTCTTTGCCAATGCGTTTCCACATCCGGTTGGTGAGGGTGTCCATGTTGATAACCCCGGTCAAAATTTTCTGGTCGGCAAAGCAAGGGCTTTTGACCGAAGAGATTTTTGCGGCACAGGGCGTGATATAAAACGTACCGATCTCGTGATTCCCATACCCTTGCGCTCGAAATTTTTCCCGGCAATAGAAGGCCGCCATCTCCACCGGAGGTTTCATGGGAATGATATGCTCCACAAGCGAAGGGAAATGAATCTGAATAAGGCGCAGCACCGCCGGACAAAAAGGAGAGATAAGGGGTTTCTGGTGGGGATTTTCTTTAATATAGCGCGCCGTGGCCAGACGAAAGACAGGCCACATCTCACCCACTTCAAAGAGATCGGTAAACCCCATTGCAAAAAGGCTCTTGTCGATCTGTGCCTTGGAGATGGTATCGGGAAACTGTCCCCCCAAAACCGGAGGAAGAAGGGCAATTCGTTTTTTATAAGAAAAAATTGAGCCAAAGGCATCCTCTTCCACGTCAATGGCCGACTCTGGACAGATGCGATAACACTTGCCGCAATCAATGCAGCGATCCTGAAAGATGTAGGGTTTACCCTTTCGCATGCGAATGGCCCCGGTGGGGCAGACGCCCATGCAGTGGGAACAGCCCCGACATCGGGATTCGTCCACCTTTAGCGCGTGATATATGGGGGCCATGGCGTGCTCCATAGGGTTGAGGCATCGTGTGTGGCAATTCAGCTACCGATTAAAGGCCTCCGTCATTCGAAGGCCTTTTCATCATGATGAAAAAGCCTTATCAGGCGTCTTTGTAATCATCTAAAATCTTGATCACCTCGTCGTGAGAGACCCGTCCATATATTTTTTTATCCACCATCACAACCGGGGCAAGCCCACAGGCACCCAAACAGCGCAGGTTGCTGATGGAAAATTTACCGTCAGGGGTGGTCTCTCCCGGTTCGATTCCCAGCAGAAGCTTGAATTCATCCATGACATCCATGGCCCCTTTGACAAAGCAGGCCGTGCCAGTACAAACGGAGATATGGTGCCTTCCTCTGGGCTCCATAACAAAAAGGGAGTAAAAGGTGACCACCCCATAAACCGTGGAGACGGAAATATCGAGTTCATCGGCAATCACTTTCTGCACATCGGGTGGCAAGTAGCCGTAGAGATCCTGGGTTTTATGAAGAATACTGATCAATTCCCCCTTGCTGCTGTCGAAGCTTCGACAGATATTTCTTATCTCCAGCGTGGCATGGGGCGAAAGTTTGGCTGCGAGTGAGGTCATAATCTTTCATCCTCTGATTTGAATGAAAAAGGTTTTAAAACCCTTTTTGGTGCATAATTTGATGAATTCATTTAAAAACCGATCACTTAAGCGCTCCAGACGACACCAAAGAGACCAATAAAACCAAAGCCCCTCAGTGTTGGAGCTCGCCATGACGCAAACGGATTTTTTTTTTCGAAACCATCACGGTTGACATCTACTTGCCGCTGCGATCCATGTAGTGGGTGTGAAGCAGTTTGTGTGCTTTTTCCCCCAGCGGTTTGCCAAGGAACTCTTGATACAGGGTTTGGATATAAGGGTTCTCATGGGATTTACGCAGGGTCTTCTGTGCGTCTTCACGGTAGATGGCATCCCGCCTGGCCAAAAGCACCTTTTCATCTCCCCTGTGGTAGGGTTGCCCTCCGCCTCCCAAACACCCACCAGGACAGGCCATCACTTCGATGGCGTGGTAAGAGCAGGTGCCGTTTTGCACCTTTTCCATCAAGATGCGGGCGTTTTTTAACCCATGGGCAATGCCCAGGTTGACCGGAATGCCGTCAAAATCGATGGTGGCTTCCCGAATGCCTTCGAATCCTCTGAGTTCTTTAAACTCAACCTTCTCAAGGGTCTTTCCTGTGTGAAATTCGTAGGCCGAGCGTGCGGCCGCCTCAATCACCCCGCCGGTGGCTCCAAAGATCACGGCCGCGCCGGTGGATTCGCCCAAAGGTTCATCAAATGTTTCATCGGGAAGAGCCGAAAAATCGATATTAAACCGCTTAATCAGAGCGGCCAGCTCACGGGTCGTGATCGTGATGTCCACATCCCGATTCCCCTTTTCGGCAAATTCATACCGAGCACACTCGGCTTTTTTGGCCACACAGGGCATCACCGACACCACCACCAGCCCCTCTCGCTTGACCTTCATCTTTTTGGCCAGATAGGTCTTGGCAATGGCTCCAAACATCTGCATGGGGGATTTGGCTGTGGAAGGATGCTCCAGGTGATCGGGGTAGCGCTTCTCCAAAAAGTTAACCCAGGCCGGACAGCAAGAGGTCAGAATGGGAAGGCTGACGTCGGTCTCCCCATTTAAATGGCGCACCAGGCGATCCAAAAGCTCTGAGGCCTCCTCCATAATGGTAAGATCCGCCGCAAAGTTGGTGTCAAAAACACCGTCAAAATCCATACGGCGCAAAGCAGCCGCCAACTTTCCGGTAACCTGGGCGCCGGGCTCCATGCCAAAACACTCCCCTAAAGCCACTCGAACCGCAGGAGCCACCTGAACCACCACCTTCTTTTCTGAATCGGCAAGGGCCGAGATAACGGCTGTGGTCTCATCTTTTTCTGTCAGGGCTCCGGTGGGGCAAACGGCCACACACTGGCCACAGAAGGTGCAATTGGTGGCTGTGAGGTCGTCGCCAAAGGGGGTGGCCACCACCGATTCAAATCCACGACTGGCCGCCGAAAGAACCCCGACGCCCTGAACACTCTGGCAGATATTCTCACAGCGGCGGCACATAACGCATTTGTCTGGATCGCGCACAATAGAAAAAGAGGAGGTGTCCATGGGATAGCTGGAGGTCTCTCCTTCAAAGCTGATCTGGCGAATGCCCAGCTCTGCTGCCAAGTCCTGAAGCTCACAGCATCCAGATTTGGAACAACTCAGGCAATCTTTGGGGTGATCGGACAAAAGGAGTTCCAGATTCACTCGCCTTGCGTTGAGCACTCGAGGGGTGTGGGTTTTCACCACCATCCCCTCGCTGACCACCGTGGTGCAGGCCGGTGCGAGGTTGCGACGGCCCTCCACCTCCACACAGCAGAGTCGACACGAGGCATTTTCGCTTTTAAAACCGATCTCCGGCAGGTCCATATGGCAGAGGGTGGGCACCGCCACTCCCATCTCTTTGGCCGCTTCAAGCACCGTAGTCCCTTGGGGAACGGTTGCGGATGTATTGTCTATGGTCAATGTAATGGTTGTCATAGCAATTCCTAATCAATTAGGCGTTGGGTAAAGACCATGGAAAAAGCCATGGCCGCGGCTTGAACAAAGGCGATCCTACACCTTGCTGATGGCTCCAAATTTGCAATTTTCGTAGCAGAGCCCACATTTGATGCACAAAGAGACATCAATGGTATGAGGCATTTTTCGCTCACCGCGAACGGCATCCACAGGACAATTTCTGGCGCACAAAGTGCACCCTTTACAGACATCGTGGTCAATGACGTAAGTGATAAGATCCTTACACTGACCAGCCGGACATCTCTTTTCACTGACGTGAGCCAGGTATTCGTCGTAGAAATTGTCCAAAGTAGAGAGCACCGGGTTGGGAGAGGTCTGCCCCAGCCCGCAGAGGGCCGTGTCTTTGATCACGGTGCTCAGATCTCGCAGGCGATCCAGATCATCCAAAGAGCCTTTGCCTTGGGTGATCTTTTCCAGGGTTTCGTAGAGGCGTTTGTTGCCGATGCGGCACGGGGTGCATTTTCCGCAGGACTCTTCCACGGTAAAGTCCAGATAGAATTTGGCGATGGAGACCATACAGTCTTCCTCATCCATGATGATCATGCCACCCGAGCCCATCATGGAGCCGTTTTCAAGAAGGTTGTCGTAGTCAATGGGAACATCCAGATGCTCTCTGGTGAGGCAGCCGCCCGAAGGGCCACCGGTCTGAACGGCCTTGAACTCTTTGCCGCTTGAAATACCTCCGCCGATCTCGTAAATCACCTCACGCAGGGTGGTGCCCATGGGCACCTCAATGAGCCCCACATTGCGAATTTTTCCAGCCAGGGCAAAGACTTTGGTCCCCTTGGAGTTTTCCGTTCCGATTTTTGAAAACCAGGCGGCACCCCGGTTGATAATCACGGGGATATTGGCCAGGGTCTCCACGTTGTTGACGTTGGTGGGTTTGCCGTAGTAGCCCGATTCAGCCGGAAAAGGAGGTTTCACCGTCGGCTCTCCACGGCGGCCCTCCATGGAGTGGATCAAGGCGGTCTCTTCGCCGCAGACAAAGGCCCCTGCGCCATATTTCAACTCCACATCAAAATCAAAGCCGCTTCCCATGATGTTTTTCCCCAGAAGCCCATACTGCCTGGCCTGTTCAATGGCAATGAGAAGGCGCTGGATGGCCAGGGGGTATTCGGCTCGAATGTAGACCAGTCCCTTTGAAGCACCGATGGCAAACCCGCAAATGGCCATGGCCTCCAAAATCGAGTGGGGGTCACCCTCAAGGATGGAGCGATCCATAAAAGCACCAGGGTCGCCTTCGTCGGCGTTGCAGACCACAAATTTTTCATCGCTTTGAGATGCCCGCGCATACTGCCACTTGAGCCCGGTGGGAAAACCGCCTCCCCCGCGCCCTCTGAGCCCCGAGCCTTTTACCTCTTCGATCACTCCCTGGGCTCCCAGCTGGTGGAGAGATTTCCCCAGGGCTTCGTAGCCGTCTCGAGCCAGGTATTCGTCGATGTTTTCCGGATCGATAAATCCGCTGTTTCGAAGGGCAATGCGCAGCTGCTTTCGGTAGAAGCCCATGTGCTTGGAATCTGAGATGGGCTCGCCTGTCACAGGATCTTTGTAGAGAAGCCGATCAACTCGGCGGCCCTTTATCACATGCTCATCCAAAAGGGGATCCACATCGGCCGGAGTGACCTCCACATAAAAGGTGTTGTCCGGCATAAATTTTACAATGGGCCCTTTTTCGCAAAATCCAAAACAACCTGTTTTAATCACCTGAACATCGTCACTGAGTCCGCGCTCTCTGACCGCATGTTCCATTTTTTTTAAAATCATCTCGCTTTCCGATGCGCGGCATCCGGTTCCTCCGCACACCAAAATATGCGTTGTAAATCGTCCCATAATGTTGTCAGCCTCCCTTACCAGAGAAGATCGGTTTAAAAGAGCCAGGTATCCCTGGTGATTAAACTACTTAAGGTACGTAATTTTTACCAAAAATGATCAATCACCCGCCACGTCGTAATTCACCGGAATAACCCCAGGAAGAAGCTCTTCCTCAAGGATGTAGCTCTCCACCACCCGTTGGGCTTTTCGAGTGTCCACATTTCCAAAGACAACCGGGTCTCGACCAGGGAGCGTCACCTCCACCGTGGGTTCGGCATAGCAGTACCCCATGCATCCGGTTTGGGTGACCACAGCTTCAATGCCTTTGCGCTCCAGATGCTCCACAAGACTTCTGTATGTCTCCTTGGCCCCGGAGGCGATGCCACAGGTGGCCATGGCGACACGAATCTGGACAAGATCGTCGCAGCGTTCGCCGTTTTCACGTAGGTGAACCTTTGATTGGAGCCTTTGCTTGAGCTTTCTTAAGTCATCCAATGAGTTGATTTTTGTCATCGATTACCTCCTGCTTATGTATAAATGCCTATTGCTGTGCGCAGATTGGGAACAAAAAAAACAAAGTAGGGGTGAAATCCAATGCACCTATGCATGTGAGCAAAAAAGATACCACGCGATCGTAAAGGCGCTGAACACTCGATAGTAAGGTCTTGAGTTTGTATAAAAATAGAGTAGAAGGCTATTTTCAGGACCACGGGGTAAGAAATAGATGGGTGTCCGTTTTTTTTACACGTTGTAAACGTACGTCGCCAAAATTTTACCTCAATGCCCTCGTATAATAAGGTTTGGTAGGGCGGAACCTGATTTGATCTTACAAAAAATAGCTCGTAATGTGTGTAAGCAACATAGATAAGATTGGCAAGGAAAAGATGGGGAAGTAGGAAAAAAAGTTTGAATGATGGAGAATTATGGAAATAACACTGTATCCCTGACAGGGAGTAAATGCGTGCGACATTTTCCCATTTTCACCAACTCGACCCGATTTGTGCAGTATGCCTGCGACCTTCGTCTGAACACTTAAAGAAAATTTAAAAAGTATTTAAATGGTGCTTTTGAAAGCGGCCCTTGGGAGTAATCCAAGGGCCGCTTTTTTATAGGCTTAGGTTAGCGACGCTTTCCAGAAAATCGCCCAAACAGCAGCCAAAACCGTTTTTTCAAACAATGGGTTATATGGGATAGAGCCTATCTCCCCAAACCACCTGGCCAATGATATGAAGATCGGCCACATCTGCTTCGTAGGGAGGGTATTCGGTGCGATTTTTGGATATGACGCGAACACGGCCACCGGGAAGGCGTTCAAGCTCCTTAATTATTATCGTATCCTCGATGCCCAATGCAAAAATGCAGTTGTTTTTAATGTGCTTGCGGCCCAGATCAATCATCACAGTTGCGCCGTTACGAATCTCGGGGTCCATGGAATCGCCGGTGACGCGCATGAGAATCAATTTTTTTGGAGATGTGGCGACGTTGGCAATGAAAGGTTTGCGAAAGGCGTAGTAGTCTTTGATGCGTTCGCTTGCCATAAAAGAGCCGCCACCAGCAGAAAGCTGGGCCTCCACCATGGGGACATAGTTGTACTCATCCACACTCGGCTTCGCGAGAACCGGCACTGTCAATTCGCCGTTTTCATCCTCTTCAACCTTACCACCTTTACTTGGGCAGGAGTATTCCTCTTGATTTTCAAGGACTTCATGGCCTCTTTCCGCTTTTCCCTCCACATACATGGGCCCAACGCCTGTTTGGATCCAGTTGGGATTGATTTTGTGGGATGCACACAACTTAATCAGCCACGTAGCTGGGACACCTGATTTTTTCTTATAGTCTGTGATTGACTGCTCTGGAACTTCCAGAACTTTAGCCAACTCTCTTTGGGTCTTAGACCCTGTTGCTTTGAGTATGCGCTCAATGATGTTTTTGTTGTCCATTTTATCCCACTCTTATGTTGCGACTTAATCACCCAAAGCCGCAATTAAGTTTTTAATGAATTTATACATCTGCCCAGTGGATACATGTCCAATCGTATCGAACGTTTACCAAATCCTGCGGCCGACCTATGGGGTACAACTAAGTTGCAATAGTATTTTTATACTTGACTTGGCAGAAAATTACGTTAAAACATTAACCGGTCGTTGGAAAAGCTACATTGCAGTCCAAACAATACGTCCGCGACGTAGATTAATTTTTTAACCTGATCAGAAAAACACTAACACAGAAGTGTATTTCGTAACAACGACCAAACCAACCACGAAGTCACTTCGATTTTCACAAAACAGACCAATGACCCGAGAGGCGCATAAATGAGTGAATTTCAAAACAGTGTCGAGCTAAAAGTGTGGATGCTTCGAAAAGGAATCAAACCCAACGAGATTAAAGAAGCCTTAGGACTCTCAAGCACCGTCCCCATAACACGCTTCGTAAACGGTGACCTGGTTAGCCGTCCCATTGCCGCTTATCTTGTGGGCCGCGGCTGCCCCAAAGAGCTTGTCAGCCCAAAGACCGGTCGTATCAGTGCATAACAACCCCTTGAAGGTATCGGACAAACAAAATGACAAACATCTCT
>JAKSCC010000063.1 GCA_022360815.1 Desulfobacterales bacterium
AGCGTGGGCGTGATGAAAAAAGTCACCCATCTCCCCAAAGGTATCCCAGATAATGATGCTGGTCGAAGGGAGAATATGGGGCCCTTGCGAGCGTTTGATAGCGGAGAGTTTTTGCTCAGAAAGGTTTTTCATAAGATGGGGCACGCGTTCCATATGTCGGGGGAACCATGCGATGAGAGCGGTTTTGTCTTGATTCAAGAGGGCACGGCACATGGCGGCTACTTGCGGTTCTTCTTCCTGTCGCACCGAGGCAAGCATGTAGAGGGTGCGCTCTTTTACGCCGGAAAGCGGGTTGGGCCCGGGTGTTTGATCTTCTATGGGGATGCGGTCAAATTTGATGTTGGGGATTCTTTGTACCGGGGTGAGGGGAAAAAGATCCTTGAGACGGCTGGCATCACCCTCGGAGATGGCGGTGATATGCTTGGGTGCAAAGGCCCTGATAAGGGCTTTGACTTTGCGATACCCCTTGTGGCTTGAAGGGGTAAGCCTTCCATTGACAATGATTGTTTGAACCCCTCTTTTTTTTGCTGCTGCAAGCATGCCAGGCCAGAGCTCCAGCTCTACCAGCACAAGCACTTTGGGGGCGATAAGGGCAAAGGCTTGATCCATGAGAGCCGGAGTGTCAAAGGGGGCAAAGGTCGATCGGGTCTCCGGAATCTGTTTTTCAAGAACATCAAGGCCCTGCTGAGTGTGGGTGGAGACCAGCACCGAGGCGCGCAGGGCTGGATTCATATTTTTTACCAGTTCGGCGGCGATAAAGGACTCACCTGCCGAAGCTGCATGGATCCAGATATGGGCCGGAGAAAGGGAGTGCGCTTTGAGGCATCGCGTGGTAAATCCATGGCCCATGCGTTTATGGAATCGAAGAAAAGGGGTGATCACGTGCCACAATGCGGCGTAGGCAGTCAAAAAGGCTCGTGTTCCCCAACGTGCAGGGAAGGTCATGGGTGAAAGGCTCCAGAATAGGGTATTTAAAGTCAAAACCCGCGAATGATAGAAGATGCAGGCGAATGTGTCAATTTAATATGGGAATTGCGTGGCGGTAGCCCTTTTGATATAGATAAATATTTGCAGAAAATGCAAGTTTTAATGGAAAATAAGGTGCCATTCGTATGGGCGAATGGGCCTCTCTTATAAAAGGGGTTGTTGAAGGCCCTTTTTATTGAATTCACCGTGTTAATTCTGTCTTAGAAATGGATATTCTCATGACAATTTCCCAGGAGCTCATCGATATTCTGGCCTGCCCCCAATGCAAGGGTGATGTGACATTGACCGAGTCTGGCGAGGGGCTTTGCTGCCCTTCCTGCAAACTGATCTATGAGATCCGGGATGGCATTCCGGTGATGCTGGCCGAAGAGGCCAAGCCCATGGACTGATTCTTATGAAACCCGTCGCATGCGACCGGGCTCAGCTTATCTTAGGGGTGCTTGCCGCTCAAGGAGTCTGTGTCAAGCCCGTTGTACGTGATTTGGTCTCGCGCTTTGGTCCCCTTGCCATGGTCAGTCGATGGATGCCGTTTACCGACACCGATTATTACAAAAGTGAGATGGGTGGCCCTCTTTTGAGGCGGGCCCTGGCTTTTGAACGGCCTGTGGATCAAGGCGATCTGGCTGAGATCAAAGAGATAACCAACCAGCTGGAAGAGCGTTTTTCTTGTGATGGCGCTCGAAGGGTAAATCTGGATCCGGGTCTTCTTTTGCCCTCGCGGTTTGTCCTGGCAACGGCCAAAGATTGCGCCCACAGGGTCTATCTCTCCCGCGGGTTTTATGCGGACCTTACCCTGATTTACAAAGGTGGGGCTTTTAAGGCTCTGCCCTGGACATACCCCGACTACAAGAGCGGGCCCATGTACGATTTTTTGACGGATGCCAGACGGCGATTCTTGAGGCGTGGGGCCCGCAGAGAGCGCGTTGCCTTTTGTCATCAATACTACAAGTGAAAAGAGTGGAAACCAACCATGGTTAAAAGCATGACCGCCTATGCACGGGCGGATAAAGAGGAAGATGGCCTTTCGGTCGAAGTAGAGCTTCGAAGCTATAATGGCCGTTTTCTGGATACGCATCTTAAAGTCTCCCACGGCTACAATCGGTTTGAAGAGAAGATCAGAAGCACCATTGCTGCGAAACTGGTGAGGGGACGCGTGGAAGGGCGCATCGTGATTCGTGATGCTTCCGATGAAGCCATCGCCTATGAAGCGGATGTGGCCAAGGCCAGAGCCTATGGAAGCGCCTTGAGAGAGGCCGCCGATGCTGCGGGTGTTTCAGGTGGGATCTCCCTTGATCAGCTGCTTCACGTCAGTGGGCTGGTGGTGCCCAAGGAGACGGAGACCGACTTTGAGCACCACTGGACGGTGGTGGCGGCATGCCTTGAAAAGGCCCTCGATGATCTGGATGAGATGCGTAGCCGCGAAGGCGATTTTCTGGCTCAGGATCTTTTGGAACGACTGGAGGCTGTTGAGGCCTCGTTGGGGGTTATTTCCGAAGGGGCCGAAGGGCTTTCGGCCGTTTATCATGATCGCCTGATGGAGCGGATCAGCGTTTTATGTGGTGGGGCTGTGGAGGTGGATGAGTCGCGTATTGCCCAGGAAGCGGCTCTTCTTGCCGACCGAAGCGATATCTCCGAAGAGATCACCCGCGCCAAAAGCCACCTTGTGCAGTTTCGCTCCATTATGGAGGGCGAAGAGGAGGCCGGACGCAAACTCAATTTTCTGCTTCAGGAGTTTAACCGGGAATTCAACACCATGGGGTCAAAAATTGGAAAAGCCGATGTGGCCCATGTGATTGTCTCGGTCAAATCAGAGCTGGAGAAGATGCGCGAGCAGGTTCAAAATATCGAATAGGTGCCTGGCACCCACGACAAGGAAGAAGGGCCATGGAACAGCAGGCGTTACTCAATATCGGATTTGGCAGCAGTGTGGTGGCAGAGCGTGTGATTGCCATTGTTTCACCCAACTCCGCCCCCATGAAGCGTCTGAAAGATGACGCCAAAGACGAGAAGAGGTTGGTGGACGCCACTCACGGCAGGCGGACCCGATCCATCATTGTGATGGACAGCAACCACGTGATTCTTTCAGCCATTCAGGCCGAGACCATCTCTCAGCGCTATGCCCAGCTTCGAGAAGGCAACAAAGAAGAGAAGGCCGCAAAAGAAGAGTAGAATTCTGGAGCCCTGCGTATTGTATGGCCCACAGGAGATCCATTGAAACGACGAGGAAATATTTATATTGTCTCCGCGCCTTCGGGTGCGGGCAAATCAACCCTTTGCCGGGAGCTTTTAAAGAGCTACCCGGATATCACCTACTCCATCTCGCATACCACCCGCTCTCCACGCGAGGGCGAAAAAGATGGGGTAGACTACCACTTTGTCTCACGAAAAGCCTTTGAAGAGCGCATTGAAAAAAATATGATGGCCGAATGGGCGGAGGTGCATGGAAACTACTATGGCACCTCCATTGAGACCCTTAAGGAGAGTGCGGCAAAAGGCGTGGATGTTCTTCTGGACATTGATGTACAGGGGGCAAAGCAGCTATGCGAAAAAATGCCCGAATGCATCACGGTTTTTATCATGCCACCTTCCATGGAAGAGCTTTTGGCCCGTCTGGAAAAAAGGGGGACGGATACCCCTGAGACCATTTCAAGGCGGATGCAAAATGCCCAGGGCGAGATGGCTGAAAGCGGTTTTTATCAGCACGTGATTGTCAACGACGATCTCAAAGCAGCTGTGGCCTCCTTTGAGTCGGTGGTGGCAAACTGCAGGGGCCTGGAGGGCGGAAAATGAAGCGTGCCTCCACTGAAAAAGGAAAGGCCTCTGACATGCTTTACGGGATCAACCCGGTATCCGAAGCCCTGAAAGCCGGGCGACGGCATATCAAACAGCTCTACCTGGCTTCGGGCAGGCGGGATGGGCGCGTGGACGCTCTGGAAGAGCTGGCTTCAAAAAGAAATGTTCCCGTCAGCCGTGTGGAGAGTGTTACCCTTGAAAAGGTAACGGGAACCCGCCAGCACCAGGGAGCCGCCCTGGATGCAGGCGCTCTTCCAGGGGTTCACCCCCAGGAGTTGGTGGCTGCAGCAGAAAAGCGTGGAGAAGCCCCTTTTCTGGTCTTTTTGGATAGCGTGGAAGACCCCAGAAACTTAGGGGCCATTGTTCGATCGGCCTTGTGTGCTGGCGCTCATGGTGTGGTGCTGCCCAAAGATCGATCGGCCCAGCTAACGCCTTTGGTCTCCAAATCCTCAGCCGGAGCCTTGGAGCATCTTCCTGTTTCTGTGGTTACCAATTTGGCCAAGACCATGGAGGAGCTTAAGAAAGAGGGACTCTGGTTTGCCGGATTGGATGCCCAGGGCGACAGTTCCCTTTTTGGCGGTGATTTCTCCGGACCCTTGGGGATTGTGGTGGGAAGTGAAGGCAAAGGGCTTCGGCCTTTGGTGAAGAAAGGGTGCGATTTTATCGTTTCGATCCCTTTAAAAGGTGAAGTCGACTCCCTCAACGCTTCGGTGGCTGCCTCCCTTGTGATGTACGAGGTGGTGAGGCAGCGTCAGGCTTGATAGCTCGTTAAATATTTAGGCGTGATGGTGCAATAAAGCACAGGTAACCTGGTGTGTTTATAGGGGGGATTCTATGGGGAATGCTCAAGCCAAGAGTTACACTGTAAAGATCTTATCTTTTTTGCGCCGTCTTCTCTTTCCTCCGAGATGCCGAGTGTGTGGCGGACTTTTACCTTGGGAAGCTTCTGCGGTTGGGGTGAGCCATATAAAAGAGCGGTGTTTGGCCTTTTACCAGGAGATGGCACCGGTGATGTGTGGGGCCTGTATGAGGGGAACCAAGGTTCCGGAAGGGGGGCGCTGCTCTATTTGCGGGGTACCCATTGAGGGGGTTTCTCTTGATCCGCCCAGGTGCGGGGTCTGTATGGCCCCCAATCGGATACTTGAAAAGGTGGTTTCTCTCTTTCTTTATGAGGGCGGCCCAGCCCATGGGGTTCGTTCCCTGAAATATCACAACAAACGTGCATTGGCGCCCCCCATGGGGCGCCTTCTTTATGGGGCCATAGAAGAGATTGGGGCTGTGGATTTGGTGGTTCCGGTTCCTTTGCATTTATCAAGACTTCGCAAGCGGGGTTTTAATCAGGCCTCTCTGCTTTGCGAGGTTTTGGAAAAGAAAGGGTATGCAGTGGCCCATGACCTTCTTTTAAGAAGACGAAACACCGACTCCCAGGCGGGATTGAGTCGAAAAGCCCGTTTGAAAAATGTCCAAGGTGCTTTTGAGGTGAAGGAGAAGCGTTTGGTAAAAGGGCGAACCATTTTGTTGGTGGACGATGTCCTCACCACGGGATCTACCTTGAGTGCCTGCGGACGGGTTCTCCGCAGTGCAGGTGCGGAATCTGTGTCGGCTTTGGCGTTTGCTCGAAGGGATACCGGATTTTTGCAGTCGGCATACCATAAAACAGCAGGTTGGAGGGCGACATGAAAGAGTCCCTTGTGGCTGGTTTGGTCCAGTTTGATGTGATGGAAGGTAGTGTGGAGTCCAACCTGACTCGCGTGTTTCAGGGCATGCTGAAACTGGCTGAGTCGGGTGCGCATCTTGTGGTTTTACCTGAGATGTGGAGTGGCGGATTTGACTACGACCATCTGGCAGAGTTGGCTCAGAAAACCCCGGATATCGTGGAGCGACTTCGTGCTTTTGCTGTGCGGGAGCGCCTTGTGATTGCAGGATCTCTTCCAGAGGCTGTCTCAGGGGGTGTGGCCAACACCCTTTTTGTGGTCGATGCCGACGGGCGCTTGGCGGGGAGCTATCGTAAAATTCATCTCTTCAGCCCCACCGGTGAGGATGCGTATTTCATGGCTGGCAAGAAGAACGAAGTGATCTCCACATCGGTTGGGAATATTGGTCCTATGATCTGCTATGACTTACGCTTTCCAGAACTTGCCAGGTCCCTTGCCGTAAAGGGTGCTGAAATTTTAATCTGTCCAGCCCAGTGGCCCCAGGCCCGAGAGGGGCATTGGGAGGCGCTATTGAAGGCTCGGGCCATTGAAAACCAATGCTTTGTCATCGGATGCAATCGGGTGGGGCGATCCGGGGGGCTTATCTTTTCTGGTGCATCCCAGATGGTTTCTCCCCTGGGTGAGGTGTGTGGTCATGCCGGAAGTTCAGATGGTGAGCTTTTGACTGAAATTTTTCGTGGGACCATGGATGAGTTTAGATCCGCAGTGCCGTGCCTTGAAGAGCGGCGGCCCATGTGCTACAGCTGAAATCTTCTGTGACAGGTATGGCGCGTGATTCCCTAAAATAAAGTCCCACTCCTGTAGATTTATGCCCTGCTGGGTTGCAGTCGTAATACCTTATTTTGATGCAAGGTGGTTGGAGGTGCCCATGAATCGTATAGAGTCTCAGGGGCTGGTGTATGATCAGTTTCCCATTTTTTCTGATATTCCTTGGCTTTTTCATGGTTGCTTTACCCGCAAAGGTGGGGTGAGTACAGGCCCTTACCAGGGGTTGAACCTCGCTTTATCAAACGGAGATCTGCCAGAGTCTGTAAAGGAAAACAGGCGAAGGGTTCTTCAAGAGGCTGGGGGGCATGAGCTTGTGTTTCTCTCTCAGGTTCACGGAGACAGAGTTCATCTCCATAAAGAGGGGACTCTGGAGCCGGTAACAGCCGATGCTGTGGTTACCAATAGGCCCGGATCGATGTTGACGATTTTGACAGCCGACTGCCAGGCTGTTTTTCTAGTGGATCCGGTGAAAAAGGTGGTTGCCAATGCCCATGCTGGCTGGCGAGGAAGTGTGGCCGGTATCCTTTCCAAAACCGTAGCGACCATGGTGGATGCCTTTGGGTGTGAGCCTGAAGATATTCTGGCCGGCATCGGTCCTTCGCTGGGGCCGTGTTGTGCAGAGTTTGTCCATTATAAAAAAGAGCTGCCCAAGTCTTTTTATTCGCATAGGGTGGGAATAAATCATTTTGATTTTTGGGCCATCAGCAGAGATCAGCTATGTCGGGCCGGTCTTTGTGCGCATAAAATTCGAGCATCGCTTCACTGCACGCGGTGTGACAGTGACCACTACTACTCTTACAGGGAAAGGCACACCACGGGCAGAATGGCATCGGTCATCGGAATCCGTAGGTAATAGAAGCGTTTTTTTGCGGGATTTTTTTTAGGAAAAGAGGCCCACCGAAAGTCCACGACCCTAGTGGGTATGGGTATTTAAAATGAGAAGGCGTTTGGAATCGATATGAAACTGCGTGAATGTGATGTATTGTGGAACAAAAAGGTCTCTTCCGGTTATTTCCACATGGGGGTAGAGGTGGGAGACGCTTTTAAGGCGGCCCGTGCCGGTCAGTTTGTGATGATCAAGACCACAGGCGAGGGAGAGACGCTTTTAAGGAGGCCCTTCTCCATTCACGATGTGAGGGAGGATGAAGGCCGGTTGGTTCTTGAGCTTCTCTACAAGGTGGTGGGGCCCAACACCGGGGTCTATGCAAAGCTCAAGCCCGGCCATTCTGTGAGTGTTCTGGGCCCCCTTGGAAACGCCTTTACTCTGCCTGAAAAAGGGGCGAAAAGCTTTCTTGTAGGCGGTGGTATTGGGATTGCGCCGATGCTTTTTTTGGGGCGCCAGCTTGTTGAAGCGGGCCATGACCCTTCATGCCATACTGTATTTATTGGAGGGCGCAGCAAAGAGGATGTGCTGTCGGCAGAAGTGTTTAGGGGGATGGGCCTTACGGTGGTGGAGACCACCGATGACGGCTCTTTAGGAGAGAAGGGGCGTATTACCGTGCCATTGGAACGTTTCTATGAAAAAGAGAAGCCGTCCTTGGTGTATGCGTGCGGTCCGCACCCCATGCTGGTAGGTGTGGCTCAGCTCATGGAGGGGCGAGACGCTTTATGTGAACTCTCTCTTGAAATTATCATGGCCTGTGGCATGGGCGCTTGCATGGGATGCGTGGTGGATGGGCGTGATGCAGAACACCCCTACCATCATGTTTGTATTGACGGTCCTGTTTTTGATGCCAAAAACCTTAATATGTAACCCGGTCTATTCGGTAAAAGGATAAGGATGTGAAAGAGCTGATTCGGCTGACTGAAAAAGTTCGGGCTGCCGGTTGAGCGGCCAAGGTAGATCCAGGGGTCCTGGATCGCGTGGTCAAAGGGCTGGATATAGAGCGTCCCCCAGAGCTCCTTGTTGGGGTGGATGGGGCCGATGATGCCGGAGTCTATCGCTTAAACGATGAGACGGCGCTTATCCAGACCCTAGACTTTTTAACGCCTGTTACCGACTCGCCTTACGATTTTGGTCGCATTGCGGCAGCCAACTCTTTAAGTGATGTCTACGCCATGGGGGGGCGACCGGTAACAGCGATGAATATTGTCTGCTTTCCAGTGGATGATCTTTCTGAGACGGTCCTCTCAGAGACCCTTGCAGGCGGCCTTGAAGTGATTCACGCTTCTGGTGCCTGTTTGGTAGGGGGGCACAGTGTGGATGATAAAGAGTTTAAATATGGTCTTTCAGTCACCGGAGTGGTTGATCCCAAGAAGATTTTGACCAACGGAGGAGCCGGTGTGGGCGATGCCCTGATTCTCACCAAACCGTTAGGAAGCGGTATCGTGGCCACGGCCATCAAGGGTGGGGTGGCCGATGAGGTTGCTGCCAAAGAGCTGGTTTCAGTGTGTGCGACCTTGAACAAAAGAGCGGCTGAGGTGGTGGCGGGCTTTTCTCCGTCGGCTTGTACGGATATTACCGGGTTTGGGATGGCGGGCCACGCTTTGGAGATGGCCCGAGGGGCTCGAAAGCACCTGGTGATTTCATCTGCGGATCTTCCGGCGATGGAAGGGCTCTCAGGATGGGCCTCCATGGGAATGATTCCTGCGGGGAGTTATCGAAACAGAGAGTTTTGTGGCAGTTCGGTCATTGTGGCGTCTTCAGTAGAAAGATGGCGTGCCGATCTTATTTTTGACCCCCAGACTTCAGGAGGGCTTTTGCTTGCTCTGCCCTCACACCATGCTCGTGAGTGTTTGGCTGCCATGGCGGATGCCGGAGTGTGTGCCGCTCTTATCGGTGAGGTGGTGGCAGACCACTCTTGTGGTGAAGTGGAGTTCGTATAGGAGTCAACGGGCAGTAATTCTCGCCTCTTTTATTTTGTGGTAATACTTTATTCAAAAGCGGCTCACAGGCCCTTAAAGCCTGTGAGCCGCTTTGCTGTAAGTTCTTAAAAAACCATTGCTTCAAATACTCTTTCGCATTGACTTTCAGCAAAGTACATGGTAGTTCAATCCAGGCTGCAAATGACTTTTTGTGAGTCATAGCGTTCGTATAAAAGGAACAATGATTATGAATAAAGAGATTGCTGAGATTTTCAGGGAGCTTGCTTATTACAGCAGTCTCGGACTTCAAGTGGCCATCTCAATTCTTTTGGGGCTTGGGTTTGGACTTTTTCTCGATAAAACTTTCGGGACCGCCCCGGTTTTCATGCTAATTTTTCTTGGATTTGGGATAGCAGCCGCCTTTAGAAATTTGCTTCTCGCTCTAAAGAGAAGCAGAAAAAAACCGTGAGTCGGATCGTCTTGTCATGATGGAGATTCAATTCAAGATACTGGGATTTGTTACCCGTTGTAACTGGGCACTTCTGGCGCTGGGAGCTGTGGCTGGCCCCATGCTGCTACCCATGGATGTGGCCCTGGGCCTTACCTTGGGCGGCCTTCTGGTGACGGTGAATTTTCATCTTTTGGCTCGTACCCTCTCCAAGGGGCTCACCCCCGGTCGACTCTCTTCTCGGAATGTTATCCTGGCAAAGTACTATGTCAGGTTTTTTGTTAGTGCAGTCATTATCTATTTTCTCATTTCAAGACACCTTGTGGACCCTGTGGGATTACTTCTGGGGCTGTCGGCGGTGGTGGTGAGCATTACCCTGGCTACGGTGTGTGAATTGACGAAACTCATCTTTAAGGAGGCGGTGTAAAGATGGAACATCCCTTTCTGTTTTTGGTCGATTTTTTTGACGTAAACGGAGCGCTCTACCATTTTGCGCACAAGTATCCCCATGTGATGTACACATGGCTTGTGATGCTTGTTCTTATCGGCCTCGGTTATCTGGCCACCAGCAAAATTTCACTGGTCCCTGGAAAGGGACAGAATGTCTTTGAGGCTCTCATTGGTGGTCTGGAAGATTTTCTTGTGGAGACTGTGGGTGAAGAGGGCCGCTGGTTTACCCCCCTTGCCGCCACAATTTTTATTTTTATTTTTGTCTCCAACCTGGTGGGGTTGGTTCCGGGTTTTTTCCCGCCTACCGCAACGCTCAACACCACAGGAGCCTGCGCGTTGGTGGTGTTTGTTTTTACCCACTACATCGGTGTGAAATACCATGGAGCCGGGTATGTAAAGCATTTCATGGGGCCTGTTTGGTGGATGGCACCTCTTATCATGCCCATTGAGATTATCGGTCATCTGGCGCGTGTACTCTCTCTCTCTTTCCGTCTTTTCGGAAACATGATGGGTCACGAGTTGGTTTTGGGTATTCTTTTTATGCTGGCCGGTATGTACTTTGCCCCGCTTCCCATCATGGCGCTGGGTATTTTTGTGGCCTTTGTTCAGGCCTTTGTGTTTTTCCTTTTGACCATCATCTATTTTCAGGGGTCTATGGAACACGCCCATTGATGTGGTTGAAAAAAATCGTTTCGGATCACACGGCTTATACATTGGGATAATGGAAGAAGCCGAACACCAATACATTTCAATTCTAAGGAGAAAGAAATGGAAGCATTACAGTTCTTCGTAGTCAGCTCTTTTGCCGCCGCTCTCGCCATCGCTATCGCCGCTTTCGGTTGTGGTATTGCTCAGGGTATGGGCCTTAAGTCCGCCGTTGAAGGAATCGCTCGAAACCCCGAGTCTTCCGGTAAGGTAACTGTAACCATGCTCATCGGTCTTGCCATGATCGAATCACTTTGTATTTACGCTCTGGTTATCTCTCTGATTCTTATCTATGCGCATCCTCAGGCTGCAGCGATTGCCAAGCTTCTCGGCGCCTAGTATCTGCTACGTGTAGATGTAAGCATTTGATTGAAAGAAAAAGCCGTCTTTGCCTTGCTGTAAAGACGGCTTTTTTGTGGAGAAAAATGTTTGATAATGAGAGGAGAAAGTACCGTTTTAAACACCTTGACCCTTTAAAACCCAATCATATATAATCTAAGCATTGGTGATTCCGCAGAAAAGTTATTCTATGCTGTAGCAATCCATACACTTTCTGGATTCCTGTCTCACCTTTTTAGAGATATTGCAGCCCTTTTATGGGAAGGCGGACTTTTTAAAAAAGTCTCAAAAGTCGATCCTTCAAAGAGCCTTGCGTCTCTTATTCAAATCACCATTTGAAAATATGTATTGGAGTTTTCATGCCTTTTCTGATTTTAAAATTCCAGGGGAAGATGATCCGGCAGTACGCATTGGAGTATGGTCGCCCTCTTTCCATCGGACGCAATGATAAAAACGATATCATCATTGGAAATATGCTGGTTTCAGGATTTCATGCACGGGTAGAGTTTCGAGAGAACAGCGTTGTTGTATCCGATTTGGAGAGTAAAAACGGAACCACGGTCAATGGGAAATACGTCGATAAGGCGACATTAAGAAACGGTGATGAGCTGGGGGTGGGCAAACATCAGCTTCTCTTTACAGAAAATCGGGAGGATATCACTTTTCAAGATACCCCTTTGACGGCCCTGAAGGCGAGCAGTCTGGATATGACCATGGCCATTGATACATCGGATCTGAAAAATGGCAAGCAAGATGTCCCCACAGGTAAGAGGCCGGTGAAGCCGCTTCCCATTCTTGTTTTTAAGCGGGGAGGCAAAGGGCGCATTGAGCTTGAAAATAGATACACTCGAATAGGTAAAGACAAAGGCAATGAAGTGCGGGTGAAGGGCTTTTTTGTTGGTAAACGCGCTGCTACGGTTTCTCGAAAAGAGGATGGTTATTATTTGAGTTATGTTTCAGGGGTGGCGAAACCGCGTTTAAACGGTGTGAAAATTGGAAAAGATGGTGTGAAGTTAACCCATGGAGACACCATTGCCATTGGAGGTGTGAGTTTGCGTTTTCTCTCCAAGGTTCGAATGCGTAAAGTGAAGGTCCCCACCTCTGTCGGCAGTGGGGCCAGTGCGTCTCCCTCCTGATTGCAAGATCGCTGTTTTTGATACCGCCTTTCCCAAATGATGGGATAGGGCGGTTTTTTTATGGGAAATGTTTGCGGGACAAGTTGCGCTGCAGGTAGCGTCCGGTGACAGAATTTTCACAGGCCGCCACCTCTTCAGGCGTTCCTGTGCAAATTATGTTGCCTCCTGCCTCTCCCCCTTCAGGTCCCATGTCGATGATATGGTCTGCGGCTGCAATGACATCCAAGTTGTGTTCAATAATCAAAACGGTATTGCCCTCATCCACCAGACGGTTCAAAACCACCATGAGCTTTCGAATGTCTTCCTGATGAAGTCCTGTGGTGGGTTCATCCAAGATGTAGAGGGTGTGGCCGCCTGTTTTGCGTGAAAGCTCTTTGGCCAGTTTGATGCGTTGGGCCTCTCCGCCGGAAAGGGTTGTGGCGGCTTGGCCGAGGTGGATATACCCCATGCCCACATCTTGAAGGGTGGCCAGTTTGGCCTTAAGGGCAGGATAGCTTTTAAAGAACTCAGCGGCTTGGTTGATGGTCATCTCCAGGACATCGGCGATACTCTTTCCTTTGTACCTTATCTCCAAGGTGTCTCGGTTGTAACGCTTGCCTTTGCAGACATCGCAGGGCACGTAGAGGTCCGCGAGAAAGTGCATCTCTATTTTGACGATACCGTCTCCCTGACACGCCTCGCAGCGTCCCCCTTTCATATTGAAGCTGAAACGCCCCTGCTTGTACCCCCTCTCCTTGGCTTCGATGGTTTTGGCAAAGATATCCCGAATGGCGTTGAAGGCCCCGGTGTAGGTGGCTGGGTTGGATCGAGGGGTTTTACCAATAGGGGACTGGTCGATACCAATGATACGATCCACGTGATGGAGCCCCTCAAGGGTGTCGTAACGTCCGGGAAGCTCTCTGCTTCCGTTGAGTTTTTGGGAGAGGATTTTTTTGAGGGTGGCCATGATCAGCGTCGATTTACCAGAGCCCGAGACCCCTGTGACACAGATGAGGGTTCCCAAGGGAAATGAGGCATCAATACGCTTGAGGTTGTTGGCTCGGGCTCCCTTTAGGAGAAGGGTTTTTGCGGTAGAAGCTCTTCGAGATATTGGTGGGATGATTGTGCGCCGACCGGCGAGGTAATCCCCTGTTAAGGACGCTTTGCAGCTTAGAATATCGGTGGGAAGGCCGTTGAAGACCACCTCTCCTCCTCGAATCCCTGCACCGGGCCCCATATCAATAAGATGGTCGGCGGCCAGCATGGTGTCGGTGTCGTGTTCCACCACAAGCACAGAGTTTCCAAGGTCTCGAATTTTTTTTAAGGTTTCGATAAGGCGCCGGTTGTCTCTTTGATGAAGGCCGATGCTGGGCTCGTCAAGGACGTAGAGGACCCCTGAGAGTCTGGAGCCGATTTGAGTGGCCAGACGAATGCGCTGGCTCTCTCCGCCGGAGAGGGTGGTAGCCCCTCGAGAGAGTGAGAGATAGGGCAGGCCCACATCGAGAAGAAAACCCATACGTGAGGTGAGCTCTTTGATGATGGGTTCTGCGACCACCGCATGTTTGCCTTGGAAGGTCATGCTTTGGATCTGCTCAAGGGCTTGGTCCATAGGCAGGCGGGTCAATTGGGGCAACGTGATATGGCCTGCTTTGACATGGCATGGGAAGGGCGCGATTCGAGCACCTTTGCATGCTTTGCAGGGGTGCTGGGCCATGAAACGCTTGATCTCCTCTTTTTCTGAGGCTGTGATGGCTTCAGAGAGCTTCTTTTCAAGGGCGGGGATGATACCGTCAAAGGGGGCCTTGTAGGTGTGCCTGCGGCCCTTTTTTTCAAAATAGAAGGCGATCTCCTCTTTGCCGGTTCCGTGTAAAAGGGCGTGTTGAAAGGTTTCGGGAAGCTCGGCATACGGGGTGTAGATATCGGTGCCAAAGTGGCTGGTGAGGGCGTCCAAGAACTCCACAAACTGCACGGAGTTTCTTGATGCCCAGGGCGCCATGGCACCTTCTCTTAAGGAGAGCTGCGGGTCTGGAACAATAAGCTGGGGGCTGAAGGCATCTTTAAAACCAATACCATCGCAGCTTGGGCAGGCTCCTTGGGGTGAGTTGAAAGAGAAGAGAGCGGGAGTGAGCTCGGGAAAGGTGAGACCACAGGTGGTGCAACCGGTCTCTTCGCTATAGACGATGGTGCGTTTTGTCTTTCGAGTTTCCGAGTCAAGGATCTCTACGTGGGCTAGACCCTCAGCCGTTCGAGCGGCCAGTTCAAGGGAGTCGGCCAGGCGGTTTCTCATTCCCTCTTTGATGACAATGCGATCGATGATCACATCAAAGGGGATTTTTTTCATCTTCAGGGTGTCGGGCAGGGCGTCCAGCTCAAGAAGTGACCCCTTGACTCGAATGCGCGAGTAGCCTTCGCGTCTGAGCCTTCGAAGGGTGGCGACCGCTTCATCCGAAGCTTGGGCTGGCATGGGAGCCAGAATCATCATGCGGGTTCCCCATGCCTCTTCCATCACCTCATCAAGGATCTCATCCAGAGATTTAAATCCCACCTCTTCACCGCATTGCGGGCAGTAAGGGGTGCCCACCCGTGCGTAAAGTAACCTTAGAAAATCGTAAATTTCTGTTACGGTCCCCACGGTGGACCGAGGGTTGTGGGATGCGCTTTTCTGTTCAATGGCGATGGCAGGAGAGAGTCCGTCAATGAAGTCCACGTCCGGTTTGTCCATTTGGCCGAGAAACTGGCGGGCGTAGGTGGAGAGAGACTCCACATATCGCCTTCTGCCTTCGGCATAAAGAGTATCAAAGGCAAGGGAGGATTTTCCAGAGCCCGAAAGCCCGGTGATCACCACCAGGGCATTTTTGGGAAAAGAGACATTGACGGACTTCAGGTTGTGCTGACGAGCCCCTGAAATGACGATCTGTTTTTGGTCCATGGGGTGTTCCGGCTCTCTATCTGGCGTTCTCTATAAGGGAGTGTTGGCTTGAATAAGGTGCTTGGCTTGATTGGCAGCCATTCGAATGGCTGCCAGAAGGCTTCCTTCGTCGGCCCTATTTTTCCAGGCGATGTCGTAGGCGGTGCCGTGATCCACCGAGGTTCGAATGATGGGCAGCCCCAGGGTGGTGTTTACCCCATCGTGAAAATGCACCATTTTAAAGGGGATGAGCCCCTGGTCGTGGTACATGCAGACCACAGCGTCAAAGTGTCCCTCTGCCGCTTTAAAAAAGATGGTGTCAGGGGGCATGGGATCGGAGATGATGGATTGGGGGTCGAGCTGCCGCGCACGAGCCACAGCCGGTGAAATGATACGACTCTCTTCGTCACCGAAGAGCCCCTCTTCGCCAGCATGGGGGTTGAGGCCCGCCACGCCGATGCGGGGGTTGCGGATGCCGAAACGCTCTTTAAGGGAGCGGGAGGTGAGTCCGATGAGATCGGTTATTTTTTGGGTTGAGAGCCTTTGAACCACCTCGGAAAGTGGAATGTGGATGGTGGCAAGAACCACCTTAAGACGATCGCCTGCCATCATCATGGCAAACTCTTTGGATTTGGTTCGGCTGGCGAGAAGTTCGGTGTGCCCGTGAAACTCCGATCCCGAAAGTTTTAAGGCCACTTTGTGGATTGGGCCTGTCACCACCCCGTGGCAAGATCCATCCATGGCAAGATCCACCGCTTTTGTGATGCTATCGACCATGGCTTTTCCCGTTTCAGCTGTGGGAACACCTGTGGTCAAGGGGTGGTTTGAAAGATCGGATACAGGAAGAATATTCAGGCAGCCGGGTGTAAATTTCGCCTGACTGGGATGGTCGATGGGGTTTAGTGTGAGGGGCTTCTGGACCAAAGCGATGGCCTGCTCCATGACGTGGATATCTCCAATGAGAAAAAGGTGAAGCGCCTTTTGATCTTTCAGGGTGTGCATTGCTTTGGCCGCAATTTCAGGGCCAATACCACATGGGTCGCCCATGGTTAGGGCCAAGGTGGGAATCTGTTTCATACTATTCCTGATAAAGCCGACGGACCAGTGGGCTTAAAGCCCTGCTCTGGAGTGGCGGGTCGGGGTGATGGGTTTTTTTGTATCGGAGTCGGTGCCGCCCTTACGGCTTCGTTTGCTTGTTTCAGCCGTGATGGTTCAAATGTTCACATCCTCTCTATATATCAGGAGCCCCTTTGTGAGGGCAAACGGTATTCTTACGGGGCCGTGTTTTGAGATGGGTGTTTAAACAATGTTCTCGATGCAGGAACAGGGAACCAATGTCAATTGGCCATAGAAAGAGGCATTGGGCACAAAAGGCACAGATATTCCCTTATGTTGTGGTTGATTTTTTCTTTACCTCAATGTGTGGGGTAAGGCCATGGGAAATGGCTGTAACTTCAAGCGTGAAGCGATGAAACGCAGTGTGATAGAGAGGAAAAAAAGAGAAAAAAAGCTAACGGGTCTAAATGGTGCAAGATTTTGGATTGTGTGAGTGTGGAGGACGTGGGCTAAGTCTAAATCGTAGCAAATAAGAGTTAATCGGCGTTATTTAGAGAATGGTTGTTCTGGTCGACTTTTGTGAAAATGGTGAACAGGCTGAATATTGTTGAAGAAACACTCCGAATAGAATTGGGAATATTTAAGGTTAGTTGAGAGGGTATAAGGATGAATATATAGTGAATGCAGCATGTTGCAAGGTTGGGTTTTTGTGTGGCAGTGGCTGCTTCAAATCAAAGATATTCAGCTTGACGCCTCCAATATCTTGGATTATGACCATCCTACATCACGATGGGCGATTCTGTCCCATGTTTTCTATCCTTGGTATTCTGCAATGTATCAGGAATAATCTATTCATTTTGGCGTTGAGTGATAGCCCTTGTGAAAGGGAACGGACTCTTATTGTTTTTTAGTTGCGGGTGAGCTGACTGTATATGGATGCGGTTTGGGACAACATTAAATCTGTGCTTAGGGAGAGACTTCCGGGGCACAGCTACCGGATGTGGATTGAGCCGGTGCGCTTTGAAGATAGGGAAGGTGAAGAGTTTAAACTCTCGTGTCCCAACTATTTTTCTAAAAAGCGGGTTCAGGACCACTATGGTGCCATGATTGAGGCGGAGGTCAAAACCCTTCTGGGGTCTGAGATGCGCCTTTCTCTGGACATCCGGAAATCTGCATCTACCAGCCGAGGTCCTGTGGTGAAAAAGGGGCTTCAGCGTGTTCAGACCCAGATGGTGATTCCTGAAGTGGCTCATCCGGTAATGCACAGCGGCCGGATGCTTCGGCCCGATTTTACTCTGGATGATTTCCTGGTTTCTGAGAGCAACGATTTTGCCTATTCGGCAGCCCTTTCTCTGGCTTCATCCAATAGAAGCCACAACAGCTCTCTTTTTCTTCTCTCGGAGACCGGCATGGGCAAGAGTCACCTCACCCAGGCCATTGGGCATCACATCAATAAAAAGAGGCCTCAGGATAGAGTCTATTACATTACAGCAGAAGACTTCACCAACGAGATGATCGGCTCTTTCAAAAACGATACGGCCAGTCAGTTTAAGGAGAAGTATCGAAACCAATGTGATGTGTTGCTTCTGGAAGACGTTCACTTTCTGGGCGGAAAAGAGCGAACTCAGATTGAGCTGGCCATGACCCTGGACTACCTTATGGAGTCTGGAAAGAAGATCATGTTTTCCAGTTGCTATCTGCCCAATGATATTCCCAAGATGAACGAGCAGCTCGCATCCCGTTTTACCTCCGGGCTTATCTCTCCCATCGAAGACCCCAACTTCAGAACACGTGTTCGAATTCTGAAGAAGAAGGCAGCCAGAAACGGTGAGCAGCTCCCCATGGATGTGATAGAGTATCTTGCCGGAGAGCTGACCGATAACATCCGCCAGCTAGAGAGCGGGCTGGTGTCGGTCACCGCCAAGTCGTCTCTCATGGGCGTGCCGCTGGATTTGGATCTGGCGGAGAGTGTGGTGAAAAATATCGCCACCAAGAAGAAGCGGATTACCATCGACAGCATCAAAAAGCTGGTCTCACGAGAGTTTAATATCACCACGGCCGAGATGGTCTCCAAGTCTCGGAAAAAGACCATCGTCAAGCCTCGGCAAGTGGCCATCTATCTGTCTCGAAAATACACCGACCAGCCGCTTCAGGCCATTGGAAAGAACTTCAATCGGTATCATGCCACGGTGATGCATGCGGTGGGGATTATCGAAAAAGAGATGCGGCAGGTGGTGCAGATGCGAAACCAGATTGAGTATCTCTCCAAGAAAATTGAAAACGGAGAGTTTTAAAAAAGAAGCATGTCTTTGCCCGGGTTTGGCTTTGTTTAAATTCGGGCTTTGTTTGGCACTGATATGTAACAATGGTTACACCTTGAGGTGTGTGTTTTGAAACGGCCTGTCTTAAACTGTGTATGTGGATTATGGAGGTGGTATGACCTGTTTTGAAGATGCTCTTCAAAGAGTGGACTGTCGTCGCCGAGCCCAAAGAATCAAGGATGTTTTGGATAAAATGGCTCAGGTTGAAGTGATTGCCCGAGGGTTGGGGGTGGAACCTTTGGAGATCAATCGCATGAAACGTGAAACCTTGAGGGAGCTCAGCTCTCACCTTTTACCCTGAAAAAATGATTTCCATTGATATCTTTCTTCTGAACCTGACCTCTTCTCTCTCTTCTTCATCTCTACTTCACCTAAGTTTCTGAACGGATCCTGTTTTCGTCTGATCGCTCCACATATTCATCGCACGTCCGAATAAGCCGTGGTATGATGCCGTTTCTTATGGCAGAGCTTGCTTGTTTTAAAGCTCTTTTTTGATATCCAGGCGGTGAAGAGATCATGACACTCAAGCGTGGGGCTGTCTCAGCCCTAAAAAAGATATATGGAAAAAATCGGTTTAAGTCTGAACTGGAAGATCTGACCTGTTACGCCTTTGATGCGGTCAATGGCCGCTACCTTCCCGATGCGGTGGTGTTTCCAGAATGTCCTGATGAGATTGCCCAGACGCTTGCCCTTGCCAGCGAAATGGGATTTCCAGTGGTGCCCAGGGGAAGCGGAACCGGCACCACCGGAGGCTCGGTGGCTGTGGAAGGAGGAGTGGTTCTGGTGACCACGCAAATGAACCGTATTTTAACCATCGATACGGATAACTTCATTGCCGAAGTGGAGCCGGGGGTGATTACCGGGGATTTTCATCATGCCGTGGAAAAGCTGGGGCTCTTTTACCCCCCTGACCCCTCCAGTGCAGGGGTCTCGACCCTTGGGGGAAATGTGGCGGAGTGCGCCGGAGGGCCCAGGGCGGTAAAGTATGGTGTGACCCGGGATTATGTGCTGGGGGTTGAAGCGGTGACGCCTCTGGGCGAAATCATTCGCACCGGGGTGAAAACGGCCAAGGGGGTGGTGGGCTATGATTTGACCCGGCTTCTGGTAGGCTCAGAAGGGACCCTTGCGGTGATCACGCGTATCTGGCTTCGACTTTTGCCCCTGCCCTCTTCAAGTGCCACCATGAAGGTCTCCTTTGGCAGCATGGAGGAGGCGGCAGCTGCGGTAACGCGGATTATCGCCTCAGGCATACTTCCTCGGTGTGTGGAGTACATGGATGAGGCCTCCTTGGAGTGCGCCATGACCATAGCCGATCTCGGGCTACCCAAGGGGTGCCGGTCGGTGCTTTTGATTGAGGTGGATGGCACCCAGAGCGAGGTGGAGCGATCTGTCGAGGGCGTGGAAGATTTGGTGGTTGCAGCCGGTGCCATCAAGGTGGAGCGGGCTGAAAGCGAGGCCGAGGCCAAACGGCTTTGGATGGTTCGAAAAAAAGTCTCTCCGGCCCTCTATCGTTTTGGGCCGGACAAGGTCAATGAAGATATTGTCGTGCCGCGCAGTGCCATTCCTGAGATGGTGAAGAAGATCGAGTCTCTTAAAAGAGAGTATGGCCTTCCCATGGTGAGCTTTGGGCACGCAGGCGATGGCAATATCCATTTTAATGTGATGATCGATAAAAAAGATGCCGCCCAGAAGCTTCGCGCCGAAGCGGTGGTTGAAGAGCTTTTTACCCATACCCTGGCCCTTGGAGGTACGCTTTCCGGAGAGCATGGGGTGGGCATCACCAAAAGGCCCTACATCGGAAAAGAGATTGGTGAGGCCGAACTCTCGCTGATGCGGGGCATCAAAAAGGTCTTTGATCCCAAAGGGATTTTAAATCCATCGAAGATTTTTTAGAGAAAAGAGGGTAGGCGATCCTCTTAGGCTGTCATTATTCAGATGTGCCCCCAGCGGGTCGCTTTTTTGAAAAAAAGCTCCGCAAAAAACTTTTCTATTGTCCCGCGCTTCCTTTTAATCGCCCTTATGGGCGATTAAAAGGAAGCGCGGGGTTAAAAAAATCAAATCACAGGAACGTAAGCACGTGTGTTTAAAAGTTTGGCTCCCGACAGGGCCGCCGGAGGCAAATGATAGCAGAATGACAGCCTCAGACTTTGGGAATGTGGTAACTTTTTTCTGAGTTACTCAAAACTAAAAACACCCCTGACAAAGAACGGTCTGGCTCTTTGTCAGGGGTGTTTTGGGTTGTGTGAAAAAACAGGGCCTACTGAAGACGGGCGGGCATGATCTCAGTATTCATCAGATCTTCGATCATCTCCATTCGCGCATTCTGTTCCCTTTCGATGATGCACTTGAGCCGCAATGCGCAGTGCTTGGTACACACCTTGTCGGTGCTGTCAAAGCCGCCAAAACAGTCGGTGTACCCTTGGGTCTTCTGGATGAACAGTGTGTCGTTGAACATGTATCCTCTTTGTCTGCCTCTCTATGGGAGAATCACTCTGCATGCGCTGTGGCGAGTAGATGCATCATCTCCTTGTGAATGGGCCCGTTGGTGGCCAGCATGGTGGGGTCACCGGGGGTGTACGGGCCCCCTTGAAAATCTGTAATGGTTCCTCCGGCCTCACGGGCAATAAGGACGCCCGCTGCCGTGTCCCAGCTTTTAAGGTTCTGTTCCCAGAACCCGTCAAAACGCCCCGAGGCCAGGTAGCAGAGGTCGAGCGCCGCCGAACCAAGTCGCCTGAGTCCCTGGGCTTTGCCAAGGCATCGCTTCACCTTTGCCATTAGTTCATCCAGGACTTCGCGGCGGTTGTAAGGAAATCCGGTGACAAGAAGGCTCTCCTCAAGATCAGCCGTCTGGCTGACACCGATGGCTTTTCCATTTCGCGTGGCGCCTTTGCCTTTTTCGGCCAGAAAGAGCTCACGCGTGATGGGGTTTAAGACGGCTCCCAAAAGGGTTTCGCCATGGGCCTGAAACGCGATGGAGGTGCAAAAGAGCGGCAGGCCATGGGCAAAATTTGTGGTGCCGTCCAGGGGGTCGATAACCCACCTGAAGGGCGCGTTTTCGCTATGGGCTCCGCTCTCTTCCGCCAGAATGCCGTGGTGGGGAAATACCCTTGAAATGGTCTCAATCACAGCGGCTTCGGCGGCTTTGTCCGCTTCGGTGACCAGATCCACCGCCCCTTTTTTCTCTATGGCAACCCCTGCCTCATAGAGGGGGCAAAGCAGGTTTCCTGCCTTGTGAAGGGATGAAATTGCCGTATTTTTAACCGTTTCCATATCCATGGTGTAAAAGGTTTATCCTTTTTCAGAAGGCGCGTCAACACCTTGGGGCTTGCGAAAAGCGTTTGAAGAGATTCTTTTTTCAGCCATTTGTTTTGAGTCGGCCTTTCGTAAGGGGCGCTCTTTTTACCCCATATCTTCCGGTGGGTTGGGGTCAGGCTCACCGTCTAAGATGGGGGTGATAAGGGTCTCCACCTCGTTTTCAATGCCCATAAGAAGAGGGGTTAGGCTGGCCCTGTTTAGGGCAGAGATAAAAATGCCGCCATACTGAGTGGCCAAGGCTGTCTGCCTCTCCTGATCGATGCGATCCATCTTGTTGAAGACGAAAAGGGAGGGGATATCCCCCAGTTTCAGATCGGCAAGGATCTTCTCCACAGATTCGATCTGCTTTTCGCACCTGGGGTTTGAGGCGTCGATCACATGAAGAAGAAGATCGGCGGACTCCAGCTCTTCCAATGTGGCCCGAAAAGAGACCATGAGCTCTTTGGGAAGATCCCGGATAAAGCCGACGGTATCGGTGATGATTACCTCAAATTCCCTGGGAAACCGAAGGCGTCTGCTGGAGGGGTCCAAGGTGGCGAAGAGGCGGTCCTCGGCCATCACCTTGCTTTGGGTCAGGGTGTTTAAAAGGGTTGATTTGCCCGCGTTGGTGTACCCCACAATGGAGACGATGGGCACCCCTTTTCGGTTTCGTTTGGCCCGCTGCTGGCCCCTCTGTTTTTTGACGTTTTCGATCTGCTTGGAGAGTTGGGTGATGCGGTCTCTCACCCGCCTTCGGTTGAGCTCCAGCTTGGTTTCACCCGGGCCCCTTCCTCCGATACCCCCGGTAAGGCGGCTCATGGCGGTGTTCATGACGATCAGTCTTGGAAGCATGTATTTGAGCTGGGCCAGCTCCACCTGAAGTTTGCCCTCACGGCTCTGGGCTCGCCTTGCAAAGATGTCCAAAATCATCTGGGTTCTGTCGATCACCTTGATCTCCACCAGATCGGTAATAGAGCGAATCTGGGCCGGAGAGAGCTCCTGATCAAAGATGAGGATGGTGGCCCCTTTCTGCATGGCGGCGATGGTGATTTCGCTCAGCTTGCCGCGTCCCAAAAGGTGTTTGGGATCGTTTTTCTTTCGAACCTGAAGCACGGTTTCAAGCACATCGATGTTGCTGGATCGGGCCAGCTCTTCAAGCTCTTTAAGGGAAGAGATCGCCTCTTTTCTCTGGCGCGTGGTGACGCTTACCAAGATGGCCCGCTCTTCGGCATCGCCTGCGGCAAGGGTGCGCTCTTTTTGCGAGAGTTTGGCCTCCACCTCTTCGATGATGACATCCAGGTCTTCGCGAAGGTGGCCCGCCGACATGGGCGGCAGCTCGACCGTGGGGCTGCCCGTCTCCTGAGAAGAGATGTGGGCCACGTGGATGCGGTGGGCCGCGCCTTTTTCATCGACGGTGACCGCTGCCATGAGGTCAAAGCGCAGAAGGGCGAGGTCTGTCAGGTCGTCCCGGCTCAGGGCCTCCTCTTTTTTAAGGTGGGTATGGATGTAGCGCAGGCCGCAGAGACGTCCGGAGATGGGGGCGTAGCCTTTGAGTTCCGGAATGAAGATCTGGTCGGATGAGCCCACCACCACAAACTCGATTTTTCCGGCCCTGGAGGCGAAGATGGCGATCTGACGCCGAATCTCCAGGCTGACCGCGGCCATTTCGTGGGCCAGCTCAGGGGTGACGGCACTGCCCCAGGGGAGTCTGCGTCGGTAGAGGGATTCCAGCCGTTTTTTCTGGTTGGACTTCAGGCCTTCGATGTGGCCAAATACTTTTTTCATGTAAGACTCATTTTTGGGTAACGATTTATCTTTTATTAATCTTCCATTACTCCATTCCGTACTCTCCGATGGCGGCGTTTTCAAACCGGGTGTACTTGCCGATAAAGGTGAGGTGGGCGGTTCCCACGGCGCCGTTACGGTTTTTGGCGACGATAATCTCGGCCTTGCCCTTGTTGGGGTTGTTCTCCTCTTTGTTGTAGACCTCATCGCGGTAGATAAAGGCGACGATATCGGCATCCTGCTCCAGAGAGCCGGATTCCCTCAGGTCAGACAGCAGCGGCCTTTTTTCGGCGCGTTGCTCCAGCATTCGGTTGAGCTGGGAAAGGGCGATCACCGGAACATCCATCTCTTTGGCAAGGCCCTTGAGGGATCGTGAGATCTCGGCGATTTCAAGGTCGCGCCGGTCTCCTGTGTTTCCGGAACCTCGCATAAGCTGAAGGTAGTCCACAACAATAAGCCCGAGCTCCCGATCGGCCTTAAGGCGTCTGCACTTGGCGCGAATCTCCATGACGCTGACGTTGGGGGTGTCGTCGATGTACATGGGGGCCTGGCTGATGACACTGGCCGCTTCGGTGACCCTCTCCCAGTCTTCGGCACCGATGGTTCCGCTTTTGAGTCTTTCGGAGTTGACCCGAGCCTCGGCGGTTAAAAGTCGCATGGAGAGCTGCTCGCTTCCCATTTCGAGCGAAAAGATGGCCACCAGTTTCTCTTCCATCACCGCCACATTTCGAGCCACGTTGAGTACAAAAGCGGTTTTTCCCATACTGGGACGGGCGGCCAGAATAATGAGGTCGGTTTTCTGAAGGCCCGAGGTGAGCTTGTCCACCTGGGTGTAGCCCGTGGGGGTTCCGGTGAATTCGCTGTTGTTGTTCTGGCGCTCCTCAAGGGTGTTGATGTTGTGCTCGATAAGATCGTTGATGCGGGAAAACGAGGGTTTGATCTTTGAGTTAGAGATCTCGTAGATGGAGCTTTCCGCCGTATCGATAATCTCTTCGACGGCCCCTTGCTCTTCCATGCAGTCGTTGACAATGCGGGAGCAGGTTTCGATCATGCGGCGTAAAGAGGATTTGCTGCGGATGATTTCGGCATGCTTTTCGGCATTGACCGAGATGGGAATCCGGTCCACCAGATGGGAGAGATAGGCCGATCCGCCGATGGACTCCAGCTGTCCTTTCTCTTTGAGGCGGTTGGCGCAGGTGACGATATCCACGGGTTCGGAACGGGCAAAGAGCTCGGCCATGGACTCGAAGATCTTTTCGTGGGCCGGTTTGTAGAAGTCCTTTGGTGTGAGCATCTCAATGACGTCCACCAGGGTGTCGTTGTCAATGAGGATGGAGGTTAAAATAGACTCTTCCGCTTCCAGGGCGTGGGGTGGCAGTTTTCCTGAGGTGAGCCCTGCGGTTTCGGTCTCAGAAGGGGCAGGGCGACGGTTTGCCGTGTACCTTTTGCGTGGTTTGGAAGATCCAAGGTCCATAAGCATGGGGCAGGGTCCTCTGGCTTAAGGGTGGTTCAAACAGGCGAATGTGCCGGGTGCGGTAAAAGGGCACTGTCTCAGTGCTACCAATTCCCCGCACGGATGGCAAGCGTGTTCGCATTCTTTGGTTTTTGGAAACAAAAACGGGGGCAGCCGGCTTTCGGCTGCCCCCGTGTATGTGCTTTTTACAAGAAGCGGAAAGGATTACTCCTCACCCTCCTTGGCTTCAGCAACCACCTCAACGGTGATTTCAGGCTCAACGTCCTTGTAGAGGCGGACGGGAACCTTGTAGCTGCCCAGCTCCTTGATGGGAGCGGCCAGAAGAAGCATGCGCTTCTCGATGGTCACTTCCTGGCCCTTGAGGGCTTCGAGGATGTCCTGGGCTGTGATGGAGCCGTAAAGACGCTCTTCGTGGCTGACTTTGGCGGAAAGGGTGCAGGAGATCTCCTGTACCTTTTTGGCCAGCTCTTCAGCCTGCTCACGCTCTTTGGCGATCTGGAGTTCGAAACGGGCCTTCTGCTGCTCCAGAACTTTTTTATTCTGGGGGGTTGCAAGTACGGCCTTCCCGCGGGGAAGGAGGTAGTTGCGTGCGTAACCATCAGCAACGCTTACCTCAGCACCGATGATGCCGAGGGTGTCGATGGTTTCCGTTAAAATTACTTTCGTTGCCATATTAACCTCCGCTTGAAAGGGGGGCACCCTTTCGAAGTTTTACCGGATAGCTCCGGTGTCGGCGTTTTTCTTTCTCAGGTATCAACGCAGGCAAAGGCCTGCACCGACATTATGCGTCCAGGTTGCCCACGTAGGGGAGCAGAGCGATGGTTCGGGCCCGCTTGATTTCGCGGGTGAGAACACGCTGGTGCTTCGCGCAGGTTCCGGTGATGCGTCTGGGAATGATCTTGCCGCGCTCGGAGATGAAATATTTGAGAGTGCGCGTCTCTTTGTAGTCGATTACAATGCTGGAATCGGCACAGAAACGGCATACTTTGCGACGGTGGAAAGTTCTTTTACGGCCCTTGCGTCCGGGTTTTCCCTTGCCTCTGCCTCGTGCTGGTGCGGCCATTATTCGTCCTCCTCCTTGGTTTCGGTTTCTGCAACTTCCTCAGCCTTCTCTTCTGCCTCAGGGGCGGCTTTTTCAGCTTCGGCCTTTTCGGCTTCGGCTGCTTCAGCGGCTTCCTTGGCTGCAGCAGCGGCAGCTGCTTCCTCTTTCTCCGCGATCACCTGCTCAGCGGTGACGTTGTCGGCGAGGATGATGGTCATGAACTTGAGGAATTTGTCGTCAAGGCGGAAGTTCCGCTCGAGCTCGGCAACGAGTGCACCGTCGCCGCAGTAGTCAAGACGGACATAGTGGCCACGACTCTTTTTCTTGATGTCGTAGGCAAGCTTGCGCACGCCCCAGTCATCGAATTCAACCACGGCACCTTTGTAGGCGGTGATGATCTCTTTGACCTTGTCGTAGCGCTGGGTACGGACCTCCTCGCCCAGATCGGGATCGAGGATGAATACGGTTTCGTATCGTCTCATGTAGCCTCCTTTTGGATGTAAAGCCCTGCACCATGAGAAGGGCGCAGAGCAAGGATACGTCGAAGCCGGTTGTTGGCTTCAAAAAACTCTCTTTATTAACACTCTTTTTTTACTCGTGTCAACGTCTTCCTCTTTTTGCCTACTCTTTGATGCCTGATGGGCTTTCTTTGAGGAGTTTCGCCAATTTGCGGGCCGCCTTGTTTCCTGGGACCACACCGGCAGGGCCTGCAATGCACCCCCCTTCACACCCCATGATCTCCACAAAATTGCCGGGGCATTTTGTGAGAAATCCTTTAAGGGCTTTTACCGATTTGCGGTCCAATCCATTGATGGCAATGGGGGTCAGGGCTTCTTTTTCTCCTACCTGGGCCTTGATGCCATCGGTAACGCCGCCGGAGATGGGGAATCCTCGCCCTTCAGAGTAGCCAATGACATCGCTTTGCTCTTCAGTGCTTTCGGATATGTCGATGCTTCGAGCAGCAAAAAGGGCTCTGAGTTCTTGAAAGGTGAGGACATGGTCCACAAAAGGGTCATCGGAGGCCTCTTTGCGCTTGGCCACGCACGGGCCGATAAAAACCGTGACCGACTCGGGCTGGGCCTCTTTTTCCATCTGGGCGGTGTAGTGCATGGGGGTTCTTGTGTCAGAGACGTAAACGCCCATGGCCGGAAGGTGTTTTTCCACCAGTTCTGTATAGGCCGGGCAGCATGAGGAGGTCATAAAGGGCGCTCCTTTTTCCATGCGCTCGACAAATTCTTCTGCTTCAAGGGCTGCGGTTTTGTCAGCCCCTGCAGCCACCTCCACCACGCGGTGGAATCCAGCTGCTTTCAAGGCTCCGGTGAGTTGGCCCATGGTGGAGGGCGTCTCTGCCACAATGGCCGGTGCAATCAGGGCAGAAATTTTTGCCCCATTGCGCATTTTTTGGATCACATCCACCAATTGGGATCGCTCTAAGATGGCGTTGAAGGGGCAGGCGGCCATACACTTTCCGCAGAAGATGCACTTGCTGTAGTCGATGGTCTCCTTGGAGTTGCTCATTTTGGAGATGGCCCCCGTGGGGCACGCCTCTTCGCAGGGGATGGGGATGTGCACGATGGCATGGTAGGGGCAAGCGTTCATGCATTTGCCGCATTTGATGCAGCGGTCCGGATCGATGACCGATTTTCCGTTTACAAGGGTGACGGCATCCTTTGGGCAGACATCCACACAGGCCTGAGCAAGGCAGCCCCTACAGGCGTTGGTGGCTTCGTAGCGGGTTTTAACGCATCCGTTGCACGCCTCGTCAATGACCGTGAGAACCGGGTCGGGCACCTGGGTGCGGGTGAGGCTCTCTTGGGCATAGCGGGAGAGAGGGGTTGCCTCGTCGGCTTCGTCCTCAATGGCGTGACCCATCAGGGCCATGAGACGGTATTTTAAAATGGCCCGGTCGCGGTAGACACAGCATCTTGTGTGGTGTCCGTCTCTGGGGCGCATTTCAATGGGGATGCGGTTGGTGGTTTCTTCAAACGTTTCTGAATCGAAGGCCCTGATCAGTCGGACCATGAGTTCGAAGTGCGTGGTATCGCTGTAGTTTTTAAAGTACATCGATTCGTATCTCCCAGCTGACACGGAGACGAGGTGTCTCCTTATATATATCATGTCGATCCAGGGGGTGCGCCCTGGGTCGGAAAACGCAGACCTGTTTTATTCTTTTTTCCGCTGCATGGGCGTGAGCGTGCAGTGGAAAAAGCGAATAATAGAGGAATGCTGTGGGGTGGTCAACAAAGAAATGTGAGTAGTAAGGGTACGTTGGGTTGGGTGGTGTCAAAAAAACCGGCCCTCTTGAAGAGGGCCGTTAGGTTTTTGTGGGAACGAAAGGTGCTCTCTATGGGCGATCTTTCATGGGGGTGTAGTCTGTGCAGATGTTGCCGGTATAAATCTGTCTGGGTCGGCTGATTTTCCAGTTGGGGTCGTCGGCCCCCTCTTTCCATTGTGAGATCCATCCGGGAAGACGTCCAATGGCAAACATGACGGTGAACATCTCTGTTGGGATACCCATGGCCCGCAGCACGATGCCACTGTAAAAATCGACGTTGGGGTAGAGGTTCTTGTCGATAAAGTAGCTATCGGTAAGGGCCACTTCCTCCAGTCGTCTGGCGATATCAAGGAGGGGGTCCTCAATTTTTAGTTTGGCAAGGACGTTGTCGCACATCTTTTTCATGATTTTGGCTCTGGGGTCGTAGGTTTTATAAACCCGATGTCCAAAGCCCATGAGGCGGAAGGGGTCGTCCTTGTCTTTGGCGCGTTTGATCACATCCTTTAAGTCGGCTCCCGATTTTTCGATGTTGGTGAGCATCTCAATAACCGCTTGGTTGGCTCCGCCATGAAGGGGGCCCCAGAGGGCCGCAATCCCTGCGGAGATGGCAGCGTAGAGGTTCACACGCCCACTTCCCACCACACGAACGGCTGCGGTGGAGCAGTTCTGCTCGTGATCGGCATGGAGGATCCAAAAGACGTTTAACGCCTGCACCAGATCCGGGTCCAGTTCGTAGGGTTTTACCGGAGAGTCAAACATCATGTTGAGGAAGTTGGCGCAGTACGAGTAGTCGGGCCTGGGGTAGATCACCTTGTGGCCTCGGGAGATGTTGTAACTCATGGCGGCCATGGTTCGAATTTTGGAGAGAAGCCTTAAGAAGGTCCGGTTGATGCCCTCTTCATCGCTGTCTTGAAGCTCGGGATAAAAACTTCTCAGGGCGTTAAGCATGGCCGAGAGAATCCCCATGGGGTGGGCTCTTCTCGGGAAGTTTTGGTAGAAGATCTGCATGTCTTCATGGATCAGCGAGTCGTCATTGAGTTGGACGCTGGTTCGGGTCAGCTCTTTGCGATTGGGAAGCCTGCCGTTGATAAGGAGATAGGCGGTCTCCACGAAGCTGGAGTGTTCGGCGAGTTGTTCCACAGGAATGCCTCGGTAGCGCAGGATTCCTTTTTCACCGTCCATAAACGTGATGGCAGAGGTGCAGCTGCCTGTGTTGCCAAATCCGGGGTCCATGGTGATGTAACCGGTCTGTTGACGAAGATGGGTGATGTCGAACGCTTTTTCGCCTTCGGACCCGATGATGACAGGGCATTCGTAGGTTTTTCCCTCAATGATCAGTTTGACCACGTCGCTCATGGTGCTCCTCCTTATTCTGTATACAGGCTGTCCCCCCTTTGGAAGGAGATGTGCCTTGCGGCGCTATCAGCGTTTCGACCGACAGGATCGGGCGGGTGGGTACCAAGGGTATGGCCCGTGACTCCAGCCGAGGGTGGGCTTTGGCACATACAATCCACAATGCTATCCCCATAGAGTGTGGGCACGAACGTGCGCTTTTCCCTGTGCACGCGGGCAAGGGCCGATGGTCGGTCTGGCTGGTTGTGATGGTTTTTTGTGTCGCTGCGACCGCTGTTGTCGATGGTCCGCGTGCTGGAGTCTATACCAGGCAGTCATGCGTCTGGAGTCGGCATGTGAAGACTGATTTAAATCCTGCGGCTGCCAAGGTTAGCGTATTAAAATATCGAATACAAAGAGATCGGTCAAGTTATGGGGAAATTTTATTGTTTTTTCAAGGCTGTTTTTTGGGTTGAGGGCCTCTGGGAGACGGGCAGGATAAGACTCAAAGAATCCATAGAGACGGCTGAGATTGATCCTGTTTTCTGAATCTATGAAAAATAGGTGCTTTCGTGAAATAGCTAGATCAAGCTGAAAAAAAGAAATGTGTCAGTGCTGGGTTTTGCTTGTTGAGTTTTGGTTGAAAAATCGGCCTTGCTATAGCCTATAGGCATTTTTTGTTGTGGAACGTTTTCCTTACTATTGTGACGTATGGTGTAATTATTGCATGCTTATTTCGGTTTCTGGTGGGCAGGACGATTTTGGGGGATCGGCTACCATCTTGTATCCTTGGGCCTTTTTCAGGCCTTGCGTTTCAAAAGGTTTCTGGTCGGTAACCCTTTGTGGTGATTAAGCCCGAAGCCTGTTGGAGGAGGTTTACCATGAAAAAATTATTGGGATGCCTTGCAGCCCTTCTTATAGCGTCTACCGTTTCTGCTGAAAATCTTTGGCGGGAGCTTGATACAACCCGAATTTATAACAACACCACAACGACAACTCGGCACCAGTTCACTTTTGTCGATGGGACATTTCGCCTGGCCCCGGCATACCGTTACACCACATTCATGTCCATTGACCGTTACCGTGATGTCGGCATGAACCTCGACAACACGCTTTTTGGTCGTGCCCATAAAATTGCCAATGTGGATACCACCGCTCAGGTTAAAACAGCTTGGGAGCAGGGATATACCGGAAACCGGCGGGTCATCGGGGTGTTGGGAGATTTTGGTAGCCGATCAAGGCAGGCTCTTCGGTTGCAAGATGTCAACACGTCACAAGAGTCTGGGGTCATTATAAAGCTACAGCACCGTATCGAAAGGTTTGGCCCGGGTGGTGCCCATGGTTCTGCAATCTGGTTTAACCGTCAATTTCGGTTTCGGTCTGGGCCCTATGGCTCAAACAGGGGAGGGTACGAGCGAAATCTCAACCTCGCTGAGATGAGCACCGTTCTGGCAGGTGGCAAGCACGATGATTGGGACGGCACCATGCTGGCGGGCATTGCCAAAGATGCCATCATGCGGCCCCTTGACATCAACCAACCCTTGGGGACACTCCTTGCATCCCAAGTGCATCTTGATTACATCAGCTCCAACCTTGTCAGTGGGGCCCCCTCGACCCAGATGGCAACGGCCTATACAGCCATTTCCAACTCTGGGCGATACGGTGCAGGAAATCTGCCGCTTTTTATCAGTCCGGCAGGCGATAGCGGAGTGGCGGGGAATTTGGAGAGTATTTCTGCAGGCACTGCCAACGCGGCCAACTACGTGGGAGTTGAAATGGCTTTGAGCACCCAACGGATTGGTGGAAAGCTGCTCTCTGACTATCTTGTGATTGCAGGCGGTGTGGTGGATATGGGAAATGGTGCGTATGCTGCAGCCGGAAACACGCCCGGAGATGTGGTCGCTCTTCAGAATCGGTGGTTGGTGGCGCCCTATACCTTTCGAGCCGATGGCAATGATGTGAGTGGTACAGCCCTCTCTGCGGCTTTTGTTTCTGGTGTGGCAGCCATTGTCAACGACAAATTTCCCAGGCTCACATCGGCCGAGGTGGGCGAACTTCTTCTGGATACGGCTCGGGACTTGGGTGCAGATGGTACCGATGGGGTCTATGGACGAGGGATGGTAGATCTCAACAACGCATTGTCACCTCAGTAAAAATTGGGTTGGCGTAAGAGGCTGTCAGGATGAAAGGTCGGGATGGTGTCTCTTTCATTCTGATAGTCTTTGCTGCCGCCAAAGGTGCGTGTACGGAAAAAAGGTGTGGCTCTATACGAAGGCAAATCGGTGCAATGTCTGAGGGCTGTCGGAAGAGTCGCAAAACGGCGGCCTCACATGGTGTGGGGGGGCGCTGGTGCAAATTGATTTGTTGCAGAAAAATTGTTTTTATCTCAGATGTGGTCAACAATAACGCGTTGGCTTTGTATTTAAATTAAGGATTCTGCATTGAAGCTTTGTTGACGGAATCCGATCACTTGTTTATAACCAACCCAAGTTGTATTTTTGGTTATAAGGTGCGGATAGACTTTTTTTCTCCGCCCTTTTTTTGCGTAGACGACGCCTGAACGATCAAGGAGAAAAATGTGATGAAACGATGGATTTTGGTTGCGCTGGTTCTGGCGGCTGTCATGGTGCCAGGCAAATCTTTTGCCCTTCTCGGGTTGGTGAGTGTGGAAGGTGCCGTGGGTGGATTTATGCCCAGCCCGTCCGGTCATCTTCAGTATGACGGCGCAGGCAGCACCAACGGAGACGTGGAGGCCCTTCTTGGATTTGATGAAGAGACTTTTGGGACGGCTCGGCTTCGTGTGGAGCTTCCTTTGGTGCTTCCCAATGTCTATTTGATGGCAACCCCCATGGAGTTTGAAGGCGATTTGACCGGAACGTTTCGGTTTAAGAATGTGTCTTTTAGCGCCACAGATGATGCCAAATTGACTTTGAATCAGTACGATATCGGCCTTTTTTATGGTGTTCCCTTTATGGGACTGGCCACCCTGGGCAATGTGGGCGTGGATTTTGGTTTAAACGTTCGCATGTTAGAGCTTGAGGCCGAACTTACCCAAGCAGGCGGTGGGGTGACGACAGAGAGCCTTGATGTGCCGGTTCCTTTGCTTTTCCTTGCTGCTCAAGTGGATCTTATCGGTGGGTTTGCCGTGGAGGCGGAAGCACGTGGTTTGGATGTG
>JAKSCC010000271.1 GCA_022360815.1 Desulfobacterales bacterium
GTAGAAGTAGACGGTTCCCACAGAGACTTCGGCGGCATTGGCAATTTCATTGGCGCTGGTCTGGTGAAATCCTTTGAGAACAAAGAGCTCCAAAGCCGCGTTCAAGATGGTGCGTTCACGGTGGGCTTTCTCCCTTTTGCGACGAAGGGCAGAGGGCTTTTCAATGGTTTGGGTTTCGGACATGGCGACTCTCTGTTTTTATGCGTTCAAGCAAATTAGCCTCCGGCGGGTCGCTTTTTTGAAAAAAAGCTTCGCAAAAAACTTTTCCACTCAAAAAACCTGTTTACCAAATGTTTCAAAAGATTGGCCCCAGGCAGATCCGCCGCCAAGGCGGATGATAGCTGAATGGTTACGGTGACGACCCCTATTCACATGCCACAACTGCCTATGACGCTGCAAACTCTATTGCACGATGCACGCAAAAGAAGAGAAGGGGGGGGGCTTTCGAAGCCATCACAATGGGTCTGCCTCTTTGGTCAGAGAGGTGGGAACCTCCAGCGTACGGCATCTGAGATACTCTCCCAGGGTTTTGGCCTGGCCGTCAATTTTTGAAGAGGCGGCCACGCCGTCCCCCAGAATGCCTCGAATATAAAAGTTGACGGCCTTGAGATTGGCGAGGCTCCAGCGCTCAATGGGATAGGGTGCAAGGTCAGGCAGAAGCTCTTTGAGGCGCTTTGGGGTGAGATGATTTTTCAAGAAGTCAAAGCTTGGCCCATCTTCTCCCCACACCCCCAGGTTGGCATTGCCGCCTTTGTCTCCGGAACGGGCGGCAAAGAGCTCTCCGATAGCCATGGGAAGGGTGTCCGATAACAAGGAATTTGTCGTTTGTGTGTCGGGGGTTGGCCTTGCGGGCGGCTCTCCCATCACCGGATCGATCAGAAATGTCCTTTTTCCCAAGTGCACGGCTTCGCAGAGGTGTTTTTTGGCAACAAGGGCGGGCCAGTGGACCATCTCGGGTATGGCCGGTGCCGGAGGCGAGGTGAGAGTGAAGCCTGGAATGCAAGAGAGGGCCAGCTCCACCACCTTGGATGAAAAGGCGCGTCCCACCTTTTTTTCATCGCTGTCTCGAACGGTGATACGCAGAAGGTTCATGGCCTCTTCCATGGTTTGGGGGCTGGTGTGGCCAGAACGGAGAAGCTGGGTCTCCACCTCTGCGAACCGCTCTTTGCCCCCTAAACTCTCAAAGAGCATCTCCTCCACGATGCGTGCTTTTTCTTCAATATGAAGCCCGGTAAGAAGGACTGAAACGGTATTTCGGTACCCCCCAAAGGTGTTGATGCACACCTTGGCTGTGGACGAAGGCGCCGAGCCTTTGCACCCTGAGATGCGCACGCGGTTTTCGCCGGTCTGACTCAGTTCAAGGGTGTCAAAATGGGCGGTGACATCCGGAGTGAGGTAGGCCGGAGATTCGATCTCATAGAGAAGTTGGGCCGTAACGGTTCCCACCGAGACAAGGCCACCGGTCTCTTCGTGTTTGGTGATGGTGGCTGAACCGTCCTGCTCCATAATGGCAAGGGGAAAGCCCACCTTTTTCCAGGAGAGAATATCCTGAAAATAGGAGAAATTACCTCCCGTGGCCTGGGTGCCGCACTCGATCACATGCCCGGCTGCCATGGCACCGGCCAGCTTGTTCCACTCGTCTCGTTCCCATCCAAAGTGCCAGGCCGAAGGCCCGGAAACCAGGGCCGCATCGGCGAGCCGTCCTCCTATTACAATATCAGCCCCTTGATTCAACGCTTCGGTGATCCCCCAGCCTCCTAAATAGGCGTTGGCGGTGATGGGCTGCATTGGGCTTTGTGCGAGGGGCGTGCCTTTATCAAGGTGGGTGCAGGTTTCCCCCTCTTTTTCAAGTTCACCAATACTTCCCATGAGGTTGTCGCCCTCAACCCAGGCAATGGAGGGTGAGAGCCCCA
>JAKSCC010000187.1 GCA_022360815.1 Desulfobacterales bacterium
CATCATGGAAAAAGCAAAGGCCCCCAAAGAGCTCATCATCAATGGGGGAGGCGATCACCGGCAGAGCGACCCCCATCATCAGGCCCGCTTTTTTCAAAGGGCCGCCCAGTGGTTCAAGGAGATGTTTGAAAAGTAAATTGTTTTAGGGTCTGCGGCAAAGCAGATGAATATACCGGCCCAATGATGCAAAGGGCTCTTCACGGCAGTGGCGCTTCTCCACGGCCAGGGTGTCTTCGTAGCTTCGCTCTTTCAAAAGATTTTTTGGCATGTAGTCGGTAAAAACCCGAATGCCCGTCTTCTCAAGAACGTCCAGCCCAAGCTCCTCCACCCACGCTTCAACCTCTCTGGGGTCCAGGGGGTTCAACGGCGTAAAGCTGTTTCGAATCCCTCGAAAGTCACCCGACATCACCTTACGAAAATTACCAAAAATCGCGTTTCGATAGATAAGGCAATTGGCGTTGTAAAACATCAACGAAAGGGTTCCGCCGGGCGCAAGGGCAGAGACCAGTCTCTCCAGCGAGGCGCAGGGTTCTGACAGCCACTCCAGTACTGCGTGAAAAATAATCAGATCGTAGCCGCCCTTACCCTCCTCTTTCACCACCTCCTGAAACGGCCCCTGAGAAAAGCGGCAATGGGCAGTCACATGCGAAGCCTCGGCCAGCCCCCTGGCCTGGTCAAGCATGCGTTCGGAAAGGTCGCAGAAGTGAACCCGATGGCCCAAACCAGCCAAATCACATCCGATCTGAGCCATCCCACACCCGGCATCAAAAATGGTCTGGGGCTTTGACGCCTCATAAAAATGGGGAAGGTGCTTTTTTAAATCTTCCACAAGAAGTTCAAGGCGAAGGCGGCCTTTGGTGGTGCCATAGATGTTTCGCTTGAATCGGTGAGCCAGATCGTCAAAATTTCGATCTTCGTTGGGGTGCCGGTCGTCCATCTCTTTTCTCTGTCCTGATCGTAGGGGTTGACACACCTGTGCCTTTGATGCACAGATTGCCTCGAGTATAGAAAAGGTGCTTGCCTTCGTCAAACCCTCCATGGGCTTCACAAGAAGGAGGCACAGCCCCCACTTCACCAAAATCAAAAGGCAAAAAGGATCTTATAGGTGGATGTCACAGCAGCACTGATTGTAAAAAAGGGAAAAATTCTTCTGGCGCGAAGACGCCCTGGTATTGCCCACGCCGGAGCATGGGAGTTTCCGGGTGGAATACCGCTGCCTGATAAGACGGCAGAA
>JAKSCC010000110.1 GCA_022360815.1 Desulfobacterales bacterium
CTGCCCCGGACTCTTTCAACTGCCGAGTGATGTTTCCGCCACCCGTCACCTTAACAATGATGCCCCGCTCCTTTTCAGAGAGGGAGCCAAGGCTCACCGCTTCGCCGGTATCGGGGTCGAGCCCCCCTATATCTTTGAGGCCACCAATGCAATCTTCCAGACACCCCTGGCACTCTTCCCTAGGGTTCTCGTTGTCACAACGGGCAGCAAACTGGTGAAGCCACTCTTTGCCTGCCCGAGGGCAGAGATCGATAAACTCCATAAAGGAGATAATCCGATCCAAAACGGCACGAGAGACAGAGTGCTCCATCTTGCAGGCAGTCTCTTCGGCTTCGGCTGCATCAATAAAAAGGACGCGTGTGAAAAAATCTTTTAGGGCCTCATGACGACGAACCACGTCACGGGCGTGTTTCTGCCCCTTGGAAGTCAGGGTGATAAGATCATAAGGGGCATAGTTGATATACCCTTTTTCGGCCAGGGCGCGTAAAGCTCCGGTGACCGATGAGCTGTTGACACCCGTCTTCTGAGCAATATCCTTGGCCCGGGCTGCCTGCTTTTCCGAGACAACATGGTAGATGGCTTCAAGGTAGTCTTCCAGGCTGGCACTGAGTTCTTCGATCTGCGGCATGGGTGCTGTTCACCTTCATTATCATGGGTTAAGGGAGCTCTCAGGCACAATTTCATTCACAATGCACCATTTAAACTCCCATATATTTTTCGCTTATCCGAATATAAACCAGCCCTCTCGACTCCTGTCAAGGGGATTCTGTTTTGCTCAAGACTCCTTTTCCTGGCCGAATAAAAGCAGAATCAGGAGAACTCTTCGGTAAAAAGTTCCACGGCGTGTCTCACGCGCATGGAGGAACCGGATGTTTTCAAGAGGGATTCAATCTGAGCCATACATCCTGGGCAGGTGGTCACAACCAAATCGGCCCCCGTGGCCTCCATACGATCCAGGCAGGATTGTCCAATTTCAAGGGAGAGATCCCGATGGCTTATTCCAAAACTTCCACCCAAACCGCAGCACCCCGGCTCCATCTCCACAAGACGGCAGCCACAACGCCGCACCAGCTCACGCACACTCTCAGTATTTTTAAGGCTGTGACGGCTATGACAAGGGTCGTGGATCGTAACGGTCAACTCAGACAAATCGCCCACTGGTTCTTGCGCTTCCCTGCCAAGCATGGCCAGAAGCTCCCCGCCATCCATCACCTTCTTTGAAATGGCTTGAGCCAGGGCCATCTCAGACTCGTCCAGCCCCTCATCGGCCTTGGGCCAAAGCACTTTCAAAGTGTGAGTACACGTGGCACAAGGGGTCACAATGTAATCAATACTTGAAGGATCAAAAAGGGGTAAATGGGCCTTCACAGCCTGAGAAAAGCCTTCAAAATCGCCACCACTTAGAAGGGGAACACCGCAACAACCCTGACCTTCGGGAATCTCCACCTGAGCCCCAGCTTCTTGAAGAAGCCCCACCAGACCTTCGCCCACAAAGGAATACGCCTTATCCACCAGGCAACCGGAAAAGAGAAGAACCCTCGGTCCCTTAGCCGACGCGTTCTCTTCCATAGCTCGCTCACTTAAAAAAGGCCGCCGGACTTTGGGAACGGGGTATTTCCCCATGGAGGCCACACGCGCCTTATCTTCTTTGACGAAACGCTTTTGGACTGCAGCAAAACGTGCGGCAAGAGAGGCTGTTTGCGCAGGGTCGGCAAAAGCCTTTCGCAAAAGCTCCCGCTTGGTCCCGGAAAGCACACCGGCTTCCCAAAGAGCCTTTCTCGCCAGAAGAAAAGCATCCACCGTCGAAACGCCCCGAGGACAGGTGGCCATGCACCCACCACAAAGGGTGCAGCGTTCAAGTCGATTCAGCGTCTTTCGAGGAGAATGGGTGATCTCCTCGTGCAGAGCACTCACCAAAGTAAGCTTTCCTCGGGCTGAATCGCTCTCCATCCCTGTATTTTTATAGACCGGACAAATGGCCTGGCACATACCACACCGCGTGCAGACATCGGCCAGGTTTTCCACACTTTCAGAAAGGGCTTTCAAATCAATCGTCATGGGGCTTGTTCTCTGCCAGCGCCCCGATAATGCGGGGAATATAACGGTCTGCAAGGGCCGCATCAAAAGAGCAAGCCGCTGCACCAAAATGACCGCCCCCCTGAAACGAGGAGAGCAGGTGCCCGGCGTGAACCTTGCAGTTTCGATTAAAGATGCTGTGGCCCACGCTTAAAACCACTCGAGTTTTGGCTTTGTCTGCGTAGCGAATCTTCACGCTCACCACCGCTTCCTGAAACATAGCATAAACCAAAAACCGGTTTCCCTCTGGCGCCTCTTCGTACCCTCTAAAATCGGTGATGGAGACCTTATCCTTCACCTCGGTGCACGAGAGAAGATGCTCCCGGTACTCACGATTTTGAGCCACCACCTTTTCACAGCGCCTTCTCACCTCGGGGTCTTGCATCACCTCATCCACACGCTTTTCGCGCAGAAGGGTCACCAAACGATTCCAGTAGGGCTCATCCTCTTTCTTCCGCCCAAAAATGGTCATAGAGAGAAGAACATAGGGGTAAGCCTCCGGGCGAAGCACCTCATCCATGGTGAGATCGGCAGAATCGATGCGGTCGGTCTCATGGATCAGCTCCGAAAAATCTTTTTCTATGCGCTCTTTATGGCAACGCCACACCAGACCCGCAGCCGAAGGAACCACTTCAAAGGCCCCGTCAAAAGGGACTTCCACACGGTTTGTGGCGTGATGATCGTACCAGAGTGTTGCCCGGGGGTCGTATGGAAGATTGGCCAATACATCACCGGCTTTGATCTCCACCCGGCCGTGTTGCATGTCTCCCGGCTCCACCCAGAGAGTTGGCTCAGAAAGGGTTAGGGCTTCCTCCAAAACCACGGCACACACAATGCCGTCAAAATCGGGCCTTGTCACGATTCGCATGATCGTCCTTAATTTATCGATGTATCCCGCAAAGAGAGGTCCACAGAATCATCTCTTTTCACTGACTGTGTGGACTGGGAGTGATGTCAGGATAACTTTCATATCGGATGTGCTCTCAGAGGGTTTTATGCTTTTGAAAGGCGAGATAGGAAAAAATACCCACCACAATGCCTATAAAATCGAACAGAAGGTCCACTCGATCCATCTGACGGCCCGGCACAAAAAGCTGATGCACCTCATCCACCACGCCGATGGTTCCTGCCACCAGAAAAGCAAAACAGGCCGCAACGAGCCTGCTTTGCCCCATGGGAAGATGACAGGTCCCACGCATCACCACCACTCCGGCCACAAGGTAGACACCAAAATGAAGGAGCTTATCCACCACATGGCCGCCGGGTGTGGGAATGTGAAGCACAGAAGGGGTAAACAGGCAAAAAACGAAAAACACAACGGCAAGCCAGCTACGAACCACCTTGGATGGCAAACCTTTTTCCAAACCGAAAACCCCTTCATTTCACAATATGTGATGCCTCACATGCAACAAGAATGCAAGGCATCCAATGCTGTTAAAATGCCAAAATGCTCTCGTTCTCCCTCTCGGAAACGGACGCATCCACAACAGAAAGGAAGGCTTCACGGGTCACCCCGTAAGCCACCTTACCATCCAGGGTACGGACCGAGAAGGTACCGGCTTCACGCTCTTTCTCACCCAAGGTGATAATCAGGGGGACCTGATCCATCTGGGCATCGCGCACTTTTCGCTTGAGACTCTCGCCGCGTGCGTCCACCTCCACGCGAAGTCCCTGAGCTTCCAGCTCTTTTTTCACCTCGTAGCTGTAGTCCACAAGATCATCGTTCATGGGCAGAAGCACCGCCTGAACCGGAGCCAGCCAGAGGGGAAAGCGTCCGGCATAATGCTCCACCAGGATACCGAAAAAGCGCTCAATGGAGCCAAAAGCCACCCGGTGGATCATCACCGGACGGTGCTTTTCATTATCGGCACCGATGTAGGAGAGGTCAAATCGCTCGGGCAGGCTCATGTCCAGCTGAATGGTGCCACACTGCCAGGTTCTGCTGATGGCATCCTTGATGTGGATATCAATTTTGGGGCCGTAGAAAGCGCCATCGCCTTCGTTGATCACATACCCTTTGCCATACTCATCCAGAGCCGATCGCAGGCCTTCGGTGGCTTTTTCCCACTGCTCGTCGGTGCCGATGGACTTTTCAGGACGGGTGGAGAGCTCCAGGTGAAATTCAAGACCAAAGGTGCCGTAGATTCGTTCGTCCAGCTTGAGAACTTTGAGGATCTCAGAGTGAATCTGCTCAGGAGTCATAAAGATATGGGCATCGTCCTGATGAAAGGCGCGCACGCGAAAAAGCCCGGAGAGTGCGCCTGAAAGCTCGTGACGGTGCACCAGTCCAATCTCGCCGGCACGGTAAGGAAGCTCTCTGTATGAAGGGCTCTTCATACCAAAGAGAATCATACCCCCGGGGCAGTTCATGGGCTTGATGGCGTAGTCGATCTCGTCCACGCTGGTGGTGTACATGTTCTCACGGTAGTTGGCCCAGTGACCGCTCTTCTCCCAAAGGGCCCGGTTGAGCATGATGGGGGTCTTGGTCTCCACGTAGCCGTCTTTGGTGTGCTCTTCACGCCAGTAGTCGAGAAGGGCATTCCACATGGCCATGCCGCGGGCGTGAAAAAAGGGCATGCCCGGGGCTTCGTCGTGAAAACTGAAGAGGTCAAACTGGGTACCGAGTTTTCGATGGTCACGCTTTTTGGCCTCTTCAAGCATGTTCAGATAGGCTTTCAGCTCTTTTTTATCGAAGAAAGCGGTGCCGTAAACACGCTGAAGCTGAGCGTTGTTCTGGTCTGCTCGCCAGTAAGCACCGGACACACGCATCAGCTTGATCGCCTTCAGCATGCCGGTGTGTGGCACGTGGGGCCCCCTGCAAAGATCCACGAAGTCGCCCTGCTCGTAGAGGGAGATGTCGCCCTCAAGGCCTTCAATGATCTCAAGCTTGTAGGGTTCATCTTTGAAGCGTTCAATCGCCTCTTCGCGGGAGATCACCTTGCGTTCAAAGGGATGCTTGGCCTTGACGATCTTGTGTATTTCCTGCTCAATGGCCGGAAACGCCTCTTCGCCCAAGGGTTCCATATCAATATCGTAGTAAAATCCCCCTTCAACCACCGGACCAATGGTGAGGCGCGCCCCCTTGTAAAGATTTGTAATGGCCTGGGCCATCACGTGGGCCGCGCTGTGACGCAGAATCTCCAGGGCCTCGGGGTCCCGTGAGGTAATAAGGCGCACAGCGGCACCATCTTCCACAGTTTCGCTCAAATCCAGCACCTGGCCAGCCACTTCCATGGCCACGCAGTTGCGGGCAAACCCTTCTGAAATGGAAAGGGCAATATCCGACCCCTTGGGGGCCTCGTTGAACTCACGTTCGCTTCCGTCCGGTAGAGTGATCTTAACCATATGAATATCCGTTTATAGTAATCTAACGTTGATGGCTCCGCAAAAAGTCAGTCTCTCTCATGGCGACCCTCAACAGTTGGGTTTGATTTTCATCTATTCTCATGATGTTGCAGGCGCCGCGTCCAACCTTCTTGCTGCACAAACATCAACGGGTATCAGCGCTTTTGGATCGCTGAAAAGGCACCGGTTCGCCCTGCAGGCTCCAGAGCCCCAGCGTGCCCAAAAAAGTCGTTCAAAAAATTTTACCCCGCTTTGCCAACGCCTTGGGGCAAAAGCCGAAAACAAGACTAATCCCACAATTTAGGCCAATTCAATTGGAGGGTCAAGGCAAAAGCTCCCCGGGGAAAAGGTGGTCTTCACTTGGAAAAAATGGTACATGTTTAGCATTATCTATCGCCCACACCACCGGTAGGCCGGTGGTTGTGAATACGTAAGAAGACTCACCAGGCATGACTTAGCGCCTGCCTGTTTGCCATACGAGACCTCTCTGCCGTGACCTTAAGCACAGAAAACCTCCACTTTATTGAGACCACAAAAGCCCTTCAAGAAGCCGCTGATATCTTTTCCAAGGCCACTTGTGTCGGTGTTGACCTTGAAGCGGACTCCATGTTCCACTTTCGAGAGAAGGTGTGCCTCATTCAGATGGCTGCCGGAGATTATGTGGCCGTCATCGATCCCCTTGCCATTGAAGACATGAGCCCCATTGTCCCCGTATTTGAAGATCCATCCATCCGAAAGATCTTCCATGGAAGCGATTATGATATCCGCTCCCTCAACCGGGACTTTGACATTGCCATCCAAAACCTCTTTGACACCGAACTCGCCTCAAGGTTTCTGGGAGTCCGGGAGACCGGCCTCAGCTCGGTCATGAAAACCCGGTTTGGCGTTGAAATGGACAAGACCTATCAAAAGAAGGACTGGTCCAAACGCCCTTTAACCCCCGGTATGATCGCCTACGGCGCAGGCGACGTCCTTTATTTACCCAAACTCGCAGAGATTCTTGACAGCGAGCTGGCCGCTTGTGAGCGCACCACCTGGGTGGAAGAGGAGTGCCTTCTTCTCTCGGGAGTCCGCCACCAAATCAACGGAGAAGCCCCGCTTTTTACCCGTATTAAAGGGGCCGGAAAACTCGACAGAAGAAGCCTCGCCGTATTGGAGGAGCTTCTCAGGCTTCGTCTCCTTCTTGCCGAGAAAAAGGACAGACCCCCTTTCAAGGTCTTTAGCAACACCTCCCTCATCACCCTCTCCAAAGAACGCCCCCTCTCCATGGGACGGCTCAAGTCCAGTGGGGCTCTCTCGCCAAGACAAACCTCGACCCACGGATCTCAAGTATTGGAGGCCATTCAGACCGGTGTGGAGATCACCGAGGAAGACCTTCCCAAGTACCCAAGAAAAAAGCGACCCCACTTCCACAGCGATGTCCCCAAACGAGTAGACACCCTTAAAGCGTGGCGGGATGCCCTTGCCCTTGAACTCAAGCTCGATCCTCCCATTCTTCTCAACAAAGCGTTGATGACCACGCTGGCGGTGACCAACCCAAGCTCCATGGAAGAACTCTGCGCCATCGATGGTTTAAGAAAGTGGCAAATCGCGGCTTTGGGGCAAGGCATTGTGGATACCCTCCACCCCGCCGCATAGCCAAACAGGACAAAAATTCGTCAAAGTGTGAAGCTGCTTTGACTTCATATGACCGACAGTCACCCGTAATACCTGATCAACCGGCGGACAAAAGCCGCCCCATGAGGTCCCCATGGAACAACGAATCACTTTCACCTCTGGAAACGTCACCTTAGAAGGAATGCTTTACAACCCCGGCGCCCGAAAAGGTGTTGTGGTCACTCACCCTCATCCCCTTTACGGCGGCGACATGGACAACCCAGTGGTGCTTGTCATCACCGAATCTTACCGAAAAGCGGGATACGCCACTCTTCGTTTCAACTTTCGAGGAGCTGGCGGAAGTGAAGGCCAATACGAAGAGGGCACCGGCGAAACGTCCGACCTCCTGGCTGCCGTCGAGCGGCTCAAAGCCGAAGGCGTAGAGGAAGTGGTCTGCTCAGGCTACTCGTTCGGTACCTGGATCTGCTTTGCCGCTTCCCTGAAATACCCCATCACAACCGATGTGATGGTGGCCCCTCCCGTCACCTTTATCGACTTTTCCCAACAACAGTGCAAAAGGGGGCCACGCCTTGTTATCAGTGGAACAAATGACAGTTTTGCACACTTCGAAACCCTTGAAGGGCTTGTGCCTCTCTGGAACGCAGAGGCCAAACTCCATGTCATCCAAAGTGCCGACCACTTCTTCTCTATCCATCTGAAAGAGGTCGGTGTGGCCATTGATGCCCATCTCAGCTAACTCTCTTCTTCTGAGTTAGCAACGAAGTATCAAAGCCGAACCCAACTGGGTTCGGCTTTATTATTTTTAGCTGCCCATCCTTTGACAACCCACAATGATCCACAACAGGAAACGTATTTCCTATTGACAATCGATGTTCACTATACTTACAAATAGTCACACACGCCATCTGTCTCACAGACACCCACACACACAAATCACCAAATTCGAAACCCGCTAAAGAGAAGTTGCCCACGCATACCCCTAATTTGGGGTATCGCTTTATCTCCATCTTTTGGGAAAAGAATTTGGACAACCATCAGGAGGAGACCATGATCAAACGCAAGGGCACCCTGTTTCCATGGGACAAAGAGTACCGCGTCCTTGGTATTCCCAGAACCCTCACCCCCTACCCCGATGAGCCGGCCTTTGCCATGCTTGAGCGGGCTGCCCGAAAATACCCCAAAAGGGGGTTCATTCAGATGGGAACCACCCTCACCTACCCCAAGGTAAAAGAAGCGGCCTGGAAACTGGCCACCGCCCTTTTCAATATGGGCCTTAAAAAAGGAGACCGGGTGGCGACACTCTTACCCACCTCCATTCAATACGTCATCACGGACTTTGCCTTAAGTCGGGCTGGCCTTGTCCATGTGCCCTGCTCCGCTCTGGAACCGGTCAAACACCTTATTCACAAATTCGAAGAGTCGTCCCCTCGGGTTCTCATCACCATCTTTGACAGCTTGGGTGACGCAAGAAAACTGACTCGAAAATGCAAAATAGAACAGCTCATTGTCACCCAACTCACCGATTACTCTGATGCGCCAGAACCCAGCGTCGAACTGGCTCAACCCCACTGCCGTGAGGCATGGTTTCTCCCCTTCCTTGAGTCCGCCCCTGCCGAGCCCCCTGAAATAGCCATTGATGCATCGGAAGACCTTGAGATGATCCTTTTCACCGGAGGGACAACGGGCCTTCCCAAAGGATGCATGCTGACCCACAAAAATGTGGTGGCCAATGCCAGCCAAAATACCTGGGCCTTTGGCCGCACCAACACCCTCCTTAAAGGAGCCATCTCCATTCTCATGGGCCTGCCCCTTTTCCACTCATACGGTCACATGGTCATGCACACCATGGTCATGGAAGGGTTCAACCAAATCCTTATCCCCGATGCTCGGGACACCGCCTCCATGGTCAAACTCATCAAAGCCCACTACCCCGTTCTGCAGATGGGCGTGCCCGCCCAATTTATGAAGATGACCAACGAAGAGCTTAAAGGCATTTCGGTACTGGGGGTTTCAGGATCGGCCCCTCTTCCCCCAAGCGCACAAAAGGCCTTTGAAAAAAGGTCCAGCGGTGCGGTTATGGAGGGGTATGGCCTTTCAGAGATGTCCCCTTGCACGCACTTAAACGCCTCCATTCTTCTTCGAGTGGTGGGTGGACGTTTTGTGCAACGCCTTCTCTCCATGGGCCTTGCCATTCCAGGAGTCGCTTTTCTCATCAATCGTTTTTTAAGACTTTTGGGTCCCAAGCTTCTGGGATACCTCGTCACCAAAGGCATCGGCATGCTACTCAAACTCACCAGCGGATCCGCTGACAAGGGAAGCTCTTCAGAAAAAAGAGGAACCATCGGCATCCCTCTTCCAGACACCGAAATTCGCATCGTGGACATCGCCTCAAAAGAGACCCTTGCAGACTCGGAACATTTCCCCGAAGGTGTCAGAGGCGAAATGCTGATCCGTGGCCCCCAGCGCATGAAAGGATACTGGCCCGAGGCAGGCACCGGTATTGATTCTGAGGGATTTATCCATACAGGGGATGTGGTGACGGTGGATGAGCATGGCTACTTCGCCATTGTGGACCGCACCAAAGACATGATCAATGTTTCGGGTTACAAAGTTTACTCTCGAGAAGTCGATGATATTCTTTACGGCCATCCGGCCATTGAGCATGCCGCCACCGTAGGGGTACCCGATTCTACCAGGGACGGAAGCGAGCGGGTCATCATCTGTGTGCAGCCCAAAAAAGAGTACAAAGAGCGGGTCACACCCGATGAATTCATTGAATTCTTAAGAGCCCGTGTCGCCAAATATGCCGTGCCCAAATCAATCTTTTTTGTAGACGAGATGCCCCTGACCGATGTGCAGAAGCTCGACAAGAAAAAGGTGCGCCAAATGGCCCTTGATCTCCACTCTAATGAAAACCCAGGGGCTGCGGGAAGCTGATCACATCTTGTTGTTGGCTCGGTAGACAAAGGCCAGAAGCTCTGCCACCACAGCATACACCTCTTCGGGAATCTCAGATTCAAGATCCAGAGCGGCCAGCACTTCCACAAGGTCCGGATCGCTCTGGATCGGCACCCCGTTTTCACGGGCCACCTCAATTATTCTATCTGCCAAAATCCCTCTGCCCTTGGCCGTCACTTTGGGGGCATCGCCTTTTTGTTTTGAATACCCGACAGCCACGGCCGTCTGCCGCTTTTTATTAGATTTCCACATGGAGCCTATCCATCCCTTCCACCAGATCGTCCACCAGTGAACCCGAAGCCAGCTCAGCGGGTTCCACCTCCTGAACCCCCATATGCCGAAGCAAAAAGCCCTTCTCCCCCAACGCCGCACCGAGGCCTGCCATCTCTTTGAGAAGCAGATCGCAGGCCTCTTTGCTCGCCACCGATAACATTCCAGCCACTGCGCCCTTATACAAAGAGAGGTCCACCCGCATCTCTCCCATACGCGAAAGCTTCAGGTGCATGGCAAGACGGATCATCCGTTGGGCCCCGCCTTCCGAAGCCGACCTCTCTTCACCCCGATCAATAAGAAGCTGCCCAAAGGTGAGCCTGCCGTCCATAAAAATTGGAAGGGGAAGCAAGAACCGCCCCGAAATCTCTCCGGTGGCCCGATTCACCACCTGTAGTTTTTCGATGCCATCAATAAGCGCTTTTACCGTCTTTGAAAGCGGCTCATCCTCTTCAGACGCTCTACCCAGCTTAAGCGAAAGGCTCTTGATATTCTCCCGAGGCTCTTCATCCAAAACCTGGCGCTCGTGCATGAGCCCGGAACCTCGAACCATCTCACGAAGATCCTGGGCCGTACTCTCTCCGGGCTTCACCGCAAGCTGGGTGATAAAATGCTGCAGTTTTTCTTTGAGTTGCTGGGCCGTGGAAGAGCCTTTTGAAAAGACAGACCCAAAGAGTGTGGTGAGGTATTGAAAAGGTCCCTTGCGCCCCAATCCTCTCAGGGCCATGAGGTAGCGGCCCACAGGATGATCGGCAAAGGTGAGCTGCTTCAGTGAAATGCGGCTGCTGTCCACATGGGTCACCCGCATGCGCACCGTGCGCCCCTCTGCCACAGGCTGGCTTACCTGGGCAGAGATCTTACGCCCTCCAATGGAGAGGGTCGTCCCCCCATCCTCCTGGCGTTTCACCACCCGAGCCGTCACCAGACGTCCTGGAGAAAACCCGCCAAACACCTTTCGGCCTCCTGACCCTGAAAGCAGTGCCATCATCCCACCTCACCATAGTTAAGTATTCGATACTCTTCCTACACTCTTCGGCAATTTCTCGAAATTCTTAACCTCTGGTGAGGGGTTTCCCAAAACGTGATGAAGCCATAAAAACCAGAGCAGGCCCCAAAAGGGTCAGATCAATCTGTGTGCAAGCACATTTTTTTTACAGAGTCGTTCAAGCTTATCGAATCAGAGCAATCGCCCAACTCAACCAAAAGGCCAAAAAAGGAACTCCAATCCAGCACACAAGCATTCCAAAACAGATACGACCTGAGGGGCAAAGGCGAGGGTAGAGCAGAGAGAGCCCCAAGGTGGCTCCCATCAGCACCTGGCACGTGGCCAAAGGGACACCAATTCCGTCCATACCAAATGCAGAGAAAGTAAACAGCCAACCAACCGCACAAAAGGCCAGAAGAGCCGCAAAGGCCATGAGAGGGGCAAAGGAGAAATTAAACAAATCTTCACTGTTGGAAAGAGCCACGCTTCGCCCTTGAAGAGAAATCCCAAGAACAAGCCCAACGGCTCCAACAAGTTGCAAAGGCAAACCATACCAAAAGGAAAAAGAAGCCCCTGCAAGGGGAAAAACCATGGCCCCAAAGCAGGGAAGAACATTGGCCGCCATCAATGCCGAACCGACAAAAAGGGCCGTAAAAATTCCGCCACGAATGATCCGGTCCAGCTTAAAAATATTGACGTGAAAGACCTTGATAAGAAGAGCCAGGATCTTGTAGAGAACAATGGCCATCAACGCAGCCAAAAGGGGAGAAAGGACCCAGGCAAAAATCAAAGGGATGGATGACACAGCCGTCAATCCCATCTTCCCCAGACGCAATCCGGCAAAAGAGGCAACCACCACCTGCACAGTGGTCATGGGGCATCCAGCCCGAAGAAGAGGAAAAATCCCCAAAAAAGAGATGAGGCAAATCAAAAGCATCTCAAAAGGGGATTCAATAGGAGCAAAAGCCTCAAAAACGCCGGGCACTCTCGCACTCCCCACCAAGGCCCCCACAACCGTTCCTAAAACCACCGTCCCCATCAAAGCGCGGCGGCTTAGCATGCGTGAGCCGGTCCCAACGCCCAGAAGCGAAGCAGTATCACCTGCTCCGGAAAGACCACCAACCAAAAGAAGAGAGGCAAAAGAGAAAACGATATTCATCGAATTACAAACCGCGTTTGATCACATAAATAGCAAGGCTATCGGCCAGATCTTCGGCCTTGTCGGCAATCTGATCCACCTGACGGACAAAATCCCTGAGGTGCATGCGCCGACTCAAGTCGAGCCCCTCATGGCGAAAGATGGAGACCTGAAGCTGGGTTGAGGCCACATCCGCCTCGGTCTCCCACTCGACCACCTTCCGCATCCACTCTTTGACGTCACGGCGGTTCTGAAAAAATGCATCGATGGCGCGAGTGATGGACTCCACGGCCGCCACCACGCAATCAACAAGATCCAGAAAGCCTTCAACAAAAGAGCGATCGAACTCAGGTGCCTCAATTTCAAGACGCCAAAGGGTTCCCTTGTACTGACCCAAAAGCGAGTCCAGACTCTCAATCAGGCGAAGCACATCCCCCCGGGATTCCGGGATCAAGGTTTTTTTATAGAGCTTCTCTTCAATGTCCCGCCTTAAGGCGTCGGCACATCGCTCTGTATCCACCGTCTCATGGCGATAGCTTCCAAACGTGGCCGGGTAGCCGGTGAGGTAGGCCTTCATCCCCTTGGTGAAAAGCACCCCGGCTTCGCTGACCTGTTCCAGAAACTCACGGATCTCCTTTTCGATCTCCACCTCTTTGCCTGCGCGTCCAAAACCCGGCATACCTCTGAATCCTTTTTTCTCGCCACCGAGGCCTCAAAAGCCTCGGTATCTTACAAGCCCAACACCTTATCTACTAAGCGGTAGCACTCTTTTCGCGATACGTTTTAAACGCCTGCCAGGTGGGATGCACCAGAAGCAGAGCGATGATCCCCCACAGGGCCAACGACTGGGGCCTTGTAAAAAAGATGCTGTAATCCCCGTGCCCCATGATCAGAGCCTGAGCAAAGCCCCCTTCGGCAATGGGGCCCAAAATCAGGCCCAGAATCAGTGCGCCCAGAGAAAAGCCGGTCTTGTGCAGAAAAACCGCCGCCATACCGCAGGCAAGGGCAATGGAGATATCAAAGATGCTGTTGTTCATGGCGTACGATCCCAAAACCGAAAAGAGGCAGACCACGGGAATGAGAAGGCTTGCAGGCGTCAATGAGATACGGGCAAAGTGCGGCGCCATCAGAAGGCCCATCACAAGAAAGACCACGTTGGCCACAAAAAGCGAGAGGATAAAGGCGTAGGTCATCACCCCGTATTTGGTGAAGAGCTCAGGCCCTGGAATCAGCCCGTGCACCAGAATGCCCCCTAGAAGGGCGGCGGCCACACTGTTTCCGGGAATGCCCAGGGTCAAGGTGGGAATCAGAGAGCCTCCCACGCATCCGTTGTTGCCCGCTTCAGCTGCGGCGATACCTTCTGGATTGCCTTTGCCGAAAAGCTCTTTGTTTTTGGAGCGCTGACGGGCCACGTTGTAGGAGAGAAAGGCCGCAATAGTCGCCCCTTCGCCGGGGAGAATGCCCACGATGGTCCCCACAATGGAGCCGGTTCCGATGAACTTTCCCATCCCCTTGGGCATGGGCTCCCGCTTGATCTTGGTGATCACGCTGGTATCGGCCACAATGCTTCCACTTCCGGTAAGCTCCAGCATCTGAGAGATGGAGAAGAAACCGATAAGGGCCGGCATAAAGGCGATCCCGTCAAAAAGATCGGGGTTGTTCATGGTGTAGCGAAGCATTCCGGACATGGGGTCGGTGCCCACCACAGCCATAATCAAACCAATGAGACCCGAGATCAGCGCCTTTACCAGGTTGCTGTTCTCGTCGGTCATGGAGACAATCCCCGCAAGCCCCACCAGCGCCAGAAGAAAATATTCAGGGGGCCCAAAGGTGAGGGCAAATTTGGCCAGAATGGGTGCCACCAGAAGGAGAACCACCGCAGAGAAGGTCCCCCCTACAAAACTTGAGATCACCGACACCTTCAGGGCAAGCCCCCCTTTGCCCTTCTGGGTCATGGGGTAGCCTTCCATGGCGGTTGCCACCGCCGCAGGTGTTCCGGGTGTGCGCAGCAAAATCGCAGGGATAGAGCCCCCGTACATGGCACCGCAATAGACCCCTCCCATCAGAAGAAGACCTGTGAGGGGCTCTAAGGCAAAGGTAACGGGAATAAGGAGGGCCACCGCCATGGTGGCGGTAAGTCCGGGCATGCCTCCCACAAGGACCCCGGATACTGTACCGATAAAAACGGCCAGAAGCGAGTAAGGGCTCATGAGAGCCTGCAGAGATTCAACGATCATCGTGAGTTCCTGAAATAACAGGTTCTGTTTTAAGAGCCAGAAAAGGAGAAACCCTTCACATGATGGCTCCGTAAAAAGTACGAATGGCGCATTCGAGCGCCCAAACGTAAACTTTTTTACGACTTTATCTTACATGGCCAAAGCCGCATGAGCTAAAACCAGAGTCTCTCCGGCAGGGGAACCGCCAGAAGCGTTTCAAACACCAGAAAAACAAAGAGGAGCACGCCCCCTGTTGTCAGCCCGATGGAGAGAGGCTTTCGCGCCCCTTGTGTAAGCATGGCCACCGGCAGAAAAAGAAGAGAGGCCAGATAAAAACCCAGAGGCTCCAGAAGCTGAGAGTAGATCACCAGCTCCGCCAAAAGTCCCCAGAATCTTAAAGGTGCTGCTGTGATATTCAGTTTTTCATGGATCGCCTTCTCCCTTTTTTTCAGCCAGGAAGCGATCTCCACAGCGCAGAGAATCCCAAGGGACGTGGCAAGAAAGCGCACATACATGGCCGTGGAGCCCTGAACCGATTCAGGATAGCTGGAGGTGCTCAGGTAGAGAAGAATCGCCAGAAGGGCAAAGCCCCCGAGAATAAGCAGCTCAGTAAGACGTTTTGTCATCATGGTTGCCTTAAATTGCAGCAACGGCTCAGCCCGCCCCCAACGAAGCCTGACTGAACCGCTGCCTGTTGTATGATTAATCGTCCCTGCTCCCTTAAACGATTTTTAAAAACCGCTAAAAAACAAGGAGAAACCCTTTACCAGGGATTCTGATCGTAGAAGAGCTGCGTTTCGGCCTGAAGCCCTGTCAGGTACTTCAGGTAGTCGGTGCCGTTCATGGGAAGAAGAAACATCACGTCTTTGGTGCACTCGGCGATAAATCCTTCATCTTTCTGAACCTTGGCCATCAGATCGTCCAGCTTGGCAAGAATTTTTGCATCAACACCCGCCGGAGCAACAAAGCCTCGAGTGGCGGTCATGTTGACGTCAAAGCCCTGCTCCTTGGCCGTCTTCACATGGGGAAGGATGTGAGAACGCTCGGCGTCCAAAACCGCAATAATACGGGCTGTTCCCGCCTTGTGCTGCGCCTGAAGCTGGGAGATGTTCATGATGCTGGCGTCCACGTGGCCGCCCATGATCATCGCCTTCTGCTCGGTAGAGCCTTTGGTGGGAAGCAGGTTAAAGGAGACGCCGGTCTGACGCTCAAGCTTTTTGGCTGCCACAAAGTCATCGGAGCCAATGCCGTTTACCGCCGTGGTGAGGGACTTGGCCTTGGCCGCTGCAATAAACCCTTTCAAATCGGTGATCTCACTTTTGGAGGGAACCGCAACAATCAGAGGGTCCTGCATCAGGTTGCCCATCACATGGAAGCTATCCAGGGTGTAGCGGGCTCTTTTGGCCACCACATGGGCCACAACCTGGGTGGTAAAGATCATGCCGATGGTGTGGCCGTCTTTTCTGGCCTTGGCAATCTCTTCAAAGCCTTTCTGACCACCGGATCCGGGAACGTTCTTGATCACAAACTTGGCACCGGGCCAATACTTCTTGGCCGCCTTGACAAAAAGACGGGCAGAGGTGTCGGTGGAACCACCGGCCTTTGAAGGCACGATAATTTTAATGGGTTTTGAGGGGTACTCCTTGGCAAAAGCAGGGGTCAATGTCAGAGACAGCGCCACACACAGGGCCAGCATCAAAGTCAAGAGGTTACGCATCATCTTCTCCTTAAACAGGTTCAATTGTCGCAGGCTCTCCCGAAAGCTCAACGCACCTCACCCCTACTCGGCCTGTCTACCGGGCATTTTTAGAGGGCATCGGATTGTTTAGTGCAGGAGGTCCATTCAGCAGAAAAAGATAATGGCAAATCCTGTGCCAATTTTCTCAGAACGAAAAATCGGCATGAATTATGGAGGGTTTATTTTAAGGACGCACAAAAATCGCCCCAAAAAAAGGGTCGAAATCGACACACCTGTCCCGATTTCGACCCACTCCACACCCACTATCGCAAGCATCGCCACCTCGCGACACCCCTTTGCGTTACTTTTGAATTCCAAACTTCTGCATGCGAAGATAGAGGCGCTTTCGAGGAATACCCAAGGCCTCTGCTGTTCGAGTCATGCTGCCACGGTTTTCTTTGAGCGCCTCTTCAATTAGGCTCTTCTCGTAAAG
>JAKSCC010000241.1 GCA_022360815.1 Desulfobacterales bacterium
AAAAGGGCAACAGCTTTCCATCACCACCTCACACCCCTCATTTGAGGTGACAGACGATAACGAATTGCACCTGATCCGCACTGTAGAAGACGGCACCCCTGTGGACTTTGATATCACCATCAAAGACAACAAGGGCTCAATCCTGGCCGTTCTTCCCACCCAAATCAGAGAAGAAAACCGTGCTCTTTTAAAAGCCGCACCCTGGTTCACAGACGCCTTTCGAACCTGGGAAAAAAGATTCAACTGGAGTACAAGCGAAAACTTCGTCTTCTTAGACTTCCCACCGGCAACAAGGGCAAACCCACATATCGCATGGCTCAAAAACACAGCGGCATGCGCAACCATAGGGGTTTTCGCTAAAAAATTTGGAGGATACTGCAACGAATTTGTCTACACCCTTATGCATGAGGCAGGGGTCACAGAGCTCCCCTTCTATATCGGAAGTGCCCGCAAAAGATACAACTGCGCCCCGCCCCACAACCTGATCACGATCAACCGCTTTACACCCAGAGGCCGCAACTGGGCGGTCTGGGGTAACGATGTCTCATCAAACCCCATGCCCGGCGATGTCCTCGCACTGGTTCACATGAAAGGAGCCGATTACTCCCGCCCTTCTCTCGGAACCTACCACACCACCTTCTTCTCGCACCGCTCCAAAGACGGGCGCTACACATGGACCTTGGGAGGCAACCAGTCGGCCTGGACTCAATTCAAGGCGTATCCCACCGATCCGGTCGCATCCACCTTTGTACGCCGCTCCGATGAAATGGAAACCGAAAAAAACGTGGCATCACAAAATGGAACCCTTCATTACTACTGGAACCCAGGTGACACCATCACCATCGAAGAGCCAGGAAACTGGGAAATTCAACCCATTGATCTCTCAGACACCCACCTGGTCAAATATCTCGACTACCCCATTCAAAAGCTCAACGGAACCTTCTTCAGAGTCGTTCCTGCCGGAACGCCAAGCCATGCTGCAGCACCGACAACCAGCAGGGTGCACTACATCATGAAAGAGTACCCCCAGCAAAGAGATCCCATTTTGGAAAGTATCTCTGGAGGATACAGAATCCGTTAACCAGAGCCCTTAAAGCAAAAACCCCGCACTCTGAAATAGCAGATGCGGGGTTTTTGCTTTTTGCAATGGGTTTTCTATAGGGCCTCTGGCGAATCCAACGCAGCCATGGCATGACCCGCCGCAATAACAACTTTATCCTTTTTAAAAAAAATCTAAACGAATGAAGACGCAAGCCCCACAGGCGTAAACCAATTTTCAATCGGCATGAGGCAATTTTTTTTGTGTCTGTCGCTTGACAGCTCAAAAGGGTGTGATTACATTCTTTGGTACCGACACAAACACCCAATAAAAATTGAGTTTCAACTGACCCAAAGATAAAAAACGTCAAATTTTTGGGTTAGCCCCATCAAAATGTTTCCACAGGCTCTTTTCATTTCTCATTTTGAGTATCTCTCATTTTGAGCCATAACATCCCGCCATTGAGTCCTTTGCGTAATCGTAATTGAAAGCTTCAAAGCTGGTACAGCTATAGGGCATATTGCCCAAAGCGTATGCAAGTATTTGGGGTGGCCAACAACAGCGATTCACCCATTCCACTCATAGCCACCATAATTATCATAACTGTCACATCAACATGATCAAAAGCGTTGTCAAAACCGAAACGCCAAATGTACGAACGTCTTAGCAAAATGAGTGATCATATTCGCACACAGTTATGAGTGGAAAAAAGCTCACTCCCCCAGCATACAACAGACCGGCTTGGCACCAATAGACGAATGAATCATGCCTACAAAAGGAGGCTACATGGCCACACGCCTAATGTATACCAATTTAGTATATATAAAATCAATCGTCTTACTATTGGCAATTATCTCTCTTCTTGCGACTTCGGCATCGGCCGCCAGAAGAGTTCACGGTATCGGGGAAGCACCCCAACAAGATGCCACACCCCTTCTTCTCCACCATCAGGTTCTCTTTGAAAAAGAGCTCGAAACCGCCATCTCCTCATCTGGCGACTCCTTGCAACAGTTTCCCACCTGGGGTTTGGACTCCCTTTTGGAATGGGATAGCGGCGTGGACACCCGCTACAACAGCCCCAATATGCAAACCCTCCTCCAA
>JAKSCC010000116.1 GCA_022360815.1 Desulfobacterales bacterium
GTTACTATTTTGTCCCTCTTCAAACATCTTGTGATGCTCAAATTCATGTGCACTCTGAGTTTTCGTCGATGAGAGAGTTTATTGTGACGGTGATGGGCTCTTTTGCTGCGAATGCACCAAAAAATACATATTTGGTTTTCAAACATCATCCGGTTGACAGGGGACGGACCCATTATGGAAACTTTATAAGAAGCCTTTCTGAGCGCTTGGATTTAAAGGGACGGGTTTTTTATACACATGATGTGCATCTTCCGTCGGCTCTTAAAAATGCTTTGGGAGCTATCACCATTAACAGTACCGTGGGGATCTCTTCTCTTTATCATCGGGTGCCGACTCTTGTTCTCGGTTGTGCCAATTACGATATAGAAGGCTTGACCAATAAGAGGAGCTCTTTGGATCACTTTTGGTGTGATTTGAAAAAGCCGGATGCAAAGCTTTTTGTCTGTTTTCAGGACTATATTCGGCGGACCACCCAGATTCCGGGGGCCTTTTATGCTGGTTTTCCAGATGAGTTTCTCCTTATGGAGCGTATGACCCGAGCAATAGCATTTTGGAATGAAAAGCGTGAAGTAGAGAGAAGGCAAGCGGGGTAGAGTCTGGCTTTACTGAAGGGAGAGACCAAAGATGGTGGCACTGTGTTTTTCATTGTAGTGGGTAAGACCTTGGGTACCGTATCCTGTTTCATATTTGATGAAGAGTGCAGGATTGATTTTTTTTGGGAAAAAATTGGCTTTGAGAAGGACTTCTTGTCTTCCCCTTGAAAGGTTTGTGTTGTTGCCCAATTGAACAGTGTAACTGAACTGAATAATATTTTTTTCGTATTGCGTTGAAAAAATTGAAGCATATGCTTTGTAAAGGAAATTACCCGTGTAGTCTTGGATATCTCTGTTTTTAACGGAGTTTTCAACGTAGGTAAATGCCGTTACTTCGCCTCCAATTCTTATCCTTTCGCCAAAGTATCCCCCGCCCTTTACATAGAAACTGTTTGTACCTCTGGATTCTGCTCCCTTTTTTCAATTGCTTTTGTGGTCAATCCCCAACTGTAAAGAGTTTATGGTGATGTTGTTGCTCAACCTGACGGCACTCTTTTTTTGGTAAAAGATCTCTACATTATAATTTGTTTCACGTACTTCACTTGATTTTTCAGATGTCATCCACCAAAAGGTGTTGGTGAATCCAATGAAGATACTGTCTAAGTTGTGCCTTAATGGCTGATATTTTAAGGAGAATTGGGCTTGCGTGTAAGAGTTGTCTTGTTCTCCTGACCTTGCGCTTTGAATGTAATTGCCTTTGTAAAGGGAGACAGCAGATTCTTCAAAACCAAAGGCTGAAGCGGAAAAAATGAAGAGTGCGATGATGGTAAAGAGATAAATTTTCATGTTTGCCCCACGTTGTGTTTGGGTTATGGGACATTGGGTTTTGGTGGGTGGTTTGCATTTAAGAAAGAAGAGGTATGGCGCTAATCAGGAGTGGCTGGATAAAGGAGGATATGTCCCATTGGATAAGGGGAAATACAATCGTTATGCCATAGGGGGTTTGTTATTTATTTATCTGAAATTGTTGGGTGTTTTAATATTTGATGTTGTGGACGTAAGTTGGAGAACTCCCTTATAGAGAACAAGTGTTTTTAAAAAAGGCGGGGAAGTGTGAACAGAGGTTTTTTTGGGGTAGGTAGAAAAAAGCGGTGGATGTCATGGACCATCGTTTGGGTTGAAACACTTACGGAGAGTAAGTCTCAGGGATTTTTCCGACAAAACTGGAGAGGCTGTTTGTGTCGGGGTGAGGGGGGGTGCCCCTCCACCAGTTGTTGATGGAGGCGTTGAGGTGTTCGCCTCGGTATTGGAAGGCAGTGGCCACACGCTCATTGTATCCGCTGACAAGGTTGTATCCAAAGTGGGGGCTGTTTCGGTCCAGGCCGATGCGAAGAAAGAGTCCATTGTTGGCGGAGTTGTGGGTGGGGTTGTCGGGTACGGCAGCCATAAAGGCCTGTTTTTCCGGATGACGGTAGTCTCGGTAGTAGCGGATATGATCGAGTAACATCAGCATGGAGTCTCTTTGAAGGATAACAGGGATGGGGGTGGTGTTGAACTCCACACCCAGGTCGGCTCCGTTTGCATTGCTGTTTTGGGGCATGTCTTTTTGGAGGGATGTTCTCCTTGAACGGTGGGCATTTCGAGGGTTCAACAAACCTGTCAGGCGTCTGAAATCGCCATAGGCATCGCCCTGCACGTCGTTGGATCCGATGATGATATCTGTGAGCTTACGGTTGGGAGACGTGATGTTGTCATATTTTAACCGCACCACAAGGCCGTTGAGTGTAAGAGGGTTTTCGGGGCTGCTTCCAGCCCTTAAGTTGTTGACATTGATATCCCAGTCAAGGTAATTGCGGTTCCGCGTTGCCTGACTTGAGAAATTGAAGAAATTTTTGTTGTTTCCCTGGACCCCATCGACAAACATATGAATATTGACCCATAAGATTTTTTTGTATTTGTATTTACTCATGTAATAGTCATCATCGGTCCAAGGAATAAAGTCGGTATGCCTTTGCCCATCGTGTTTGAAGAGAGAGTACTCAATGGCATATCTGGGTGAGCTCTGGCCATTGCCATAGCCAACACGAAATTGGCGATGCTCTCCCTGGTGATCAATCCAGCGCACCCTTCGATCCATTTGGCTATCGTTGAACGAGTCTCCGGGGCTTAACCCTTTTCGCGTCACCAGGTCTTTACGGTCCTTGTAATAATATCCCAGTCTCACTCGGTCGATTTCGGTGTAAGTTTCTATTTTTGTGTCAAAAAAGAGGCGCAAGTCGTCTCTTTCAATGGAAAACGAAATGGGGCCGGCCTTGGCATCGGTTTGAGCCAGCTGGGTATCACTCATAGGCGTTAGCTTTGAGGCTCCTGATCGTGGGGACAAAAGTCCGGCCAAAACGCTGAGCAGAGCAAAAAGAATAATGGACCGAAGCATGGCCAGTTTCTCCTGATACGTGAGGGAGAGCTGCTTTTTTAGTTGAAATAACCGGAAGGAGGGTTGGGCTCTTCAATGCGCCAATAGTCCATTCCGTTTTGTTTGACTCGGTAGATGTCCCAGTTGGAATTACTGGAGAGTGAGCTGTTTCCCTGTGTGTTTAAAAACCACTCCTGTCCCCTTCCCATGGGGTTGTAAGCGGCCTGGCCCGATGGAATGCTTCCACCGGGAATTTTATTTTGGGCAACCGGAAGGTGACCAGCGAGATACTTGTAGTCGTGCTGAGATCCGCTATCGTTGTAAACCGTGGTGAGGGTGTAGATCTCTTGGGGGCCTGGAAATTCAATGTGGCAGTATTTGACGCGAATGCCATCTAAGATGATAGGACCCAGGGAGTTGCCCCCTAAGTAGCTGTTGTTGCCACTGGCGTTGTACCCCATCACCTGTTCCACACGCAGAGAACCGTGAAGGGTGAGGTTGATGTCGATGTAAGCCGATCCGTTGGCACGCTTTTTTACAGAAAAGGTGACAGGTCTTTCCGTTATTTTAACGCTTTGCACCTCACCGCTTTGAACATCTGTTCCATCGTCATTGAGGCGGTGCTGGCCATTGTTGTATCCTGGCCCATTGCTGGATTCATACCAGGGGCGGTGAACAGCAATGTCACGATTACCGGCGATGTGATCGTAGAACTCCACCTGCCTTAGGTTTCCCACCATAAAGTAGCCCCCGTACATGTTGTTGATATTTCGAGCCGTTCCTGGATGATAGTTTCCCCACTGGTTGGTGATATTGGATGGAATGAGTTTAACGGCCTCTCCCGATTGGTAGCCGTTGGTGTCTCCGGTGGTGCCGTTTAAGTTGCCGTCGTTTTTGATGGGGTTTCCTAAAAAGTCATAGGCGTTGCAATCGTTTCGATCAAAACTCTCTTTTAAGTGGATCCCCTTAAGACTTAAGAGTTTCTGATTCTGATTGGATGAGTAGGAGAGCTCTTCAATAGAGGTCTTCAGGCGAAGCTGCATGGCAACCCCCTGGCCGGTGGCATAGTTAGGGATGTTTTGCAGGGCATAAATCATGGCGTCGCCCTGATGAAGCTGAAGGTTGGAGAGGTGAAGTTTTCCAAGCAGAAGGTCTTGGGCCGTACTGCCGCTTCCCGTGGTGTAGGCAAGGGTGGCGGTGCCACTTGTTTTTAAAAAAGCTTTGGTCCCTTGAGAGATCAGATCAATGAGAACAGCGCTTCGGCTCCGGTTGTTGATAAGGGGCGTTCGACCGGAAAGGGTGTGATGGGAGTCAACGTGGACCACTTGCCGTTTTTTGAACACATAGTTTCCCGATGTTTTTTTCCAAACATCGTTGACCCAGAAGTCTTCGGTTTGAGCGGTATATTTTTTGGCTCGCAACCCCAGGGACCCTTGGAAAAGTGTTTGGGCCGAGGAGGAGTAGAGGGACAGTGAGCTGGTGATGGAATGGCCCAGAGTGTCCACGCTGTTGTGAGGTGTAAACCTTAGCGTGTGGGTTGTTTTATTTATGGATAGATTGTTGAAATCAATGAGAACACCCTGGCTGGCATGTATGGCCCCCAATTCATTCTCATCCATGGGAGTGAGGGCTGCCCATGATGAAAAAGGCGTCAGACAGGGAAAGAGCAGTATGAGAAGCAGGCATCTCAGAATCATCATGGATATTCCTTCCGTGGTGACTGTGGTTTTGGAAATGCAGCACTTCTAGTTTTTTAGAATAACAATAGTGAACATCGTTAGCATAGGGGATCTATGGTTGTCAATAAGAGCGATGTGATTGGTTTGTCCTATATTTTAGTGCTGTCGAATTGTATATTTATAGCAGTCTGTTATGTGGAAGGGGATAGGTTGAAAAAAGCCCCTCTTTCCGTAACTGAAAGGGGGCTTATAAAAGGTGGTGTTGAAAAGGTTCCCTTTGGCGTTTATCCCTCCAAAGGATGAGAGGTTTCCTGAGTGGTAATCTCTCGGAAATAGGCACCGAGAAGGCGGATATCGTTTTCCATGTCTCCACTGGGAGTAAAGAAGGCCTGGGTGTCTCCTTGGTATGGCGCGGTGTCGGCATCGATGGCATCTTTGCCGGAAAAGACTTCGGCTTCACCGTATTGGTCGGGGTATTTTCCTTTGACGTTTTGGTAGAACCCTTTAATCAAGGGCATGTCTGCATCAATGTCGCCTGAGGGCACAAAGATGGGACCGAATCCGCCGACCTTGAGTTCAAAGTCGAGAAACCCTAAGGCGATGGGAACCTCTGCACCGTGGGCAATGTGGTAGAAACCGGTTTTCCAGTAGCGCGTACGGCTTCGAGTGCCTTCAGGTGGAATCACCACCACAAGCTTGTCTGTGGTGTTAAAGGCCTCAACGATTTGCGCCACGGTATTTCCTGATTTTCGTCGGTCAATGGCGATACCACCCAGCCACCGCATGATGGGGCCGGCAGCTCCCTTAAAAAGGGTATGTTTGCCCATCCAGTAGACCTTGACTTTCAGCTTCAGTGCGAGACAGATGAGCCAGACAAAGTCCCAGTTGGTGGTGTGGGGGGCTGCAATTCCCACGTATTTGTCGATGGTGGGGACATTTCCCACAGCACGCCAGCCACCGAATTTCAAAATGATAATGGCGATCCATCGCATCAGTGTAGACAGAACAGGGGTGTCAAAGACAGTGGTTCTCATGGTTCCTCATGGGGCTCAGGTGTCGGTTGCGACGGTGGACTCTTGGGGTAAGAACCACGGTCAAGGGTATACAACAACGATTCTGACGCAAACAGGCGTTCGCCCCGATTGCCCGATTTTTTTTATGGGCAAGGGCGCAGCGGTTCGTTGCCGTGCCTTTTGAGCTCGAATCTTTATGAAACACTGGGATACCATCCCGGCAAGGGACAGTTATGATTTATGAAGCGGCAATTGTACCTTCGTATAAGAAAAAAAGCAATAAGTTGGAAAGACAAGGGATGTGATGATTGTGTGGCAGGTGTTTTGCGAGGACAGACAGGGCTCTTAAATGAGACCCCATGAAGGGGAATAATTTTCCTTTGCAAAACAGGTTGGGAGGAAAGTCTTGCAGGTGAGAAAGATCCTTTTGGGGAAAGGGTGATCTCATTGTTTTGCTGAATTCAATACCTTAAAATGGTAGCCCTGATGTGGCACGGGCTTTGCTTTTTATATGGGGCGGATAAGGCAACGCAGCGTGCGGTGTCTCTTTTTTACCCTCTATGTTTTGGAGACGACGATGCCAAGCCCGGTTTCAGCACCAAATGACGCAGGTTTTAATGGTGGAGCCCAGAGCGTTGCAAAACACCGTGGAAAAATGGGGGGAGCAGGTGGGTTTTCGGCTCTTCTTCAAGCTCTCTTTGGGGGGAAGCCCTCCAAGATGGTGCTGGCAGGCGAGAAGATGCCATCCCTTGTCGAACAAGAGCCTTCCATGGTGGACATCGTTGATGACGGCAAGGCTTTGGGGCTTAAAAAGGGCCGGAACGTTCTTCCGGGTACGGTCGCCGCAACTGGGAATGGGGGCGTTGAAAAAGACGACACATTGCCATTGAAGAAGGGGCGATGCAAAGTGCCAGGTGATGAGGAGCTCTCTATGGCTTCGTTGGCACTGCCACTTTTAAACGCGTTTACAGACTCGCGGTTTTCTGCTTCCCAGGTGGGATCGGGCCGCTCGTTGGTCCAGAGTGAGATGCTTTTGAATCGCCCAAGCATGGTTCCCCCTTTGCCGGTGGATGAGGGTCAGGAGGCCCCCTTGCTTTCGGGACAAAAAAAATTGCAGGCCCCTACGGCGTTGAGCAGCCACTCTTTTGTCCACCTTTTAAAAGGGCTGGTTCAGGCCAAAGCAGAATCCGTAGAGCCTAGTGAAGGCGCTTTTGTTCAGTCTAAGGCACAGGGAAAAAGGGTTTCATCAAAAGAGGTGGGCGTGAAGAGAGAGGAAATCGCTCCATTTAAAGCCGCACCTCTCCAGAGGCAAACTGCAATACCAGAGCAAGGTGCAATGCAAAAGTCGAAAAGCGAAGGGCATTCAAAGATTTTTGGGGAGACGTTGCGAAAACCGGTTTTTACTTTGAAGCCTTTGGGCGCAGCGGGTGAGGTTCCCGCAGCCCCTGCCATGGATGACACCCTTTCTCTTCCGGGCTCCATCAAGAGCATGGAGAGCAACGAGACCCCTCGGACAGGCCTCACCAAAAGATTGGCCCTTCAGGTGGGAAGGCAGATCGCTACCTCTTTAAAGCAAAACGATAAAGAGGTGGTGTTTCAGGTGCGGCCTCCCTCTTTGGGCCGCATTCAGATGCGCATCGAAAAAGAGGGAGAGACCCTTTCCGTACGCATTGTTTCTGAAAAAGAGAAGGCCGGAGAGCTACTCGCCTCAGGAAAGGGTGAAATCAGAACCCTTCTCTTGGAACACGGCATTCGAGTGGATCGAATCGAGGTGGAGCAGGGAAGTTCCATGCAATTCGCCCAGCAGGGCGGTGGGGATGCCAGGGATGGCAGGCAGCGATTTAACGGCCATGATGGAGATCAGGCCGCGCAGCATGGGGGCAGGGACGCCCCCGAAGCCCCCCCCGACGGCAGACGGCACCATGATGGTTCCATCAGCATCACAGCGTAGCACGGTCGATATTTTAACTATCACGCGAAAAAGATGACACCACAAAAGGTTTACGTATTTTGCGGAGTCATCCAAAAAGACCCTGAAAAGCGAGGTCAAGATGTCAGCCCCACTGGGAAAAGCCGCTTATAATGATCGGGCACTCTTTATTGAGAAACAGTCCCATGAAAAAACCGGTCGAAAAAAAGATGAAGACGATGCCCTGGGAAAAAATGCGTTTCTCACCATGATGGTGGCGCAGATGAAAAATCAGGACCCCTTGAATCCTTTGGATGGAACAGATTTTACAGCGCAACTGGCCCAGTTTTCCGGTCTGGAGCAGCAGGTGAATATGAATGAAAACCTGAAAGCTCTTCTGGCGGTTAATCAGGCAGAGAAAGAAGAAAACAATATTTTTGATTATATGGGAAAAGAGGTGGTTTCAAACGGAAATCCCGTCTCCCTTAAAGCCGGAAGCGTGATGGCCGGAGGGCACTACACTCTTGAAGAGCCTGCCATGGTGAGTGTGATGGTTTACAATCCCGAGGGGGTGATGGTCAAAGAGGTCAATTCGGGCACGGATTTTATCTCCCAGGGGCGTCAGCAGATTATGTGGGACGGCACCGATAAAGACAGCAATCGTCTGCCCGATGGAAAATACACGTACAAGATTATCGCTCGAAACAGCAAAGGCGACTACGCGAGTGCCTCCACCACCGAGCGTGGACTGGTGGAAGGGGTTACCCGTGAAGGCGGACGCACCTATCTTTTGGTGAACGGCCGCAAGGTGGCTCCGGCAAGTGTGGCCACCGTAGAGTCCGTTAAAGAACAACCCGCCCGCAAAGCCATGGCCCAGGCCGCCTTAAGCGGCCTTACCCCGCAGATGAATCCGCCCGCATCCGGCATTACCCGATAGAGGAGAAAAAAAGTCCTATGTCTCTTACCAGTTCACTCTTTTCAGGTGTTAGTGGCCTTTCATCCACAGGCAATGCCATGACCGTGATCGGTGACAACATCGCCAACGTCAACACCATTGGATTTAAATCAAGCCGAGTCACCTTTCAGGATGTTTTGAGTCAGACCGTGGCCACCAAGTCGGGCTCATCCCAGGTGGGACGCGGCACCTCCGTCGGCGAGATTGCCAGCCAGTTTGTGCAGGGCTCCTTTGAATCCACCGAATCGCCCACCGACCTTGCCATTGGCGGCGAAGGTTTTTTTATTGTGCGCCATCCCAAAAACGAGGCCGAACAGTTTTACACCCGTGCCGGAGAGTTTCGTTTTGATAAAGATGGCAATTTTACGACGCCTTCGGGCTACATTACTCAAGGGTGGCGTGTGCGCCGAAACGAAGTGACCAATGAGGTGGAAGACATGGGCTCCATTGGGGATATCAAGCTGGAGTCTTTTACCTCGCCTCCTGAGAAGACCAACAAGGTCTCGGTGATCACCAACCTGGATGCCAGAGGAAAAGATAACACGGCAGGCCCCGGAGTGCCTCTCTCGGAGGTGTGGGACGGCCGCCCAGGTGCTGGCATCAATATGAGCGATCTGGCCTTTGAGTATCAGACCACCGTAAAAGCCTTTGATGCGTTGGGCTCCACCCACGATATCACCCTCTACTTCGATAAGGCTGCAGGAGATAGTACCTATGAGTACATTGTAACCTGCAATCCTGAAGAGGACATGCGAAATATCTTTGATACCGATGAAGACCGGGGGCGCGGTCTTTTGGGACGCGGTACCTTGAAATTTACTTCTGACGGTCTTCTGGCAAGCCAAACTTTTGAACGGTTTGTGGGCAACTCGGGTGGCAATTTAACGGTTGCAAACTCCACTTGGGCCAGCGGTATGCCAAAAGTTTCTGGCGATTGGAGTGGAGATCCGAAGTCCATGGCCGGTGGACCGCCCCCTACGGAGACCTACACCTTTACCGTGGCACCCCCTGCCCTTTCTGGAGCACAGGCCCAGGAGGGTGAGGCGGCTCCTGCGGCAGGAGATCCCATTGTGGGTACCAATCAGCTGGTGCTTCAATGGACCGCCACTGGCAGCGGGAAGACGGGCACCATTACGGTACCCGCAGATTACAGCAACGGAAACTATGTGGAAGGTCCCGATGGTCTTACTTTGGCCCTGAACGAAGGGACTGTTGTTTCTCCTGGAAGCACATTTGATGTGGTGGTTTCGGCAGGCGATGCCAATGCATTGGACAATCCAAACAGCTGGTCGGATATGACCGGGTGTTTTAACAACCAGCACTACACCGTGGCAGCGGATTTTCTCGGGGGGTCCAATGGCACCACCGAGATGGACGTTGAGCTGGATATGGGGGTCTCTTACGACGGCACCAACTGGACGCCAGCAGGGCTTTCCACCACCCAGTTTGCTTCGGCCTCCACCACGGTCTTTCAGTCGGCGAGCGGCTATGGAGCGGGAAGTCTTCAGAACATCAGTGTGGATGTGGACGGGGTGATTACCGGACAATACTCCAATGGACAGGTGACCCCGCTTTTCCGTGTGGCTTTGGGAAAATTTCAAAACATGCAGGGCCTTTTTAAAGAGGGGGGTAACCTCTTCAGCGCCACACGTCTATCGGGTTCTGTGATTACCAACCGTCCCGGCACCAACGGCTTGGGAAGTCTGGCCCCCAACTCTCTGGAGCAGTCCAATGTGGACATGGCCTCGGAGTTTGTGAAGATGATCACCAACCAGAGGGCCTACCAGGCCAACTCCAAGATTGTAACCACTGTGGACTCCATGCTGGGAGACACCATTCAAATGAAACGATAGATTGGTTATTCTGATAGACGGCAAAAGCCGGTAGAGAAAAGGGCGTATGAAGCAGCTGCTCATACGCCCTTTTTTTCGCTGTTTATAGCTGAAGATGGCTTAAACTTTGAGGCCTTCGGCATGCTCTTCAGGGGTTTTGAGTCGTACGTCAGGTTCCGCAGGCAGTTTAAAGAGCGGAATCAGTCGATCCAAGCCGGTTAAGGTGAAAAGGAGAATGGAGCCCACGGCAATCATGGCCATAAAGTTGTATTTGATGATGTCGGCGGGTACAAAGGTGTGCAGGGGGTAGACCGCCGTGGCAATGCCCACATAAAAGCCGACGTAGACGTGCCAGGGGATAAGCTGGGACCCGAAAACACCCAGGGCGTCACCAAAAGTGGCGTTTCTCAGGCGGAGTTTGTACATATCTTCTTCAGAAGCCATCACATTTTCATCGGTGAGGTTCTTCATGATGGGTCCGATGGTAACGATCTGGGCCATTTCATCGGCCAGGGCTGCGTTGCCCATGATGGAGAGCAGACCGTTTGCAAACATGAGCTGGCGCACACTACCAGCCAGTGTGGTGACCAGCTTTGAAATGGGCTCAAAGGCGTGCATTTTGCCCATGATTCCTCCAAACGCACCCACCCACATCATCATGACGATGACCCAGGATCCGGCACTTTCAAAGCCAGAGTAGACCAGATTCAAAAAGGCGTGAACCGACTCCACGGTTCCGGCCACCATGCCGAGAAGCATGGATGAGATGATGCCAATTCCCAAGCAGACCAGTGTGGGAAGCCCCATCACCGCCACGATAAGAACCAGAATGAGCGGCACGCACATAAAGAGGGGGACCCCTGATTTAACTTGCTCCAGAAGGGTGACGGCAGAGGCGCGTTTTTCTGCAAGGGCGCTCCACACCTCAGAGGGAATCTGACCGATGGCTTCAGAGGCATTGCCTACCTCACTGGGCAGTCCCATAAGACTGCTGGCGATATAAAAGAGGATGGCTGTGGTTCCCAGGCAGAGAAGGGACCAGATGCCCTGATGCCTTATTCGATCAATCACTTCCACTTTTTGAATGCCCGAAGAGACCACGGTGGTGTCGGAAATCAGGCCGATGTTGTCTCCGAAACAGGCTCCACCAGCAATGGCAGCGGTGGTTAAGACGATGTTTCCACCCACAATATGGTTGAGCCAGAGAAAGACCGGTGCGCAGGCGGCAAAGGTGCCCCAGGAGGTGCCGGTGGCCACGGAAAGAATGGCTGTCACCATAAGGCCGGTAACGGCCACGGTTTTTGCAGTAAGGCCCATGTTGAGAGCAATGGTGATGATGCTTGCCCCGACACCGGTGGCCATAAAAGCTTCGGCCATGGCGTAGGCGAGCATGAGAATGAAAAAGACGAGCTGCATCTCTTTGACGTTGTCAACAGCGGCATCCACGATTTTTTGAAAGGTCATTTTTTCGGTGATAAATGCGACCACAGCGGCGTAGATGGTGGCCAGGGGGGCGGCAAGCAGGGCGTCAAACCCTGAAATCATAAGACCCGCCAAAAGAAAAACCGGGCTAAGCTTAAGCAATGCAAAAAACATAAACGAACCTCTTTCACCATTTCCATGACCCTTTGAAATCCCTGTGACGTGAAAGGGGCATGAACTCACAAAACGCGACGAATATAGTACAGGTTCTTTTTTGAGTCAAAGAATAATCGTCTGCGTTAGAGGCGGTTTTACGAATGATGTTTTTTGTAATGCGTGTTCTACCAGGATTTTGAAGGCTGTGGGCCTTTATTAGAGAACTTGGAGGGTCGATGGACCGAATCAGTAAGCTATAAAAAAAAGCCCCCTTTTCGTCTGAGCGAAAAGGGGGCTTTTTACAAGAACTCCACTTTAACGAGAAGGGCTAGGCGGTTTCTCCTTGAAGATCCGCAGCATGTTCTTCTTTGGTCTTGAGGCGTACATTGGGCTCTGCGGGGAGACCGAAGAGGGGGATGAGGCGATCAAGTCCGGTAAGGGTGAAGATGAGAATGGTACCCACAGCGATCATGGCCATGAAGTTGTACTTGATGATGTCGGTGGGAAGAAAGGTGTGCAAGGGATAAACGGCGGTGGCAATGCCCACGTAGAAGCCGATGTAGACGTGCCAGGGGATGAGCTGAGAGCCGAATACACCCAAGGCATCGCCAAAGGTGGCGTTTCTCAGACGCAGTTTGTACATGTCCTCTTCAGAGGCCACCACGTTCTCATCGGTGAGGTTTCTTACGATGGGACCGATGGTGACGATCTGAGCCATCTCATCAGCCAGGGCCGCGTTGCCCAGGATAGAGAGGGTACCGTTGTAGAACATGAGCTGGCGGACACTTCCCGAGAGGGTGGTGACCAGCTTGGAGACGGGTTCAAAAGCGTGCATTTTGCCCATGATACCGCCAAAAGCACCCACCCACATCATCATGACGATGACCCAGGAACCGGCGCTTTCAAAACCGGAGTACATGAGGTCAAGGAAACCCTGGATCGAATCAACGGTTCCGGCAACCAGGCCAAGGAGAAGGGCTGAGATGATGCCAAGGCCAAGGCAGACCAGGGTGGGAAGTCCCATGATGGCCACGATAAGCACCAGAATCAGGGGAATGCACATGAAAAGAGGCACGCCGTTTTTCACTTGTTCCAGAAGGGTGACGGCAGAGGCGCGTTTTTCCGCGAGAGCAGCCCAGACGCTGTCGGGAATCTGGCCGATCGCTTCGGTGGCGTTGCCCACCTCACTGGGAAGCCCCATGATGTTGCTGGCGATGTAGAAGACCACGGCGGTAACCACCAAACAGAGAATGGACCAGACACCTTGATGGCGGATTCGGTCGATTACCTCCACTTTCTGGATACCTGAAGAGACCACGGTGGTATCGGAGATGAGACCGATGTTGTCACCGAAACAGGCACCGCCGGCAATGGCTGCGGTGGTGAGGAGGATGTTGCCCTCTACGATGTGGTTGAGCCAGAGGAAAACCGGGGCACAGGCGGCAAAGGTTCCCCAGGATGTTCCGGTGGCGACCGAAAGGATGGCGGTCACGACCAGACCGGTGACGGCAACGGTTTTGGCGGTAAGCCCAAGGTTGAGTGAGATGGTGATGATGGAGGCGCCGACACCGGTGGCCATAAAGGCCTCGGCCATGGCGTAGGCGAGCATGAGGATGAAAAAGACGAGTTGCATCTCTTTGACGTTGTCAACGGCTGCATCGACAATGGTCTGGAATTTCATTTTTTCAGTGGCAAACGCCACAATGGCCGCGAAGATGGTGGCCAGAGGTGCTGCGAGCAGTGCGTCAAAGCCTGAAATCATCAGGCCTGCCATAACAAATACAGGACTTAATTTTAACAAACCAACAAACATGTTTCACTTCCCTACCTGGTTGACGTTTTAGCTGAGCCGAACGGCATTGTTCGACGTCGTTTCCTTGGGTGAGGTTGAGGTTTTGAAGTGTCCCCTTGGGGGGCGCTTCATGTTTTGACTGACGGGTTCGTTGTGTATGGCCTCCTTTTTCTTCAAAAAAACTGTTGTGGTGTTCTCTCTTTCAAAGGCTTCGGGGTGCTGTTTTCCTTCAACCGTTTGAACGCGGATTACTTTTGTTTTGATTTATCAAATAGTCATCCGGAAGGGTCCTGTACTAACCGGATGGTATTTTTTGATGAATCTGAAAAAAAGTTTAGTCTACGTCATAGCGACCCACAACATCTGGGATGCCTGTTTTTCTTCTTTATGCGATGCCGTGGGGGGGACGACTTTTAAACGACTTCGATTTTTACTTTTACCACCTGATCAAATCCAACAAACATAATCTTCAACTGGAGATGAAGTAAAACTTTTTTTCAAATCGTATGCACGTATCTTGACTGATTCGAGTCAGCCCATGGTTCAGGCATCTGAATTGGAAAAGTATTTTGTGGCTGCCATCATTGTTCATGTATTGCTTAAAAAATCTAACGATACCCAAGCCCGCTTATGGCGGGCTTGGGAGGTTTCGAAGAGGCACCCTTCGAAAAGGGGATCAGGCGCCGATACCCAGAAGCTTTTTGGCTTCGTCTACCGTTGCCACAGGTCGATCAAACTCTCCTGCAAGGCGAACGACTCTCTCCACCAGCTGGGCGTTGGAGGTGGCCATTTCACCTTTGCGGTAGTAGATGTTGTCTTCCACGCCCACGCGCACGTGTCCGTCCATGGCGATGGCGTGTATGGCCATGGGAAGTTGACCGCGTCCGATGCCTGCCACAGCCCAGCTCTGGTCCTTTTCAAGGCGGGAGACGAGGGTGACAAGGTTTTCGATGGACGCTGTCATACCTCCAGGAACCCCCAGCACAAAATCGATGTGGAAGGCCTCAGGAATGAGTCCGCGTTTTTTCATGCGGACGACCGCCTCCAGCTGCCCCAGGTCAAACACTTCCAGCTCGGCTTTGACGCCATTTTCCATGATGGCTTTGGCAATGGCCGAAATGGTCGCCTCGGTGTTCTCGTAGATCTCGGGGCCGAAGTTCATGGTTCCCATGGAAAGGGTCGCCATGTCGGGTTTGAGAGAGACCGGGTCGCAGCGAAGCTCGACAGGGGTGCCCACGGCACCGCCGGTGGAGTACTGCAGGATGCAGTCGCAGCTTTTTCGAATTTTTTCGGTGACGGCCTCAAAGACATCCACACGCTGGGTGGGGTTGCCCTCTTCGTCACGCACGTGGAGGTGAATGATGCTTGCGCCGGCCTCCACCGCACCTTTGGCCGCTTCAGCAATTTCGCCCGGGGTGACGGGAAGGTGTGGGTAGCTCTCTTTGGTGTGCTCGGCCCCCACGATGGCTGCAGATATGATCAAAGGGGTGTTACTCATGGTCGATCCTCTGGGCCTCTTTGGGAGTGACGCAGGTTCCGCTGGCCTTGCAGACCAAAACGGGCTCTTTGAGGAAATCGGCTGCGGCTTCACCGTTTTCGGGGCACGGAGCAATCACTTTCCACGCTTCGAACTCCATGCGACGGCTGGTATTGCCCACTTTGACGATGCGGCCTTTGGCTTCGATGTAGTCGCCCACACGCACGGGCGCGAGAAATTCTACACTGTCGTAGGCACGGAAAAGGCCTTCGTCACCGTCGTATTTGATCAAAAGCTCGGTGGCCACGTCTCCGAAGAGGTTTGTCATACGGGCACCATCCACCAGCTCTCCGGCATAGTGGGCATCGTGGGCGCTCATACGGACTCGAATCAGTGATTCTACCAGTGTGTTCATATCTGCTCCTTTAAAATGAGATCCAGTCCCGGCAAAAATTGTCGGGATGCTTGGGAATCAAGGGCATTTTTTCAAAAAAGGGGCTCCCCCCACCCTTTTTAGCCCGTTGCAGGTGATCGTTGGGTCTCCCCTCACAAGGCAAAGCCTGCGAGGGGATTTTTCTTAGGCACCCATCTTTTTAACCAGCTGGGTGGCAATGAAAGAGCCCACGTGAGAAGGCACGGTGCCGGGGCCGAAGCCTGCGTCGTAGCCCAGTTCCACGGCCAGGTCGTTGGTGACCCTGGGGCCGCCTGCCAAAAGGACAAATTTGTCTCTTAAGCCTTCGGCTTCGAGGAGCTCGATCATTTCGGTAAAGTTCCGAATGTGGGCGTCTTTCTGGGTAACGGTCTGGCTTACCAGAATCGCCTCGGCGTTCATCTCCACGGCTTTTTTAAGAAGCTCTTCACAGGGCACCTGGGCACCCATGTTGAGGGCTTCCACCTCCGGATAGCGCTCCAGGCCGTAGTCCTGGTTGTAGCCCTTCATGTTCATGATGGCGTCGATACCCACCGTGTGGGCATCGGTGCCAATGGAGGCACCCACCACGGCCACTTTGCGGTTGAGTTTCTCTTTGATCAGGGCGTTGATCTGGTAAAAGTCAAGGCGCTCAATTTTGGCTTCGGTGGCGTGAACCTGAGCAAAGTCGAGTTCGGGCTGGGCCTTTCCAAAGATCACAAAGTAGGTGAAGCCTTCGGCGATCTCCTTGGAAAAGGAGACGGAGACATCTTGAAGCCCCAGTTTGTTTGCGTAGAGCTCGGCCGCTTTTTTGGCTCTGGCCCCATCGTTTACCGGAAGGGTGAAGGCAAGCTGAACAATGCCGTCGTTTAACGTGTCGCCATAGGGCTTGATCATCTCTTTACTCATGGATGACTCCTTCTTCTTCAAGCTGTTCCAAAATGGGGTTTCGGTAGGAGGGACCCTTGGCAAAAACGCCCTCAAGGCCTTTACCGCCGTCGTCGGCGCGTTTGATATCGGCAAATCGTCCTTCGTTGATGGCAACGGTCAGACCCTTTTCGCGGACCTCATCGAGGAACTCTTCCACTTCGTCGAGAACCTTCTGGGCGCGCTGGGCCACAATGCCATCTTTTTTGAACTCGATCTCATCACCTAAACCACGGGCGTTATTGAAGACGTAGTTGATGGAGTCGATGGCCTGGTAGCGGTCCTGCATGAGGGGGGTGTGGATCGCCTCGGTGAGGATGCCCGCCAGGTGGATGCCCTGTCCGGTGGTGACCGAAGCGAGGTTGAACATCGTGTCCATGCAGTGTGAAAAGAAGATGTCGGTGCTCTTGTACTTGGTGGGTGGCATGTACTTGAGCGGCGCGTTGGGAAAGAGCTGCCGTGCGATCTGAGCGTGAGCCAGCTCGTAGAGGAACCCGTTTTCGATCTTGGGGTTGATCTCAAAGGCGTGGCCGAGGCCGAGAAGCTCGTCGGTGAGAAGGGAGTTCTTGCCCATGGCCTCGTTGATGAGCTGAGAGGCGGTAACGGTATAGGCGTTCTCAACGGCATCGGAGGTGGTGAGGTAGTTGTCTTCCCCTGTGTTGATGATAATCTTGGCCCTTGAACAGATGAGGCGCGAGAAGTGCTGGTCGATGAAGGTTCGCTTCAGGTTGATGTCCCTGAAGAGAATCCCGTACATGGAGTCGTTTAAAAGCATGTCCAGATCTTCAATGGCCGCACACGCTGCGATCTCTGCCATGCAGAGGCCCGAGGCGTAGTTCACCAGGCGGATGTAGCGTTCGTTCTCTTCGCACGCCTCATCCAGAGCTTCACGCATGATTTTGAAGTTCTCCTGGGTGGCGAAGGTGCCGCCGAACCCTTCGGTGGTGGCACCATAGGGGACGTAGTCCAGAAGAGACTGGGCCGTGGAGCGGATAACGGCAATGATGTCGGCGCCAGAGCCTGCGGCGGCCTTGGCCTGGGTGCGGTCCTCGTAGATGTTGCCAGTGGCCACAATGAGGTACTTCCAGGGCTGAGGGCCTTCAGGGTATTTGACCTTTTTCTCGGCTTTTACCTTGCGGGTGCGGTCCAGACGACCGATGGCTTCGCTGCAGAGCTCTTTCTCTTTGGCGGCCACGTCATCGGCTGAGAAACGGGTGATCTTTCCAAAGTCGATCTCCCCTTTTTCAATGAGTTCGGCGGTGGCCAGGGCGTCTCTTCCCGACTCCAACATGGCCGCAGCAAAGTGGGCCGATGCGCCGGATTCGATGGCGCCCTTTTCTTGAAGGATCTCCACCAGTCGGTTGGGAAGGGGAGTCCCCTCTTCGTTTACGCCATCCACTCCGTAAAGACGAAGCACTGCACGCTCAACGGAGACGGAGGAGTAGCGATCGATCATGGTCTGGACCTGATCGGCAATCTCTTTGGCTTTGGACTTCAGCCTGTCTATCTGCTCTTGGTTTAAATCGATGGTTGCCATAATGCATATCCTGATTCATGGTCCACCCAAAGGCCATAACGACCCTTCGGCTGGTGGTTATTTCGAGTCCCTCGTCGATGGAAGAGGGGCGTCAAGTGTGTGTTCAATTTCTGCCCGAATGCTTTGGGGCAATGAAAAACAGAGGGCCAGCTCCATGGGGGTGCGGTTTTTCTCCGCTGTGGAGATGGCCTTTTGGGAACTCACCTGCTCCAGCCGGTAGGGCATGAGGCTGGCGAGTTCGGAGAGGGGAATCTCTCTTCTGTTGCCTTCCGGCAGGACCACATCCAGCATGCGGAAGAGCCGCGGGCTCTTCATGTGAAGCACTTTGGGATAGTGGGTGGTGGCGAGAAAGACGAGCTCTCTTTTTGCGTAATCTTCGATGAAGATGCGGGAGAGTTCGGCTCCGTTCACCGGGTCGGTGGAGAGAAAGAGTTCATCCACCAAGATGAAAGCTCCCCTTTGGGGCTCGTCGGTAAAAAAGGCGAGTTCTTCCCCAAAGGAGGAGAGGTTTCGGCTTAAATCCCCGGAGGATTTTAAGAGAATTTTCACCGATCCGGGGTAGGTGAGGCAAAGGGACTTGGCTGGTACGGGAAGCCCTGTTTGAACTGCCGTGAGGAGAAAGAAGAGGGTTTTTAAAACCGTGGTCTTTCCGCTCATGTTGGCCCCGTAAAGGACGTTGGCCCCCTGGACAAGGTCCATGGAGAGGGGCACGGCCCTATCACCTCTCTGGCGGGAAAGCGCAAAGGAGAGACCGCCTTCTACCGAAAGAGAGCACCCGTTCTCTTCTTTAAAATCTTCAAACTCTGGAAAAACAAAGCCTTCCCGTTTTTTGACAAAGACCAGGCTGTAGAGGTGGCAGCGCTTTTTTCGCTCTTTGTAGGCGTGAGAAAAGCTGTCTGAATGGGCCACCAGCTCCTGGTTGATTTGGGAAAGAAGGGCTGAGGTCGCCTCTTCAAGCTCTAAGGTGAGGCGCTTTCGAACCAGCTCCAGATCGAGGAGCTCCTCATCGGGTGCGTGGTCGATGCGAAGGGTTTCTCCTGCCTCTACTACCTTGAGCAGGGTGCAGCTTCTTGCGGTTTTAAGGCGGGGGTCTTCGGCTTCCATCTCCCGGGGAAAGGGGTAGAGCATGCGAAGGCCCATGGTCTCTTCAACCCGCTTTTCGTGGGAGGCGATCGCTTCGGAAAGCTCTTTTTCGGCTTTGGAAAGCTCTTCTTTGGCCCTTTGAACCCTTTTATCGGTGACCAGAGATCGGCCTTGAACGGTGCGCCTTTTTAAAATGGTAAAAAGGGCGGAAAGGCACTCCTGCTGGGTCTTTGAGATAGCAAAAGAGGCTTCCATCTCCTGCATTTTTAGTGAGATGCTGAGAAACTGGTAGAGCTCAAAAAGGTGGTACTGCTGAAGGGCTGCCGATTCAAAATGGGGAAGCAGCCCGTCCAATGGGGGAAGCGTTCGGCTACTCTCAATGAGGGCCGAGATCTCTTCAAAGGAGAAGGCCTTCTCTACCTTTCGTAAGGCTTCAAAGTGAGCGCGTCCCTGGTTCTGGTCCATGGCCTCTAAGATGGCTGTTGGAATCAAGGGGATTCCAAGGTCAAAGAGGGCAAGAAACCGCTGGGTCTCCAGCTCTTCTGCGAGGTTTTGGGGCACAAGCCCTTGTCTAAATTCCAATGTCATGGACTCCCCCCCTGAAGAGATTAAAGGCTGAAAGTTTTCTGGGCAGCAGGCTGCGATCAAAAGGGGCCTCTTCTCGAAGAAAAATACCCAGAACCGAAACCGGATGAAGCACGGTCATCTCGGGAAGAAACCGAAGGCTTTTTCCCTGACCGGTTGAGACATTCTGGTAGAGCGTCATGTTATCAAGAACCAGGGAGAGGCCCGAAAGGGGCGCGAGCTGCTCAGCCAGGCTGGAGGTGAGGGCACCGTTGAGATAGAGCAGTCCCTTTTGTTTTTTCAGCCGGCTTAAGGCCTTGTGAAGCCCTTTGTCTGCAAAGGGCATCTGCTCACTTTTGTGAATGAGCCCTTTTTCATCATAGAGAAGAGAGCGGGTTTGTTCATCGGTGTGGGAGGCGATGCGTTTGGCTTGGTTTTCTCGGCACCCTTTAAAGGCCAGGGCCGAGAGAAACGCTTCGGCTTTTTTTCTCTGGGGGGCGCGTTTGGAGAAGAGCACAGAAAAGTAGAAACCGTCACAAAGGCCGGGACTGGCCAGAAACTGGCGGTCGATGGAGCCATCAATCAAAAGAAGGGTCTCTTCTGGAATGAGAGGGGCCAGCGCCTCTTTGAGCCGACCCATCTCAAGGCCGGTGTTGGGCCCTTCCAGAAGGATGTCAAAGGCCAGGATGCAGCGGCCCAAAATCAGTGGTTTGGAAAAAAACGGCGGCACAAAGGTGGCCAGAGTTTCATACTTTTCGGTGTGGTGGTGAAGGTGCTCTCCTGCGGTGACAAAAAGGGAGCCGGGCATCACACGGATCCCGGGTTTTACTCCGCCGTCAAATTCATCGGTGGTCTCGCCGTTGATGCCGATGGAGGTGAGAAGAATGGGAGCCTCTCCTCTTTGCACCTTCTGGGTATACACAGCGTTAAAGGCTGTGGTTTTTCCGGCATTTTTATCGGTTCCGATGAAACAGTGGGTCTTCATGCTTTCCCTGGGGCTGAAATAGGTGATGTCGGCAGGTGCCGGTGTGTGGGGAAAAGCGCTTCCTGTACACCGCGCACCTGCCTCAGGAGTTCTTTAAATCAATACCGTACGGGGCAAACGGGGGTTAATCCCGCTTGCGGCGCTGAAGACTCGCCGGTTCTAAGTAAAGTTTTTCACCGGAGAGAAGTTTGGCCACGCCATCCAGGGGCTTGTAGTGCTTGCCGTCTTCTTCGCAGATGGTGCAGCGGCCGCAGTTGGAGAAGACTTTTTCGGGCTGGGTGTAGGTGGTGATAACCCCTTCGTAGTTTCTCAAGGCAAAGCGCCTGTCGGACTGCGAGAGGAGGTAGTTGGGCATCACGGGAATCTTGCCGCCGCCTCCGGGGGCGTCCACCACAAAGGTAGGGACCGCCATGCCGGTGGTATGGCCGCGGAGGCTCTCAATGATCTCCATCCCCTTGGTGATGGAGGTACGGAAGTGTGAAATACCCATGGAGAGGTCACACTGGTAGATGTAGTAAGGCTTCACACGGATCTTCAGGAGACCGTGGACAAGTTTTTTCATGATAAGGGGGCAGTCGTTGACGTCCCGTAAGAGGACGCTCTGGTTGCCCATCTGAACCCCGGCGTTGGCCAGACGTTCACAGGCTGCTTTGGAATCTGCGGTGATCTCGTCGGGGTGGTTGAAATGGGTGTTGACATAGATGGGGTGGTATTTCTTGAGCATGTTGCAGAGATCATCGGTGATACGCTGTGGCATGACCACAGGGGTGCGGGAGCCGATACGGATGATCTCCACATGGTCGATGGCGCGGACCTTGCTGATAACGTACTCAAGGGCGTCGTCGGTGAGGGTGAGAGGGTCGCCTCCAGAGATGAGAACGTCGCGCACCTCTTTGTGATCTTTGATGTATTCGATGCATTTGTCGATGGATTCACGCGAGAGATGGGTGTCCTGATCGCCCACCATGCGGCGGCGGGTGCAGTGACGGCAGTTCATGGAGCAGATGTGGGTGACCAGAAGCAGCACGCGGTCTGGATAACGGTGGGTCAGACCGGGAACCGGAGAGTCCACATCTTCGTGAAGCGGGTCATCCTGGTCGTCATCGGCCACATTGAGCTCATTGATGGTTGGAACGGCCTGAAGGCGAATCACACCACGGGAGTAGTCTTTCTCCATAATGGAGGCGTAGTAGGGAGTGATGGCCATGGTGAATTTCTCGAGGCACTTCTCAAGGTCTTTCTCCATGGATTCATCGATGGGCATGATCTTTTTTAAGGTGGGGATGTCCCGAACAACGTTTCTCAGCTGCCATTTCCAGTTGTTCCAGTCTTCCTCGGGTACGTCCTTGTAGAGTTCGATCTCGCGGTAGTCGTGTCTCTTGTACTCTTTCATGCTGTAAAAGCCCTTTGTTGTATGCTACAAATCCAAATTGACGATTCCATGTCACTTACGGGAGGGGAGCTCGTGTGGGAGCGGCTCCCCTTCTGTACCTTTCTTAAAAAGCAGGTTTTTTTTGCCTGCCCTTTCAAAAGTAACGTCCCTTAACCCTTAGACGTAAAGTTTTTCGTACATCTTGCGGATGTCTTCGGACTGGCGAACCACATTGAGCGCGACTTCTGCGTGCCCAGCGGTGTAGCCATTGCCAATGATCATGTCGACATCTTTGCCAATGCCTTCGGCACCCAGGGCGGCCTTGGTAAAAGAGGTGGCCATGCTGAAGAAGTAGACCACACCTTTGTCCTTGCACATCATGATGGAGCCAAGCTCGGTGTTCTGGATGTTGACGCAGTTGATGATCACGTCAGCCAGCTTGCCATCGGTGAGCTGGCTGATGGCTTCGTAGCAGGAGAGGGCGTCGGTGGCGTCGAGTTTGATGACATCGTCGCAAATGCCCAGAGAAGAGAGAGATTCCACACCCGCATCAGAATATTCCACACCAATAACGCGGCCAGTGACGCCAGCTCTGCGTTTGGCTTCCCAAGCGCAAAGGATACCGGATTTTCCGCCGGCACCGATGATGACACAGGTTTCGCCCTGTTTGACGAGGCGTGCGGTCTGAGCGGGTGCTCCGCAGACATCCAGAACGGCAAGAGCCAGTGTTTCGGGCATGTCTTCAGGGAGTTTGGCGTAGAGGGAGTTTTCGAAAAGAACCGCTTTGGCTTTAACCTTGACCTGGTCAGTATCTTTTTTCACCTCAAGGATCTCTTCGATGCAAAGGGGGGTCAGGGAGAGAGAGACGAGGCTGACGATGCGGTCGCCGACCTTTAAGGGGCATTTCTCTTTGAGCTTTTCGCCGACAGCAGCCACGGTGCCGATGAGCATACCGCCGGAGCCGGTGACAGGGTTGTGCATCTTGCCGCGCTCGCCCACGATTTCAAGGATGCGAGCCTTGATGGCCTCGTCATCTGCACCAACTTCACCTTTAATCTGGGTAAAGCTGGCGGAGTCGATGTTTAAGAACTGCACATCAATAAGAAGCTCGTTGTCCCAGATGCGGGAGAGGTCGTTGTTTACCTTCTGGGCAGGCTGGGGAAGAACGCCTGCAGGCTCAAGAACGCGGTGGGCACCAAAGGGGTTGCCGTTTTCGATGATTTCCAAAGACATGATATCCTACTCCTTCTTTCTTGAAAAGCTGCTGTATGGCCCGGAGTCGGGCACGGTCTGGCTATCAAATGGCGGCTTGATTTTGTGTGATACAAAGGGCCGCCTTGGGTTTGGCTAAGTTGATGACGTCGCAAACGGATCTTTTGCAGAACCATAAAAGTTAGGAATCAGGCCTCTTTTTTTTCACAGACTCCGTGAAAAAAGAGGTCCACATAGCTGTCGGCCAGCTCTTTGATAGTCAAGGGACCTTCGGGGTTGTACCAGTAGGAAATACCGGTACACATTTGAAGCAGTGCCCTTGAGGCGATGGTGACGTTCTCCAGGCGAATTTCGCCTTTGGCTATGCCTTCTTCGAGCATCTCTTTGTAGAGCTTCTCGTAGTGGTCACGCATCTTGACGATCTTTTTGTAGTTGGTCACTTCAAGGCTTCTCAGTTCCGCATCGGCCACGTAAGTCTCGTCGGCATCCACTGTGTGGTACTCCACGTGTACGCGGATGGCGTTTCGAAGCTTCTCCAGAGGGCTCTCCACATCTTCGATCTCCTGGGAGACCTTGGTGATGAGGTTGGTCATGGTGTACTCCATGATCATGAAGAGAATCTCTTGCTTGGAGTTGAAGTGGTGATAGATGCTGCCGCCTTTGACGCCAGCACGCTTGGCGAGTTCTCGCAGTGTTGATCCGCTGTACCCTTTGGTGCGGAAGAGGCGAGCCGCCTCTCGAAAGATGATGGTTTTGCGTGTGGAAATGGTGGCGCTGTTCATGGAAAAGATAGCCTCAGCTTAAATGTATCGAAAATATCTCCACCGCCCTTGGGCTCTCTGCGCACGGCCTAATATGGGTGAGGTTTGAAGGCTGCACACTTAGGGCGGTGGTGCTTTAAAACAAGAAACCTAACGTTTGTTAGGGTAGTGGTGTGGGAGGGGCAAAGTCAAGGAAAAAAGAGGGTGAAGAGAGTAAAAAAGTTGTAGGGTAAAAAAAGTGATATTGGCACAATATTGGCACTGAATGTGACTGGTTTGGGTGTTAAAAATGGTTATTTTTTATGAAAATCATTATTTTGCAGTGAGTAGAAAGATGAATGTTGCGTACCCTTGCAGGGAAAGTAATTGTAGTGAGGCCTTGAGGATCACTTTCTATCTTCGCAAGACCCTTGACAATAGAAAAAGAGGCGGACTATAGGTGTGTGACCTAACGTTTGTTAGGTAGAGTGCAGCATGCATTTCAGGCTTTGAAAAATCGAACAGACCTTTGAGGATTGGCAGTATGAACAAAGTCACAACAATACGCGAGGCAGTGGCAACGATTCGCAGCGGAATGACCCTTATGGTGGGTGGTTTCATGACGGTGGGCACCCCCGAGAAACTGGTGGATGCCGTTGTTGAGCTGGGATTAACCGATTTGACCGTGGTGTGCAACGATGCCGGAGTGCCGGGCGGAGGTGCCGGAAAGTTCATTCGAAACGGCATGGCAAAAACCTTCTACGCTTCCCATGTGGGGCTTAATCCCGAGTTTGGCAAGCTCATGGCTCAGGAAGCCATTGAAGCGATTCTGGTTCCACAAGGAACTCTGGCCGAGAGAATCAGGGCTGCAGGTGTTGGTCTGGGTGGTATCCTTACCCCCACAGGGGTGGGCACCGATGTGGAGAAGGGAAAAGAGAAGATCACTGTGGATGGAAAAGAGTATCTTCTGGAGCCTCCTATTAAGGGCGATGTGGCCCTGATTAAAGCACACCGGGCAGATCGCCAGGGCAATTTGATTTTTCGAAAATCGGCTCAGAATTTTAACCCGCTCATGGCCATGGCCTGCGAGACGGTGATCGTAGAGGCCGAACACATTGAGGATGTGGGAACCATTGATCCCGATGAGGTGATGGTTCCCGGTATCTTTGTGGACCATGTGGTGAAGGGGTAGGGGCGAGGCCCCTTTGATTATACATGAGGGTGACTTGGCTCATAGAACGGGGGACTACAGATGATGCACGAACCAAAACGATCATGCTGTTCGTTGAGCACGATCATGTATAATTTTGTCAGCTTTATCTCGACCCAAAAGGGAAAAAAATGAATAAACGAGAGATGATCGTCAAACGTATTGCCAAGGAGTTCAAAGACGGTGATGTGGTGAACCTCGGGATTGGTATGCCCACCATGGTGGCCGATCACGTTCCCGAAGATGTGGAGATCTTTTTGCAGTCGGAAAACGGGTTTATCGGCATCGGACCGGCTCCCGCTCCGGGTGAAGAAGACCCAGATCTGATCAACGCCGGCAACAAGCCTGTCACGGTAAAGCCCGGTGGGTGCTTTTTTGACAGCGCCACCTCTTTTGGCATCATTCGAGGTGGCCATGTGGATGCCACGGTTCTGGGTACCCTTGAAGTGGACCAAGAGGGCAATATTGCCAACTACATCATCCCGGGCAAAATGGTGCCGGGGATGGGCGGTGCCATGGACCTGTGCACCGGCGCCAAGCGCGTTATTATCGCCACCGACCATGTGAACAAGAACGGTTCGTCAAAGATTCTCAAGCGATGCCGGTTGCCCCTGACCGCCGCCAAGCAGGCGGATCTGATCGTGACAGAGATGGCGGTGATGGAGGTGACCCCGGAAGGGCTTAAGCTCAAGGAGATCGCTCCGGGCCTTACCGTGGACGAGGTGGTGGAAAAGACCGAAGCCGAGCTTCTGATCGAAGGAGAGGTTCCCTTTATGTGTGTTTGATACCCACTTCTTAACGTGTGGTTATCTGAAACGGGGCCGTTCCGAGGGGGACGGCCTTTTTTGTTATTGAGCTTGGTCTTTTTGTGGGTTTTGCTTAAGGGTCAATACATATTTTTCGGTTTGCTTTAGATTTGAAGGTGGGGGGCACAAGCGGTGTGTTTGAACCGAGAAGAGGCGGCAATTTTCAGTATACTTCTGGTAAACATTCGAATGTGTGTTTGGGAGCTGGTTTGATAGATTCAGGCGTTATTGGGTCGGCAAGGTTGGGCAGGGATGTCTCTCCAGATGATTTGTACGTGGGGGGATGCCGAAAAAGGAACAAACGTTTGTAGGGCTATTTGTTACAAGAGAGAAAGCTTTTCTTTTAATCTTGGATGGTTTAAAAGTCGAGAGAACGATTTTAGTTTCAATTTTAAGATTCTCTATATTAAATGGGTTAGCAGGATTTAAATGGTTTTTTTTTCAAAGTCAGGCCGTGCCTTCAGCCCCTCGTGGCGTCGTTTTTTTATTGAGCTGCAGAAAGATTTCAAACTTCTGGGTTTGTTGATCCTCACCCTTCAGCTCTACCGGATATTCGTTTGCCTAACCTTTCGCTCTTCCATTGCCGATGACCTTGGTGCCATGGATTTCAGTTTGGCGTGGTTTTCCGGATTTCGTTTTGATGCCCGCGTCTCCATGTTTACCCTTTTTCCTTCCCTCATCATCACTATTTTTTGTGGTTTTTTTGCTTTGAAGGGCTTTTCGGAATGGGTTAGGCAGTGGACGGGGCGGATCGTTCTTCTTCTCAATTGTATCGTTTTTGGGATCAACTATATCTTCATTGTGGAGTATAAGGATAACTTCAATCAGTGGATCTTTGGAGCAGTATACGACGACTTTTGGGCTGTGCTACAGTCGGCTTGGAGTACCTATCCGGTGGTGCGTATTGTTTTTGTTGTATCCCTTCTTTTTTGGTGGCTTCAGAAACTGGCCCAAAAGGTTCAGTCTGCGCCTTTTATTTCTGGGACCTTTTTTGAAAACATCTCAGGATCACTTTTTAAAAAGGTGAGTTCCACGCTGGTAATCCTGATACTCATGACATTTTCTGCACGGGGGTCTGTGGGTCATCGTCCGGTTCAGCTGAAAGATGCGGCGGTGACAACGGATTCTTTTTTGAATCGTATGGTACTCAACCCCTGGTCTGCACTTCGGTATGCCATCAAACATCACCGGGTTGTTTCAAATATCAACACAGGCATTGAGAACTATATTCCCGGAGGAGACGTGGATGGAGCTGTTCAGGTTCTTACCGGGCGTTCGTCCACTCACAACTTGGACAGGGATTTCACAAGGAAAGCGCAGGGGCTTACCCAGAACAGGCCCACACACATCTTTTTTGTGGTGATGGAGAGCATGGATAGCTGGCCGCTTCTTGACAAGTACCAAGCTCTTAATCTTATGCCTGAGATGAAGAGACTTAGTCAGGAAGGGCTTTGGGTTCCCGCTTTTCTTTCGGCTGCCGGTGGCACCATGGGCAGTATGGGAGCGATTATTTCGGGGATTCCCGAGGTGGGAGTGATTACCAACTATCAAGCTTCCTCAAGAAAACCTTTCGGAACGTCTATAGCCCCTCAGTTCAGGGCCTTGGGGTACGAGACCAACCTTTTTTACGGAGGGTACCTCTCTTGGCAGAGACTTGAGGAGTATGCCTTGAATCAGGGGTTTGACCGTTGTTATGGCGGCAACCACATGGGGGAGTGGCTCAAAGGCAACGAGTGGGGCGTGGATGACGAGGCACTGTTTGATTTTGTAACGAAAACTCTCAAAAAAGAGACACCCACTTTTAACCTGATTCTTTCCACATCCAACCATCCTCCTTATGATTTGAATGTGTTTAAGATGGGGTTCCCTCACGAAAAAATTCCCGAAAGCCTGCAAGCCGATTACGATGGCAAGGTTCCCATGGAGGTCTTTGGGCATCTCTGGTATTCGGATCGCGAAGTGGGACGTTTTGTGCGGGAGGCCGAGGAGAAGTTTCCCCAGGCGGTGTTTGCCATCACCGGAGACCACTGGTCTCGAAAGTTTATCAACGAAAAACCAACCTTTTATGAAAGTCATGGTGTGCCTTTTGTTCTTTACGGGAAAAAGGTGCTTGAGGGGCTCTCGTTTCCCCGTAAGGTGGCGGGTAGCCACCTGAATATTATTCCGACTCTTATGGAACTCGCTGCACCCAAGGGACACCCTTACGTGAGTCTAGATGAGAGTCTTTTCTCCAAAGAGCGTTTACCCGTGGGACTGGGGCGGGGAATTGCCATCACGCCCTCCTACATTATTTCTGGTGGCACGATTGAACGGCTTCCCTTTGGGCCAGAGGATACGGAGCCCGATATTTCGTCCATTCACGGGTTGATCGGCTCATGGCGTGGTATTGGCTGGTGGCGAATCATGAAAGGTGCCTCAACAGAAAGGGACCATGAATCCATGGCTGGCATGAAGCGAAAACCTTCCAAAGGGTAGGATATATACAGGGTTTCGTATTGCTAATATTCGCTTCAAGGGTATTTTACGATTGATAATTTGTTTAAAAATGGTTGAATATAAGAGTCGTTTCCGTTTCACTTTTTTTAAAAGAAAAAAGGAGGAAGGATGCACTCATCAACATTGGATCAGCGGTACCCTTTGCGTATGGTGACGGCCACGTCTCTTTTTGACGGCCATGATGTGTCGGTGAATCTCTTTCGACGTATGCTTCAAGAAGCAGGTGTTGAGGTGATTCATCTGGGGCACAATCGGTCGGTCACCGATATTGTTCAGGCTGCCATTTGTGAAGATGTCCATGGCGTGGCCGTCTCCAGCTACCAGGGCGGTCATATGGAGTTTTTCGGTTACCTTTTGGAGAGTCTTGCCAAAATCGGCAGAGACGATGTATGCGTCTTTGGTGGTGGCGGGGGGGTCATCTCTCCGCCTGAAAGAAGGGAGCTGGAAGCCCTTGGCGTGAAGCGGATTTTTACCCCAGAAGATGGGGCGGAGATTGGCCTATCCGGTATTGTGGGTGAGATGGTGGCCTCCATGGAAAAAGCATCCCCCCTGGCTCCACCTTCCCTTGATAACGGTTTTTCATTGAAAGATCCTGCCAGTGTCGGGCGCCTTTTGACTTTGGCCGAAGAGGGACGTCTCGACTCTTTTTTGGACAAGATTTCCCCTTCGAAAACAGAAACCACGGTGATCGGTGTAACAGGCACCGGGGGGGCTGGAAAGTCCACTCTCATTGACGAACTCCTCGTCAGATTTTCATACGCCTGTCCCCATTATCGTGTGGGGGTACTCTGCTGCGATCCCACGCGGAAAAAGACAGGGGGCGCCCTTTTGGGAGATCGTTTGCGCATGAATGCGCTTTCTCACCCAAACTTTTTCATGCGATCCTTTGCCACGCGGCAAACCCGTGTCGAACTTCCTGAAACCCTTTCTGGGGCCATTGAGGTGATGAAACGAACGGGATTTGATCTGGTTTTTGCCGAGACTTCGGGTATCGGGCAGGCGGGTGATGCGATCGCCGATTATGCGGATCTTTCCCTTTATGTCATGACCCCGGAGTTTGGTGCCGAAACACAGCTTGAGAAGATTGGCATGCTTGATGAGGCCGATGCGGTTGTGGTGAACAAGCTGGAGAAGCGAGGAGGTGAAGACGCCCTTCGCATGGTGGCCAAGCAGCTTCAGAGAAATTATCACGCCTTTGAGGCACCCCTTTCAGAAATGCCGGTGTTTGGTACCACGGCATCGCGGTTCCAGGATGCCGGGGTGACCTCTCTTTTCGGGTTTCTCTCAGAAAAATTGGGCTTAAAACTGTCATTTGAAAACCAGGTGTCCTTGCCAAAGCTTGGGGTGTTGCCACCGGAGCGGGTCAATCATTTGGGTGAAGCGGCTGAGGTGGTGAAGGCCTATCACCTCACAAGCAAGGAAGAGGCAAGAAAGCTTGAGCAGCTGGATGGCGTGAAACGGGCAGCAGGTGTTTGCTCGAGGGTGAAGCAAGAACTTCTTAAGGAGGCGGAGGCTCTTGAAGGTCGCCTTTCGCCTCAAACAAAAGTGCTGCTTCAAGGGTGGACGGATCAGGACAAAGAGACCTTTGAAACCCTTTCCGGAACACGGCTTCCCCGTGTGGCTTGTCCCAGTTTTACAAGTCCATCCGACCTCTACCTCTTTTTGAGGCGTGAAAATCTGCCTGGTTTTTTTCCTTTTACAGCGGGGGTATTTTCTTTGAAGCGCGAAGATGAAGACCCCACCCGCATGTTTGCTGGCGAAGGGAGCCCCGAACGGACCAACCGACGGTTTCACCTTTTGGCGCGGGACTGTCCGTCAAATCGTCTTTCCACGGCCTTTGACTCTGTGACCCTCTACGGTCGAGATCCCGATGAGCGGCCCGATATCTATGGTAAAATCGGCAATGCGGGTGTGAGTGTGGCCACCCTTGACGACATGAAGAAACTATACAAAGGGTTTCGGCTTTGTGCTCCGGATACCTCTGTCTCTATGACCATCAACGGGCCGGCTCCTATTATGACAGCCATGTTTTTTAACACCGCCATCGATCAGGAAAAGGAGCTGTTTGAGTCCGAGGTCAAACGAAAGGCGAGCCGCCAGGAGGTGGAGCGGATTCGAAAAGAGGCCCTGGCAAAGGTTCGAGGAACGGTTCAGGCCGATATCCTTAAAGAGGATCAGGGCCAGAACACGGCCCTTTTTTCTATGGATTTCTCTTTGAAACTCATGGGGGACGTCCAGCAGTGGTGTATCCAAGAGGGGGTCAGCCGGTTTTATCCTATTTCAATTTCAGGCTATCACATTGCCGAAGCTGGGGCCAACCCCATCACCCAGCTCGCTTTTACACTGGCAAACGGGCTGACTTATTTGGAGTATTTCAAGAGCCGCGGCCTTCCTGTGGATGACGTGGCAAGACGTTTTAGTTTTTTCTTTTCCAATGGCATGGATGCCGAGTACACGGTGATTGGCCGGGTGGCCCGGCGCATTTGGGCCATTGTGTTGAAGGAACTTTACGGGGCTGGAGACGAGGCATGCCGGTTGAAGTATCACATTCAGACTTCAGGCCGCTCGCTTCATAGCCGTGAGATGCAATTTAATGATATTCGGACCACCCTTCAGGCCCTGTGTGCCATCACGGATCATTGCAACAGCCTTCATACCAATGCTTATGACGAGGCGCTTACAACCCCTACGGAAGGCTCCGTGCGGCGTGCTCTTGCCATTCAAATGATCATTCAGAAAGAGTGGGGGCTAACGAAATGTGAAAATCTGCTTCAAGGAAGTTATGCGGTGGAGGCGTTTACGGATACGGTGGAGATGGCGGTGCTGGAAGAGTTTGGTCGGCTTGCAAGGCGTGGTGGGGTGTTGGGTGCCATGGAAAGGGGGTATCAACGCGCGAAAATTCAAGAAGAGTCCATGGTCTATGAGATGGGGAAAAACAAGGGAACGCTCCCCATTATTGGGGTAAATACTTTTACCCGAGAGGATGAAGGGCATGAAAATGAGAGTTGCATCTTGGCCCGTTCCACTGAAGAGGAGAAAAAAGAGCAGTTGAAAAATCTCTCAGCTTTTCACAAGGCCCATGAAAAAGAGTCAAGTGCGGCCCTGAAAAGGCTGCACAATGCGGCGGTATCCGGAGAAAATGTTTTCGAAGAATTGATGGAGAGCGTGCGGGTCTGTAGTTTGGGACAGATGACAGAGACCCTTTTTGCCGCCGGTGGGTGTTACCGGCGGCAGATGTAGCCGTGATGGGCTCAAAAAAATTGTCCGAGCCCTTTTTATGGGGAGAGCTATCCTCTTTTTAGAATACGCTCTTCGATTCCCGAGGTGCTGTGTCCCTCTCTGAGGGGGACCAGCTCGACTCTTCCTCCGTAACTCTCCACCACCTCTTTGCCCACCACCTCGTGGGGCTTGTAATCGGCACCTTTTACCAAAATATCGGGGCGCACGGCTCGA
>JAKSCC010000024.1 GCA_022360815.1 Desulfobacterales bacterium
GTGTGCATGGTGCATTGTGAGCACACCGGTAACATATTACATTTTTGCAAAAATGCCGTGGTTTGATTCGCAAAGGTCTTTTCAGGGCAACCGCCCCTTCCATCCGATCAATAGAATCACCCCCTCTTTTTTTCTTCTACCCTATGTCAGGAATGTGAAAACGACAAAAATGTGATGCGTTTCGCCAAACATATTACAAAATTGTAATTTGTAAAGAGTGGGTCTTGCGCAACGGACCGTGATGAAATATTCTAAGAATTCAATATCCTATTCGCTATTTTATTTTTTGGCATGTATGTTGCAGTTAAACCCATCACATAACCCAATTGCGGGCTATTTCAGATCGTCAGTATTTCAGGTGGACTCAGACCAAAGCCGCTCTTAACGGCCCCCATGCACACCGAGGGGGCCAAGGAACGCTCCCTCACTCGGTGGTCTGTTTCTCTTTGTTATGCCACCGGCTGACGAGAGCCTTTTCAGCATGTGGGTTCATCCAAACGCATTTTATCATGGAGAGTCTATATGAGTGGAAACAAGGTGAGAGTCGAGGCAATTCAAGCCATCAACAACTACACATTTGAAACATCCATCGACTTTAAAACCTCCTCTTCCATCGAGATGTTCGGGGACAATGTATTCAGTGTCACGGTGATGAAGAAGCGTCTTCCCAAAGATATCTTTAAAAAGATCAGCAAGACCATGGAAGATGGCAGCCGCCTGGACCCATCGGTGGCAGACGTGGTGGCCTCGGCCATGAAGGATTGGGCCCTGGACAAGGGGGCCACCCACTACGCCCACGTCTTTTTTCCGCTTACAGGGCTCACCGCAGAGAAGCACGATAGCTTTTTGATGCCCGATTTGGCTGGAAATGCCATTGCTGAATTTTCCGGTTCCACTCTGATCCAAGGAGAGCCTGACGCCTCCAGCTTTCCCAATGGTGGGCTCAGGGAGACCTTTGAGGCCCGTGGGTACACAGCCTGGGATGTCACAAGCCCTGCCTACATCATGGAAAACCCCAACGGGGCAACCTTGTGCATTCCAACGGCTTTTGTCTCTTGGACCGGCGAAGCCTTGGACAAGAAGACACCCATTTTACGCTCCATGCAAGCGCTAAACACCCAGGCCCAGCGTATTTTAAAACTCTTTGGGGACGACTCCGAGAAGATGGTCAACTCCACCTGTGGCGCCGAGCAGGAGTATTTTCTCATCGATCGCAATTTTGTCACGGCCCGTCCCGACTTGATGACCACTGGGCGAACCCTTTTTGGGGCCCCCTCGCCCAAGGGGCAGGAGTTTGACGACCACTATTTCGGAGCCATTCCAGACCGGGTTTTGGCCTATATGTTTGAGGTGGAGCGGGAGCTTTGTAAACTCGGTATTCCCGTGAAGACCCGTCATAACGAGGTGGCCCCGTCCCAGTTTGAGATTGCACCGGTTTTTGAGACGGCAAACCTTGCCACCGACCACCAGCAGTTGGTGATGGTCACCCTTCGCAAGGTGGCCAGAAAATATGGCATGGCTTGTTTGCTCCATGAGAAGCCTTTTGCAGGGGTCAACGGTTCGGGCAAGCATGTGAACTACTCTTTTGGAAACGCCAGCCAGGGCAATCTTCTGGATCCTGGTGACACGCCCCATGAAAACGCTCAATTTTTGGTCTTTTGCGCTGCCGTCATTCGAGGGGTCCACAAGTACGCCAAGCTTCTGCGCTCGGTGGTGGCCACGGCCGGAAACGATCATCGACTGGGGGCCAACGAAGCCCCACCGGCCATTATCTCTATCTTTTTGGGGGATCAGCTCTCGGATGTGTTTCAGCAGATCGCAAGCAATGGGGGTGCCACCAGCTCCAAAGCCGGCGGTTTTCTGAATATCGGGGTGGATTCTCTGCCGGACCTGCCCAAAGATGCCGGAGACCGAAATCGAACCAGCCCCTTCGCCTTTACCGGCAACCGTTTTGAGTTCCGTGCAGTGGGTTCCGCCCAGTCGGTTTCTGGGCCCCTTGTGGCCATGAACACCATTTTCGCCGAATCCATCGACCACATCGCCACCGAACTGGAGACTCGAACCGGTGGCGATGGCGCCAAGCTTCACGATGCGGTCCAGGAGGTGATCCGAGAGATCATGGCCGAGCACGGTGAGGTGGTCTTTAACGGGGATGGCTACACCGAGGAGTGGCAGAAAGATGCGGAAAAGCGCGGGCTTCCCAACATGAAGACCACCCCCGACTCTCTGCCCTGTATGGTGGATGAGGACATTGTGGATCTTCTGAGCCGGTACAATGTGCTTTCAAAAGAAGAGCTTGAAAGCCGCATGGAGATCTATCTGGAGCAGTACAACATGAAGGTTGCGGTGGAGGCCAAAACCGCTGTGGAGATGGCCGACACCATCATCTATCCGGCGGCCATCAAGCACCAGACGCTTTTGGCGGAAAATTGTTTGAAACTCAGAGAGTTGGGGCTTCCCTGCGACGATGAGTCCCTTGATAAGATCACCACACTCTCTCGCAAGCTTCGTGAGGCTTCAGCCAGCCTGAAAGGGGCCTTGGCCCATGAGGCGGACGGAAGCATTGCCGAAGCCAAGCACTGCTGTGAAGCGGTTCTACCGGCCATGGTGACATTGAGAGAGGTGGCCGACAGCATCGAAGAGCTGGTGGCCGATGAGTTTTGGCCTTTGCCCACCTACCAGGAGATGCTGTTCATTAAATAGAGTTTTATGAATCGTTTGCGATCGGTTTGCAAACCTGGGTAGTGAGGGGGGGCCCGAATCTGCCCAGGGCTTGTGTGTGCGTTCTTTTTATGCGGATGGATTGAGCGCAAAAAAGGCTTTGGTGCCGGTGGGGGCATTGGCATCAAGCCACACTTCGGCGTCACGTTTGTGCCGACAAGAAGAGGGGAGTGGTCCTTTTGCGGAAGGGGACCCTCCCTTTTTTTGTTGGCTTTTTCTATTCCTTTTTTTTCAGTCGGGCGCGGAAGATCGCCTCTTTTCCAAACTTTTTCAGGATGTCGTCCATGCTCTTTTCCACCTTTTCCCACTCTTCATCGTGGGTCTCCCTCTTTTTGACAGCCCCAAAAAGATCGAGTTGGCAAGGCACCTCGCTTTTCTGGGTTTCGATCTCAGCGCATCCCACCCCAATGAGACGAATTCGCTGGCCTTTGTAGTTGCGATCAAAAAGAAGGGCGGTCTCCTCAAAGATGCGGCCGGCCACATCGGTGGTATGGGGGAGGGTGGTCTGCCGTGTGATGCGGGTGAAGTCACTAAAAGTGAGCTTTAAGGTGACCCTTCGAGCGTAAAATCCTTTTCGGCGAAGCTCTCGGGCCACTTCATCGGATTGGGCGAGAAGCACAGCTTTTACAAATTGAGGATCGGTGGTGTCTTTTTCAAGGGTCGTTTCGGTGCTGACGCTTTTGGCCCGTTCGGCATGGGGTGAGACGGTCGATGGATCTTTTCCCCAGGCAAGAGCCACCAAACGCTGACCCGAGAGCCCCAACTTTTTGATGAGAAGCTCTTTGGGAAAACGGCGGAGATCCCCCAGGGTGTGAATGCCCATGGAGGAGAGGGCTTGGGTGGTGCGTTTGCCGGCGCCAGGAACTTTTTTTACAGGGAGCCCCACGAGAAAATCGTCCATCTCTTCAATGGAGATATGGGTGAGTCCGTTGGGTTTGTGGATATCCGAGGCCACTTTGGCGAGAAATTTTATGGGTGCGCACCCCACACTGCAGGTGAGCCCTGTCTCTTGAAAGACTTTCTCTTTGATGGTTTTGGCTATTTTGAGGGGCGGACCGAAGAGGCGTTCACACCCTGTGACATCAAGGTAGGCCTCATCAATGGAGACCGGCTCCACAAGGGGTGTATACTCTTCCAGGATAGAGAAGACGGCACAGGAGATCTCTTTGTAGCGGTGGCGTCGCCCTCGAACCACAAGAACATCGGGGCAGAGCTTCAGAGCCTGAAACAGAGGCATGGCCGAATGAATGCCGTATTTTCGAGCTTCGTAGCTGGCCGTGGCCACCACGGATCGGGCCGATTGGCCGGAAATCACCACGGGTTTTCCTCGTAGTTCTGGGTTGTCCAGCTGCTCCACCGAGGCAAAAAAGGCGTCCATATCAAGGTGCAGTATCATGGTGGGGAGTGTATCACTGGCTCGGGGCCATTTCAATGCTCCCATACACACTCTGATGTATCAGATATCTGTTTAAAATCAAAAAGGAACCAACGTGGCGTGCGAGGCGGCTTGCCGGAATCGTATGCTGTCAGGTGATCTGGGGCCTCTCTTTTCAATTTATTTTTTAGAGGGGTGCTGGAAAGGTCTTTGGTGTCATTAAACATCTGAAAGTATTAATGTTTTTTTGAGTTTTGAATTGTTGAGACGAAGTGGGGTGCTCTTTTTGTGGAAATAGTTGGGCTGGTTCGAATGAAAACTTACAAATTTGTTGATTTGAAACCGGTTTTTCCCTATCACTGAGCTTGATGGTGGGGGGCCTGCATGGGTGCTTTCATCACCACTACTTCGGCAGATCGCTCTGTCATCTTGAATCTATTTCAGTTCAGAGCCTTTGGGTTCAGAGCCTTTGGGAGACGGCATGAAACGCCTGAACGAGACAAGACTTTTCTTTGAAATCAGCAAAGCCCTCCACGAGCATCCCGATCTTAAAAATGCCCTTTACAACGTGCTCAACATCCTTGAAGAGGGGATGAGTATGGAGCGGGGCACCATCACGCTTTTAAACACCCGTCGCAACGAGATCAGCATTGAGGTGGCCCACGGGCTGACCAAAAGTGCGATGCGCAAAGGCAAGTACAAGCCAGGCGAAGGGCTCACCGGACGGGTGTTTGAAAAAGGGGAGCCCATTGCCATTCCGAAGATCAGTGAAGAGCCTCTTTTTCTGGATCGCACCGCCTCCCGCAAAGACAACGGGGTCGAGTACTCCTTTTTGTGCGTGCCGGTGAAGAAGGGAAAGACCGTGATCGGCGCATTGAGCGTGGATCGTCCTTTTGAGGAGAGCTTCTCCCTTGAGACGGGGGTGGAGATGCTCTCGGTGGTGGCCACCATGATCGCCACCCATGTGATCAATCTGGAAAAGATCAATCGGGAGAGGGAGAAGCTTAAAGAGGAGAACACCCGCCTTCGAACAGAGTTGGAGAACAAGTACCGGTTCACCAATATCATCGGCAACTCCAACAAGATGCGGGAGGTTTATCAGATGATCTCCCAGGTGTGCCGGAGCAACGCCACGGTTTTGGTGCGGGGCCAGAGTGGCACGGGAAAAGAGCTGGTGGCAAATTCCATCCACTACAATTCCACCCGTGCCAAACACCCCTTTGTGAAGGTGAACTGTGCGGCTCTTCCGGAAAATCTTATTGAAAGTGAGCTTTTCGGTCATGAAAAGGGGGCCTTTACTGGCGCGGTCAAGCAGAAGCAGGGCAAGTTTGAACTGGCCCACCGGGGCACCCTTTTTCTTGATGAGATTGGCTCCATCAGTCTGGACGTTCAGGTAAAGCTGCTTCGCGCCCTTCAGGAGCGTGAGTTTGAACGGGTTGGAGGCCATCGCACCATCAAGAGTGATGTGCGTATTATTGCAGCCACCAATAAGAACCTGGAGCGTGCAGTGGAGGAGGGCTCTTTTCGAGGAGACCTTTACTACAGACTCAATGTGTTTCCCATCTTTCTTCCCCCCTTAAAAGAGCGGAAGACCGACATACTGCTTTTGGCCGACTATTTTGTGGAGCGTTACGCCAGCGAAAACGGCAAAGAGATTCGGCGCATCTCGACCCCAGGCATTGACATGCTGATGAGTTATCACTGGCCTGGCAATGTGCGGGAGCTTGAAAACTGCATCGAACGGGCGGTTCTTCTTTGCAACGAGGGGGTGATTCATGGCTACCACCTTCCCCCCACCCTTCAGACAGGGATCGAGTCAGGAACCCTTCCCGCCAAGACCCTTGAGGAAGCCACCTGCAATTTGGAGCGGGAGATGATCATCGACTCCCTTAAGAACACTCGAGGAAACATCACCGCTGCCGCTGGCATGCTGGGGACCACAGTGCGAAAATTTTCGTACAAAGCCCAGAAGTACGGCATCCACTACAAAGATTACCGCTGATTCCTTTTCCTAACGAATGAAAGAGGCATTGCGGGAGACCCCGATACGCACATCGGTGGCACCGTGGTTTTCCAAAAGGATCAGGCACCAGAGCTCGTTTTTTTTGAAGAGCAGGGTGGTGCATGGTTCTGAAGTGAAGGCAACGGTCTGTTCCCATCCGTTTTTTTTAAGCTCTCCCCTGAAAAAGACATCCAATGAGGCCAGAGGAATACGCGACCAGTAAGTGGCCATACCCGTACGAACACCCTGGTTTTCCATGATAAGGGTCTCTTTGGGAACCTCTTTAAGGTCCTGAGGGATTGGTACATCTTGAAAGGGAGAGACAAAGGTGTGGGGTTCTTGTGGGGAGATGAGGGGCTCATTTGAAAATTGGGGAGATCTTTCCACCGGCTGAAGTTGTGGCACGCATCCAATGGAAAAGATGATGATAAAAAGGGCAGTGAAAAAGTTGGTTCGTAATAGGCTCATGGCTCTTTTCTCCAGAATCAAGGCCCACAAGGCCCCTGTCTTTATACTATTTCTTGCCATGCCACCATGGTGAGAGAAGATGGCAGCGTCCACACTTTTCTCTTCGGATGGTGGGCGGTGCAGCTTGATGACAAAATAAGGTGCGTTGAGGGCAACATGCCCTTGGCGCACGGCTTTTTTAAATCGTGAGGTAAATGATCATGACATTTCAACTGGACCCACAACTTGAAACGGACACCCATTTCTTGGGCCGTCTCTGCGGTTTGCGTCTGCTTCTAATGGATAATCGAAAGGTTCCCTGGTTTATCGTGGTGCCAGAGACCGATCGCCATGAACTCTATGAACTCTCTTCAGACGATCAGCGTGCGGTGGCAGAGGCGGTAAAGCACCTCTCTGTTTTTATTCGAGAGGAGCTGAAATGGGCGAAGCTCAATGTGGCTGCCATTGGCAATGTGGTTCCTCAGCTTCACATTCATGTGGTGGGGCGCCAAAAAGGGGATTTCTGCTGGCCAAGGCCCGTATGGGGTGCCCCAGGTGGAGAGCCTTACCCCAAGGGTGAGGTGGATGCCCTGGCAGAAAAAGTGGCAGAATTTTTGCCAGGGCGGTTTCATGGGGTTTGAGGCCTATAATGCGGTGATATGTGCTTGGCTTCCTTTAAGGGCAGATGGTGTGAGCTGCATGTGGTGAGTTAGGCAGTTCAGCTTTTCAGCGGGGTCGTGGGTCACAAAGAGAAGGCTGGTTTTTCCTGATGCCCCAAGGGCATCGGCCAACCGCAGCACAATCTTGGTATTGGCATCGTCCAGCCCCTGGCAAGGCTCATCAAGAATAAGCAGACGGGGGGCTTTGATCATGGCCCGGGCCATAAGAACCATGCGCTGTTGGCCTGCCGAAAGGGAGCGCAGAGGCCTCTCTTTAAGGGGGCGCATTCCAAGGGCGTCCAGCCAGCCATGGGCCGCCTCTTTTTCTCTGGCAGAAAACCTTCGGTAGGTCCCGATGGAGTCGGAAAGGCCTGAGAGAATGGCTGAAAATGGGGTGGCAGAAGCACGGTAAGCAATCTGAAATTCGGCAGAGAGGTAGCCGATTTGCTGTTTGATCTCCCAAATACTCTCGCCTGTGCCCCGTTTGCGCCCAAAGAGGTGAACATCTTGTCCATATACTTTGGGATTGTCTGCGTTGATCATGGAGAGGATGGTGGACTTCCCCGATCCGTTGGGGCCGGTGATCATCCAGTTTTCTCCAGGCATCACCTCAAAGGAGAGGTTGCGAAGCACAGGCTTTTGGTTGTAGGCGACATGGACCCCTTGGAATTGAACAAGAGGTGTGTCTGGGGGAGTGGGGGAGAGCGCTCGGTTGGGGAGAAAACAGGTCTCGGAGATGCAAAGGGGAGAAGACGATTTCTCCCCTTTTTTTTGTCTTTCCCAGCTCATTTTATCGCCAGAAAAGAGAAGCCTTCCATCTTTCATCTCTGCTACATGGGTGACAAAGGCGGGCAGTTGAGCGTGTTTTCCCAGAAGCAGAATTGGGACGGTGCCTTCACGCTGGAGGCCGTTTATGCCCTGGAAAAGAGACGTTGTGCTTGTTTTGTCCAGTCCACAGAAGGGATCATCCAAAATGAGAAGCTCGGGCCGACCCATCAGCGCTCGAATCAAAAGGCATTTTCGAATCTCTCCTGTAGAGAGGCTGCGGAGCCCTTGGGGGAGAAGATCGGTGAGATCCAGCCACTGGGCCATTTGATGGGCTCTCTCCTCTGTACCACCGCATTCAAGGAGAAAGGTCAGGGTGGATCGACCGGGGTCCATATGATCGAGAAGATCGCTCTCATCGTCTCGAATTTCCCGCTCAATGGTGGCAAGGTGGGTTTCAAAGGAGAGCACTTCGGCGTGTTGGGGGGCTCCAGTGATCGTGCCAGAGGAGATCCCTATTTTTCCGGCAAGAAGGCGTCCCAGGGCCGATTTGCCCGAGCCGTTGGGGCCGACCACGGCCCAGCTTTGTCCCCTCTTTATCTCAAAAGAGATCTCCCGAAGCCAGAATCCTTTGGATATGCGCGCATCCACATGTTCAAGTCTGTATTTCATGAAATGAGGTTATACCACAACACGGTCCAAGAGTCATAAGAGAGGGGAAGATTGTTGGGGTGTTCCCGCTATGGTATATCTTTGAAGAGATTTTTGCTTTTGGTGGAAACACCATCACTTGTTGGGGCCTTGCATTTAAGGAACCCACTTCTATCTTTTGGAGAACGCCATGGATGAGCCTGCAGATGCAAGGGAGAGACCCGGTGTGCTTGTGGTGGACGATCGCCCGGAAAACGTGGCCCATCTCATAAAAATCTTGGAGCCCGAAGGGTATCGGCTTGCCCATGCAAACAGCGGAGAGGAGGCGATGGCTTTGGTTCGAAGCTTTCGACCCCATCTGATTTTGATGGATGTGATGATGCCTCCTGGGATGGATGGTTTTTCCACCTGCCGAATGTTGAAAGAAGATACGGAAACCCGTGATATTCCGGTGGTGTTTGTGACAGCCAAAAATGAGACCGACGCCATTGTGGAAGGGTTTAAGTGTGGGGGACAGGATTACATTCCCAAGCCCTTTCGCCGTGAAGAGGTGCTCTCAAGGGTGCGCACCCATATTCGCATTCAGATCCTTATCTCGGATCAGGCCCGGTTAATTGCCGAACTTCAAGACGCACTGGCCCAGGTGAAAACCCTTCGCGGCCTTCTGCCCATCTGTGCCTCTTGTAAAAAGATTCGAGATGACAAGGGGTACTGGCATCAGATTGAGACTTACCTTAGCTGTCATGCCGATGTGGACTTCACCCATGGTATCTGCACAGAGTGCATGAAGACGCTCTACCCAGATCTGTATGGGGATTCCTCTTCTTAGGATCAGGACATTTAACCATTTTAACTGGTTATCCCGTCATTTCCTTCCTCTTTTTCCTTGATGCCTTTGGTTTGTCGTGCTATTGGTCTTACCAAAAATACAATTTGGAGAAATTGGTATGACCAAAAACGAATCTGGAGAGCGTCTCTTTGAGATCGTTGCTCGAGATATTGCCGTTCGGATTCACCAGGGTGAGTGGACTCCAGGTGAGCGATTGCCGTCCGAGCGGAAGCTGTCTGAGCTGTTTGAGGTTTCCAGAAGCTGTATTCGAGAGGCGATTCACACCCTGGCCGAACAGCAGGTGGTGGAGACGCGAAGGGGCGCGGGAACCTTTGTGGCAGAGCCCGATGAATCGGCCCTTTCGGCCCGACTTGCCAAGGTGGTTCCCCTGAAAAACGAGCGACTCATGGAGATCTTTGATGTGCGCCGCATTATCGAGCCTCAAATTGCAGCACGGGCGGCTCGCCACATCACCCATCGGCAGCTTCTTCACTTAAAGCTTCTGGTTTACGAGCAGGAGAAGAGGGCCCTGGACGGAGAATCTACGGTGGATATCGATCAGGAGTTTCACCTTTGTCTGGCCGAAGCGTCGGGCAATTCCATTTTGCTCTCCGTGGTGAAGAACCTCACCTCCATTCTTTCCGAGTCCAGGGGACAGGCTTTGCAGACTCGGGCAAGGGGCCGCATCTCGGTGCGCTCCCATGTGGCGGTGATCGATGCTCTGGAGCGGGGAGACAGCGAAGGGGCCGAAAGGGCCATGAGGCTCCACCTGGAGAAGGTGGAGGCGGCAGTTTTCGGAACATCCAAATAGAAGGGATTGAAGAGCGTGGCAACGACATTTCTGATCTACGCAGCGGTGGGGGCTGTGGCTGGCGTGTTGGCAGGGCTTCTGGGAATCGGTGGCGGCTTGGTGATTGTTCCCATGCTGGTCTTCTGCTTTACACTTCAAAAGGTTGATCCGGGCCTGATCATGCATCTGGCCTTGGGGACCTCCCTTGCCAGTATCATCTTTACCTCCACGTCCAGTTTTCGTGCTCACCATAAAAGGGGGGCTGTGCGGTGGGATGTGGTCAAACGCATCACCCCGGGTATTCTTCTGGGCACCTTTCTGGGTTCTTGTCTGGCATCCCGGCTTCCCACTACCATTTTGAAAGGCATCTTTGTGGCTTTTCTCTACTATGTGGCCACCCAGATGATTGTGGGTAAAAAACCACCCGCTTCCCGCCAGCTTCCGGGAGTAGCGGGAATTTTTGGAACGGGAAATGTGATCGGGGCCTTCTCAAGCCTGGTGGGAATTGGTGGGGGAACCCTTTCGGTGCCCTTTCTCACCTGGTGCAACATTCCCGTGCACCACGCCATTGGCACCTCATCTGCCATCGGCCTTCCCATTGCGCTGGCCGGGGCCTTTGGGTATGTGGTAAACGGCTTTGGGGCTTCAGGGCTTCCCTCCACCGCCCTGGGGTATGTTCACGGTGCTGCGCTTTTTGGGATCATCTGTTTCAGCGTCTTTACCGCGCCCTTGGGGGCAAAGCTGGCCCACAGTCTTCCGGTGGATAAGTTGAAAAGGGTCTTTGCCATTCTTCTTTATGTGGTGGCCACCCGAATGTTTTGGGGATTGATCTTCTGATGACTTGAAAAATAAGGCGTACCCTCTGTTTGAAGGTGCCTTTATTTTTCAAGGGTTGGGCTCAATTGCCTTGACAAACAAACCTTTGTGTTCTTTAGTGAACATCTATAACGTGTCCGCCAGAAGGTGGGCAGCCGGTGACGAAGCGTTAAAAAAGTTCAAAAAAAAGAGGCAGTCTCGACAGCAAAGCCACGAAGGCGCAGGTTCCCACACGGGAGCTCTCCTTTCGTGGTTTTTTTATGGATGGAAAGGCTCTTAAACAGTGGATCTGTGATGTGTCGCCCTCTGTTTCTGGTTTAAAAAAAAGGAGAGACACATGCGAATGGGTTTTCTTGTTGCGGCTTTTTTTGTGCTGGCCAGCCCTTCTGGCGCGTGGGCTTTTCAAGAGGTTGTCGATGCGGCAGGCCGCCGTCACCGTCTTCCCCATACGGTGACGCGTATTCTCTGTTCGGGCTCCGGGGCCCTTCGCCTTGCCACCTACCTTGAGGCCCAGGGGCTGGTGGTGGGTGTTGATGAGATGGAGAGGCGGGAAGGGCGATTTGATGCCCGTCCCTACGCCCTTGTAAATCCTTTATTTAAAACACTTCCCATCTTTGGTGGGTTTCGAGGGAGGGACAACCCGGAGCGGATTCTCTCCCTTCCATCTCGTCCTCAGGTCATTTTTAAGACATATCCCCACTCGGGTATGGATCCTTGCGCACTGGAAAAGAAGACCGGTATTCCTGTGGTTGCCCTGAGCTATGGTGATTTAAACCGCCGTCGAAAAGATTTTTTTGGCTCGCTTTTGCTCATGGGCAAGGTCCTTGGAAAAACCCAGAGAGCCGCATCGGTCATTGCCTTTTTTGAGGCGGAGATAGAGGCCTTAAGGGAGAAAACGAAAAATCTTCCAGAAAAAGAGCGAAAGCGCTGCTTTGTGGGGGGCATCGCTTTTAAAGGTGCCCATGGGTTTGCATCCACCGAGCCGGGCTATCCTCCTTTTGTGTTTGCTGGCGCAAGCAACGTCGCCTGCTCCACGGGTGGGGCCTTTCGCCACAGCCATTTCTCAAAGGAGGCCCTCTTGATGGCAGACCCTGAGGTGTTTTTTCTGGACCTTTCAACCCTTCAGATGGGCTCCGGAAAGGGAGGCCTTTTCGAACTTGGGAGCGACCCCCTTTACCGGGAGCTGTCGGCGGTGAAGGCCGGGCGTGTTTTTGGGCTGTTGCCCTACAACTGGTACGCACAGAATTTTGGCTCCATTTTGGCCGACGCCTGGTTTGTTGGAAAAACACTCTACCCAGAACGCTTTGCCGACATAGACTCCATGGAAAAGGCCGATAGAATCTACACCTTTCTTGTGGGAAAGCCGCTCTTCCATCGCATGAATCGCTCTTTTGGCGAGATGGCCTTTAAGCCCGTTTTGAAAGGGGATGGGGGGTGGAATGCCTTTTGATAGCAACCCTCTACCCGAGGATTATCGGGCCTATCTCTTAAAAAAGAGGTGGGTGCTGGGGCTTCTGACAGGAATTTTGGGGGTCTCCATTGTGCTTGGCCTCTCTTTGGGCGGTGTGCCCCTCTCTTTTCATGAGCTTGTAAATGGCCTTTTAAGGCGGCCAGGAAGTGGTCAGGCAGGTCTGATTCTTTGGAGCGTTCGTCTGCCCCAGGTGCTGGCGGCGGTGGTGGCAGGCGGAGCCCTTGCGGGCGCAGGGGCCGTGATGCAGTCGGTGCTGAAAAACCCTTTGGCCTCTCCATTTACCCTGGGAATCTCACATGCCGCAGCCTTTGGGGCGGCGCTTTCGGTGGTGATACTGGGCTCTTCCATGGGCCCTGCACTGAAAGGGTTTGTGCGGATTCCAGGTTCGGTGTTTACAGCCGGATGCTCCCTTGGTTTTTCTCTGGGGACCGCAGGTCTTATTGTTGGGGTGGCCCAAAGGCGATCTGTCACGCCTGAGGTGATGGTGCTGACCGGAGTGGCCATAGGGTCTCTTTTTACTGCCGGAACCATGCTGCTTCAGTTTTTTGCAGACGATGCTCAGCTTGCCGCTATGGTCTTTTGGAGTTTCGGGGATGTGGCTCGAGTCCATTGGCAAGGGTTGGGAGGGGTGGCGTTTTGCACCGGGATGGCGCTTCTCTTTTTTATGAAAGAGGCCTTTTTTTATAATGCCATGGCTGCCGGGGATGAGACGGCCAAGGGGCTTGGGGTGGCGGTTGAAAGGGTTCGGCTGATGGGCATGCTGGCTGCATCCTTTGTGACCTCTGTGGTGATCTCCAGCGTTGGGATCATCGGGTTTGTGGGGCTTGTGGTCCCGCATCTGACTCGAAGACTTCTGGGGGAGGATCACCGCTTTCTTCTTCCCGGATCTGCACTGCTCGGTGCCCTTATCTTGCCACTCTCCGATCTGGTGGCGCGGTTGATTCTTCTGCCCCATGTGCTTCCTGTCTCCATCTGCACGGCGTTTTTGGGGGCACCTGCATTTTTGTGGATATTGCTTAAAAGCAAAGGAGGGGGTTGCCATGCTTGAGGTCACTTCTCTCTCGTTTAAACGGGGAGGGCTTTCGGTTCTGGATGGGGTTCATATGAGGGCTCGGGCAGGTGAGATCACGGCAGTTCTGGGGCCCAACGGTGCCGGGAAAACCACCCTTCTCAAATGCTTGAACGGGATTTTTACCCCTGAAAAAGGTGAGGTAAAGATAGTGGGGAGGCCCTTGTCAGAGCTCTCCTTGCGAGCGGTTGCCCAAAAGGTGGCCTATGTGGCTCAGCACAGCCCTATGTTTTCCATGACAGCCTTTGATGCCATTCTCATGGGCCGACTGCCCCACATGGGGGCAAGGCCAAAGGGTGAAGATCTGGCGAAGGTCGAGGAGGTGATGGGCCAGCTCCACCTTGCCCCTCTCCGCTTGGCCCTTGTCAGTGAGATGAGCGGGGGGCAGCGCCAAAAGGTCTCCATTGCTCGGGCACTGGTTCAGGAGACCCCATGGATCTTGATGGATGAGCCCACCTCCAGTCTGGATCTAAAGAATCAGATGGAGACCCTTGCTTTGATGCGCGAGATTGTGAGGCGTAATCAGAAAGGGGTGGTGGTGACCCTTCATGACCTGAACGCTGCGTTGGGGTATGCAGACCGTTGCTTTTTTTTGCACAAGGGCCGAATACACTGGTCTGGAACTTCGAAAGAGGTGACCCCTGAGGTTGTTTCGGCTGTTTACGGGGTTAAGGTCGAGATTGTGTATCATAAGGGCCGCCCGCTGGTGATCCCCTTGACCCCTGGGGTCGCTGCATGATTTTTTTCCAGTGCGCCACCAACACGCAGTGGCCTTGAGGTGGCCGTCTCATGGAGGTCTTTAAGAGGAGAGCCCGGCAGAAGGGCTCTTCTCTTTGATCTCTGCTCTTTTGTTTGAGGTGCACTCTTTCTTCTCTTTCTTGATCTTTCCGATTACTCCCCTTCTTTATACAATTTTCTTGACACCATTTGGTTGTGCAAATAAGTTCGTATACAAATAATGAAACCACAACTTCAAAAATAGAAGCATGGCTTTAAATGATTGTTTTTTAACAGGGAACATTAGAGGGCGCCAGGCACTTGTTCTCTGTTTGAAGGCGTATGGCGTCACACGGCCCGGATGCCAGCCGGAGTTGAGATGATTAAGACCTATGAAGAGTGCATCTGTTTTCTTTTTGCCAAAGCCAACCAGAAGGCCCAGTCCACCATGAAAAGGAGGCTGAAGCCCTACAAGCTTACCGGGGTTCAGATTCTTATTCTCGAAGCCCTCTGGGAAGAAGATGGCCAGACCGCAGGCGAGATTGCCAGGCGTGTGAGTCTGGACAACGCCACCCTGTCAGGGGTGTTGGATCGCCTTACCGATTCCGGCTGGGTGCTGAAAGAGACGGACCATCAGGATAAAAGGGCCCTTAAAGTGCGGCTCTCTTCCAAGGCCTTGGCCACCAAAGGAGAGCTTCTTGAGGTTCGTGAAGAGGTGAACCATGAGATCCTTCACAGTCTGGCTCCTGAAGAGGTGAGGCTTTTCAAGCGTTTTCTGGCCGAAGTGAGGTAGTGCCCATGGCACAAATGTTCGGGAGTCGGCAGGTCCCGGCTTTCGTCTGTGAATATCATGAGTCTTTGCTAAGGAAAGGAACGGAAATGGATTTTAACTTATCGCCACTGAACAAGATGGTCATCAAAACCGCAAAGGCGTTCTGCGAACGGGAGATCCCAAAGATCGACGCCTACATGAAGGAGCACAAGGACTACCCGCCCTACCTTCAGGAGATCTTTGCCAAGCACAAGATGCTGGGCATGGACGTGCCCAAAAAATATGGCGGATTGGGGGCTGACAACTTCAATCTTATTCTGATCGCAGAAGAGGTCGGTAAAACCGGTTCCACCTGTATGCTTCCTTTTTTCATGAACAACTCCGTGGCCGAAACCATTTGTCACTGGGGCACCGAAGAGGTGATTGAAAAGTTTGTTCCGCCCTTATGTGACGGCACGGCCTGGGCCACCATGGCCTTTACCGAGCCCAATACCGGTTCAGACCCCCGAGCCCTTACCCTTACCGCCGAGCCCGATGGCGACGATTTTATCTTAAATGGGACCAAGCGCTTTATCAGCATGGCCAACAAACCCGGCTACGGCATCTTTTTCACCAAAGATCTCTCCATGAAGGGCAAGCCCTTTGATACCACAGCCTTTATTGTGGACAAGTCCTCTCCCGGCATCACCTTTTCCGGCCACTACGAGCTTATGGGCCTCGACGGGGCCGACACATGTGACGTCTTCTTTAAGGATGTGCGCGTTCCCAAGGCCAATATTTTAGGCAAGCAGGGCAAAGGCTTTCCCATTCTTCTTCGCTGGATCGCAGGCGAGCGGATTCAGCAGTGCGCCGCCACCATCGGCGGGGGACAGGCTGCACTTGAAGAGTCAGGCAAATACGGCAACCAGCGTGTGGTGGGCGGGTGTCCCATGGGCATGATGCAAGGGTTTTCCTGGATGCTGGCCGATATGAAGACCAGAGTCGAGGCGTGCAGGCTCA
>JAKSCC010000128.1 GCA_022360815.1 Desulfobacterales bacterium
AACGAATCCTACGATACAGACGTTGAGGAAGATCGCGTTTGGTACAAAGAGAAGGTGGTCTATCGTGGGGAGCTGCCCCGAGGGAAGTACAACAAGCCCTGGATCGGAAATATCACCGCACTCTTCAGGCTGCCAGCAGATCTTTCTCTTACCACAGTGGCTCGTTACAGGGGCCCTTACACCCTTTTGGAAAATACGGGAAAAACCAAGGAGGTGCCAGACGGTCAGGCCGCCATCAACCCGCTGACCGGAAAACCTGTTTCTGAAGAACTTCCCATTTATGACGAGCGGGATCGTGACGCAAGCGTTGTGGTGGACTGCACGTTGCGTTGGAAAATACCCCTGTGGGGAACCACTCTTACGACCACTCTTGAGGTGAAAAATCTTTTTAATGAAAAGGTGCTTAGCTCCAAAAAGACCTATGAGGTGGGTCGCCAGTTCTGGGTTGGTGGCGAGCTGCGGTTCTAATTTTCCAGGGTGTCATTGATGTGGGTGGTCGGCTTGTTGGTCGGCCACCCTTTGATTTTTGAACAGGAGGATCCATGAGCGCTGTCATTGAGGTGGAGAATCTTTGCCACAGCTATGGAGAGAAAGATGTACTCAACAATTTGAGTTTTCAAGTCAATAAAGGCCGCATTTTTGGCTTGTTGGGGAAAAATGGCGCGGGAAAGTCCACCACCATCAACACCATGATGGGTTTTCTGGCTCCAAAGGGAGGCGAGTGCCGGGTGTTTGGCGAGCCTTCACACCGTTTGAGCCCACAAACCCGGTCACGAATCGGGCTTTTGCATGAGACGTTTTTGCAGTATCAGTTTTTTTCTATCGGCCAGGCGGAAAAATTTTACGCATCCTTTTATCCCAAATGGAATCATTCCGTATTCCGTCTTCTTATGGACAAGCTGGGATTGCCCGAAAACCGAAAGATTCATCGCATGTCTTGCGGCCAGAGATCCCAGGTCACCCTGGCTCTGATTCTGGCCCAGATGCCGGACTTGATGATTCTGGATGACTACTCTCTTGGGCTTGATGCGGGCTACAGACGGCTTTTTCTCGATTACCTTCTTGAGTACGCAAGAAGAGAGGGAACCACCATACTGATTACGTCACATATTGTTCAGGACCTTGAACGGTTTGTGGATGACATTGTGGTGCTGGAAAAGGGGCGAACGCTGATCAGCAGCACTTTGGATGATTTTATCAAAGGGTTTCACTGTTATGGTTTTTCGGTGAACGGGCAGGAGAGAGAGATTCCGCAGGAAGGGCCTCTGTTTCGGGTCGAAGCCATTGGCAAAAAGCGGTTTCTTTTCAGCTTCGCCTCAAAAGATGAGGTGAAGAGCTACCTTTCAAGCTGTGGGGTCAATGCGCCAGAGCTTGAGGTGGTGCCCCAAAGCCTTGAAGACGCTTTTATCGGACTGACGGGAAAATATTGATTTTTTTGAGAACTGTCGTTTCCGCTTGTTGCGGTTCTTGATAGGCAAGGTGACATCCATGTTCAAAGCAATTTTTTTTAAAGAGTGGGTCAAGTTGCGCTGGTCCCTTCTGGTTCTTCTGGTGATCACGTTTGCAATTCACCTGAAAACAGGGATCACCATTCGCTCTGCCATTATTTCCCAGGGGGCCTACCATCTATGGTATGTGGCTTCGATTAAAAAAAGTGTGTTTTACAGCACCATGCTGTGGCTGGGTCCGTTTGTGGGGCTGGTTACGGCCCTGGCTCAGTTTGTACCGGAAACAAGCAAGCAACGTCTGCGCATTCTTTTTCATCTTCCACTTGCCCACAATCAGGCCCTGGCCGCCATGCTCTGTTCCGGAGCTCTCAGTTTGGGGGCTCTCTCTCTGGTGAGCCTCTCCTGTCTGGCCCTTTGCATCGCCATCTTTTTCCCCGGAGAGGTGGTAAAGGCCGCTTTGATTACCGCCTTTCCCTGGTGTCTTGCTTCGGTTCCCGCCTATTTCGGAACCGCTTTGGCTCTGGTGGAAACTGCCCTTTGGCGAAAGGTTGTATACGGAATTATGGCGTTTTATCTAACCCAGCTGATGCTGGCAGACACCCTGATGGGTTTTGAATTGTCTATTTGGGCGTATGTTATCGTTTTTTCTTTCTATTTGCCCACGGTGATGCTGCCTGCTTATCGTTTTAAAAGGGGGATTGTCTGATGCTTAAGTTTTCACGTTTTGCCGTGATCGCTCTTTTGACCTTTGCCCTTTTGCTTGCCATTCCAAAGCAGGCCAGAAGGCTTTTGGTGGAGCGAAATGCGGCTCCTTTTATTCTATACAGTTCAAGTTTGAATACCTTTCTTTTGAATGCGCCTGGTGAGGGCAAAGAGAAGGGGAAGCGCATCATGACAGATCTTAAAGGCAACACGTACACTCGAAGATCCTATGAAGAGGCTCTGCCTCTCTTTTTCTACAAAGATCTTGCGGCCTGGGGCGTGCTGCCGTCTACCATTGACGGGGTGCGGGTGACCCTGCGCAGGGCGGCCGAAAGCAAACAGGTGATTGGTATCAAACCCAGATACATTGATACTCCTGAGGTGGGGCTCTATCCGCTTTTTGAATCGGCCTCAGGGTTTAGCCAGCTTCTCAATCCCGATGCCATGTTTCGTTTGACCCATAAAATGGAGTTTCTTGATACCGAGAGCAACCAAGTGGATGAAGAGCGATCCACTCTTTTTACCCAGGCCTTGAAAAGCGAGGGGTTTCAATTTCCGGCAACAGGAGTTTACGGAAATCCCGAGCCGAAAAAACCTTTTGATGAGGGGTATTTTGTTATCGACAGGCTGGGGGCCCTTTTCCACACGAAGATGGTCAAGGGGCGCCCATGGGTCCAAAACACGGGGCTGGCACCGGAAAGCGGAATTCGCTACATGAGCATGAGTGAGAGCAATCGCCGCGAATTTTACGGATTTATGGTGACCGGAGATGGCAAGGCACATCTGGTCTCCTGGAAAACATACAAGCTGGTTACGCTGCCTCTTGATCATTACGATCCCGATACCATGAGCCTGACGCTCTACTGCGATCTTTTGAAGCGCACCATACTGGTGGCAGATAAAGAGGCCATTTACGCGACGGTCACCGACCGGCATTACAATGTAACGGATCGTTATGTTCACTCTTTGAAAAAGAGTTCGGGAAGCGAGACGATGAAAAAGCTTTTTCCTCTGCAGATTCGAAAAAGCAGCCCTTACTCGGCGTACGCTCAGATGAATTTCATCTGGAGCGGGAAGGCATGGTTGGTTTCTTTTTTGTCTGCGAGCATTTTGCTTTTTGTGAGGTGGCGGCAAAAGGCTTTGCTTCGCCATCCAGAAGATATTCTGGTGGTGTTGGTAACCGGGGTCTGCGGGCTTCTGGCGACGTTGCTGGTGGATGGGCTTCCTCAAGACCAAAGGGGGTAAAGTTTTTGAACCTTTGTCGGTGTGTATTTTTACATTTTAGTAATTTGGAGGATTTATTAGGAAATAACAAATGATTTGCCCCTTGGTTTTGGCTGTTATGGATGCACGTGAATCTACTAAAACCCCTGAATATATCGATTAAATTTTGTTGCACAATGGACGGGGTGAGGATATAAATTTAGATAAAATAATGGATTTTCAATGGCCTCGTGAAACGTTAATACGTAATCTTCGGTAGGTGCCGTTTTGATATAGGGGGGGACAGGTAGGCCATGTGTTTTTATAAAACAGCAACCTGGGAGGGGATATGACCACCGTTTTTATTTGGAACAACAACCAGATTACCCATAAAATTGCATCCAGAATCAACTACTCTCCGGCGGCCAAAGCCATTGTGGGGCACAGCAGCATAAACATTGATGACACCTTTCTTCCCGTCCTTTCTGATAGTGAGGATTTTGATCCCAATATCAACACATCCTATGTGAGCTGGCTTCCAGGCCCGCCCAAGAAAGGGGGCTCCCGTGCAGGACGCTTGGGGCAAACCTTTCTGGTGGATCTTTTATTTGAGCGCTATGCCCCAGATCATATCATCCGGATTCCCAACCCTCCACCCCCTTACCTTCAAAGGATGCGTGCAGAAAGGGATAGATATACTGAGACAAACAAAAAAGAGATGCACCATTATAAGTTTTATCTGAAAAATTGCTCCCGGATCGTCTCACGTGTTTTGCGAAGGGGGTGGAACAAAGGGGGAGGCAATATCAAATACGGTCAGTTGGTTTTTGGACTGTGGACCCCTCTGATGGTCAAGCGATTGGCTCTCGACCTTAAAGGGGGGCCAAGCCTTATGGCCCGGGCTGTTCAGATGACTTGGAATGATTTTCTTGCTGAGCAGGAGGAAAAAAAGGTGCTTTCCAAGCAGACGGGAGCTTTGTTGAGGGCCTTTAAACGGCGTGCCAGCAATAGAGGAAGCAGCGAGGCCACACCTCTTTTCAGATTTGAAAAGTATAAATTTGGCAAAGCCTTAGGGAAGAGTGCAAAAGAAGGGAATAACTTTCCTGCCGAACTTTTGATCTATTCAGAGCTTGTCTCCAGGGGCGTTCCCAAACAAGAGGCTTTTGATGTGTTGTGTGAAAGTTTGGAGGAGTACTATGTGGACGACTCATCCGAATTTCTTGAACGGCTTGCAAACAAGTGGGTCTCCCTCTATGAGCGAGAGATGGGGCTTCTCAATCTTCAAGCGTGATGGATTTTTAAAAAATGTCGACGCCCACGGCTTTATGGGAAGAAACGAGGTCGGCACTTGAAACAACCGGTGCTGTTATGGTGCTGGTTTTTTGTGAAGAGTCATCCATAGAGTTTTATGCATGAAAAACCCCGAAAAGAGAGAGATGGGTAGCCCCTCTCTTTTCGGGGTATGCGGATGGATCGTTTTTTTATTTCAAACTTGAGGCTTTCCAAAGGGGGGCAGAAAGCGCCGTAAACTTAGACCACTCCCTGATCGATCATGGCATCCACAACCTTGATGAAGCCAGCAATATTGGCACCAGCCACATAGTTTCCTGCCATGCCGTAGGTATCGGCAGCGGAAAGGCAGGTGTCGTGAATGTTTTTCATGATCGCCTTCAGGCGGGAATCCACCTCTTCGCGTCCCCAGGAGAGACGCATGCTGTTCTGGCTCATTTCAAGGCCTGATGTTGCCACACCGCCTGCGTTGGCGGCCTTGGCCGGGGCAAAAAGAACCCCCTGCTCTTTGAAGTGGTGGGCTGCATCCAGAGTGCATGGCATGTTGGCCACTTCCACCACGGCCGTGCAACCGTTTTTCACCAGCGTCTGGGCGTCTTCCAAGTGCAGCTCGTTTTCAAGGGCCGTGGGCATGGCCACATCGCAGGGCACTTCCCAGGGGCGCTTTCCGGGAATCCATTCGCAACCATACTTGTCGGCGTAATCCTTAGCCGGTCGGCGGTAGATGGTCCAGAGATCGGCCATGAATTTCAGCTTTTCACCCTTGATGCCATCGGGGTCGTGGAGATAGCCGTGCTCATCGGCAATGGTGACCACCTTGCCACCCAGTTCATTAATCTTTTCAATGACGTAGGTGCCGGCGTTTCCGTAGCCTGAGATGGCAACGGTTTTTCCCTGAATGGTCTCGCCTCTGGTTTTTAGCATCTCATCGAGAAAGTAGACAGCGCCGTATCCGGTGGCCTCGGGGCGAACCAGGCTGCCTCCCCAGTTGAGGGATTTTCCGGTAAGCACGCCGGTGAATTCATTGGTGAGTTTCTTGTACATCCCGAAAAGATAACCGATCTCACGGGCTCCCACTCCGATATCGCCAGCAGGAACGTCCGTGTTGGGGCCGATGTGGCGGAAGAGTTCGGCCATGAAGCTCTGACAGAATCGCATCACTTCCAGATCGGATTTTCCTTTGGGGTCAAAGTCGGAGCCTGCTTTGCCGCCACCCATGGGAAGGGTGGTCAGGGCGTTTTTGAAAACCTGTTCAAAGGCGAGAAACTTGAGAATACCGAGGTTGACGGAAGGGTGAAAACGGCACCCTCCTTTGTAGGGGCCAATGGCGCTGTTCATCTGAACACGAAACGCTCGGTTGACCTGAACCATGCCGTCGTCATCTACCCAGGGCACTCGGAACATGATCACCCGTTCGGGCTCCACAATGCGTTCCAGAACACGGTGCCTTCGATATTCGGGGTTCTGGTCCAGTACCGGCTTGACAGAGGTGACAACCTCCTCAACGGCCTGGTGAAACTCCGGTTCATGGGGATCTCTGCTTTTTACCACTTCCAGAATGTCTGACATGACCTTGCATCCTTGACTTGTGTGTGCGTGCGATGTGCCAAAGGGAAATATCCCCTTCTTTTTTTGCGGTCGCCATTTTACTGCGCTTCGTTTAAAGCCTTGGGCAGATTCTCTGCGGAAGGGTGAATGGAATCTACGGGGCTCGCTTTTTTGAAACGCATCCACTTTTGCTACCAGCTATGTCAGACTTCCTCTTCAGGTCAAGGGAAAAACAGGATATAGAGGAGGTTTTTTTGTGTAAAATTACATTTTTGAAAGTTCCTCGTGTAAGGATAAAGTCACGTCTTGGTAGAGCGTTGGTTTAGTTGAGAAAAAATCTTTGTGCGCAAACGGGTAACTCTTTTTTGCTATTTATCAAAAAGTAAAAAAGGAAGCGGAATTTAGGATAAAAGCAAGATAGGGTACGGTCTATTGCCTAACGCCATACAGAGTCGTAATTAAATGGGGCTTAACCGCTACGCTTCTCTCCAAGAACATGGGTGGGGAGGACAAAGCAGAGAAAATTTCCTTCAAAAACAATCTCGCTGTTTCGAGTAATGGTGGCTCGAACCGATCGTTTTTTCCCTTTTTCCTCTTTAACATGCGCTTCTGCTGTAAGGGTTTCTCCAACCACAACGGGTTTTAGAAAGGTGGTTTCGGCAGAGCCCAGAACCACATTGGGGTCATTGACGGCGCACATGGCGGCATAATCTGCCATTCCAAAGAGAAAACCACCGTGCACCAGACCGCGTTCATCTGCACGCATTGCATCGGTGGTGGTTAGAGCAATAATCGATTTGTTCTCTTCCTGATGGGTAAGGGTGCCGCAGAGTGCTTCGTTTATTTCAAGGTGTGTTTTGTTTTTCATTTTTTTACCTGGATAGGGTTTTACGGTTTTTACGACGTCATTATTGGTTGGGTCTATAACACGAAACGACACCCTTAGCCCACTGCCAATCGCTTATTGCGAAGGCTTTTGTGACAGGTGAACCTTTGTTCTCATCGATTTTTATGATGAGATAACAGTGTGTCAGTCAGAAATGGGCAGAACACCAGATGCAGGGGTGTCTTGCGGTGGTGCTATTTTTTTTGTATGTTGTGACCGTGTGGTCATTGACCAGGTGGTCATGTGGTGTGCATGGATAGCATAAGGTGCCAGCGCGAAACGTGACAAGGTGATTTAGAGATTCAAATACTCCTTAGTTAAAGGCGATGAAGAGATGGAGTTTTTAGACCCGGCCCTCGGGCCCATATGGAAAAAAGTGAAAGCGGGCGAGCGTCTCGGTTTTGATGATGGCGTGACTTTGCTTCGTTCACCGGATCTTTCAGGAGTGGGGCGGATGGCCGACCATGTGCGCCGAAAGCGTCACGGAAACATCGCCTACTACGTCTACAATCAGCATGTGAACTACACCAACGTCTGCTCCAACCGGTGCACCTTCTGCGCCTTTGCCACCGATGAGGGCTGCCGGGATGCCTACACCTGGAGCATCGACGAGGTGAAAGAGCGTCTCAAAGAGCGCGGGGATGAGCCGGTGCGCGAAATCCATATGGTGGGCGGGCTCAACGAATCCCTGGGGTTTGACTACTTTACCGGTCTTTTAAAGGCGATTGCCGAGGTTCGGCCTGGGGCCACCATCAAAGCCTTTACCGCCGTTGAGATCGATTATCTCTCAAAGCTCTCCGGCCTTTCGCTCTCTGAAACCGTCTTGGCCCTTAAGAAGGCCGGGCTTGCCATGATGCCCGGGGGAGGAGCCGAGGTGATGAGCCAAAGAGTTCACGGCGCGCTTTTTCCAAAAAAGATTGGAAAAGAGCGCTGGCTGGAGGTGATGGAGACCGTTCACCAGGCCGGGATTCCCTCAAACGCAACGCTTCTTTACGGCCATATCGAAACTCTGGAAGAGCGGGTGGCCCATCTTTTGACCCTTCGGGACTTGCAGGACAAAACAGGCGGATTTTCAGCCTTTATCCCCTTGGCTTTTCACTCGAAAAATACAGAACTCTCCCACCTTCCCCCCACAGGCGGCGTGGATGATTTGAAGACCATTGCCGCTGCCCGCTTGATTTTAGACAATTTCGATCACATCAAAGCCTACTGGGTGATGATCGGAGAGAAGATGGCCCAGGTGGCCCTCTCCTTTGGAGCCGACGATCTGGATGGGACCATCATTGAAGAGCGCATCACCCATACGGCCGGGGCAACCTCCAAAAAAGGGCTTACTCGGGGTGAGATGGTGAGGCTGGTGACCTCTGCGGGCTTTGAGCCTGTAGAGAGAGACTCTTTTTACAATCACGTGGGGTAGACCAATGGAGACGATTTACCAGAAAGTTCGAGAGCAAAAGCGTATCAGCCCCGATGAGTTTCTTCGGCTTTACCACAACGCCTCGCTGCCGGAGCTGGGGAGCCTGGCCCATGGGATTCGCATGGCAAAGCACCCGGAGTCTGTGGTCACTTTTGTGGTGGACCGAAACATCAACTACACCAATATCTGTACCTGTCAGTGCCGGTTCTGCGCGTTTTACGCCAAAGAGGGCGATGAAAAGGGGTATGTGCTGAGCAGAGACGCCTTTGCCCAAAAGATTGAGGAGACCCTTGAGCTGGGTGGCACACAGATTTTGCTTCAGGGGGGGATGAATCCGGCGCTTGATATGGCTTGGTACGAAGAGCTTCTCTTATGGATCACCGAAAACTTTTCCATCCATGTTCACGGGTTTTCTCCGCCAGAGATCGCCTGGCTGGCTGAGGCCAATGGGCTCCCTCTTAACGAGACGATCACGCGGCTTCATGATGCCGGTTTGAAGTCCATTCCCGGTGGCGGGGCCGAAATACTGGTGGATTCGGTCAGGCAGAGGGTCTCCCCCAACAAATGCGGCACCGAAGCCTGGCTGGAGGTGATGCGCCAGGCCCACCTTTTGGGGATGCGTTCCACAGCCACCATGATGTTTGGGCATGTGGAGACCCCCGATGAGATGGCAGAGCACCTTCTTCGCATTCGGGATCTTCAAGATGAGACAGGCGGGTTTACCGCCTTTATTCCGTGGACCTTTCAGCCCACCCATACAAAGCTTGAGGCTCAAGGGCTCTCTTCCGACGCCTACTTAAGGGTTTTGGCCCTCTCCAGGATCTTTCTCGGCAACGTGGAGAACATTCAAGCCTCCTGGGTGACCCAAGGGGAGAAGGTGGCTCAGGTGGCCCTCTTTTTTGGAGCAAACGATATGGGCTCCACCATGATCGAAGAGAATGTGGTGGCCGCAGCCGGTGTGGACCACATGCTGCCCAAAGAAGAGCTTGTTCGCGTGGTAAAGGGGGCCGGGTTTGCTCCGGTACAAAGGGACTGTTTCTACAATCCCATCAAGGACGTCGCATGAAACGGGTTCACAAGGCAAAATGGGTGGTTGTGGATGCCGAAACGGTACTAAAAGATGCCGGCGTTCTGGTGGATGGGGCCACGGTTCTGGCTGTGGGTCGGGAGGAATCTTTTTCGTGCGCCTCTGTTGTGGACCACGGCAATGCGGTGCTGACGCCGCCTTTAATAAACGCCCACACCCATCTGGAACTCTCTGCCCTTAAAGGGCGGGTGCCCTGCCATATGGGGTTTGAGACGTGGGTCAAAAGCCTGCTTAAAGAGCGGAGTCGTTTTTCACATGAAGCGCTTCTTAAAGCAGCCGGGCAGGCGGTAAGAGAGGCCATGGAAGAGGGGACGCTTTTTTTTGCGGAGATCTCAAGCCTTGGGATTACCCAATCGCTTTATACCAAAGAAAAGGCCAAGGGTGTCTGGTTTTTGGAGCAGCTGGGAAATTCGTGCGGTTTTTCTTGGGAGCTTTCCGGTGCTTCAAAGACGCCTTTAAGTGTGGCCGCCCACGCTCCCCATACCACCGACCCTCTGGCCATTTGCGCCATGAAAAAAGAGGCAGAAAA
>JAKSCC010000319.1 GCA_022360815.1 Desulfobacterales bacterium
ACCCTGACCCTTGAAGAGGGTCTTGTGGAAGAGAGCCGAGTTGAGCGCATTGAGTTAGAGGGGGGATTGGTCATGACGGCAAATGCCGCAGCTCAGCTGGTGGATGCCATGGCCGCCTTTGTCTCTGCAAACGGTCTGGAGATTGAGTCGGCTCAGGATGTGGCGGCCAATCGTCAGCTAATGGCCCTGGCTTCCTCTTCCTGGCAGCCTGGCACGTGAGCCTGTTTTTTGAGAAGGCGATAGCTCTTTTTTATCCTACAACAGGATGGGTGCTTTGTTGAAATACCCATCTTTTAAGGCGGTTGTGGTGTCGTGTAGGGCTTTTTGTTACCACTTCTTGCGGTTGGGCTGGTGAAAAGGTATACTTCTGAAATGGCTTAAAATTTTTGTGTTTCCCTTCCTTTTAAACGGCCGCGCGCTTCGCCTTTTCCCGTTTGTTGTCCCTGCGATCTTCCTTCTGACCATCGGTCGTTTTCCTTCCAATGGGCATGTGCTCAAAGCATTGTTCCCCTTAATTCTTTTGAAGGAGGTGCTATGACCCCCGAAGACCGTGATCGACTGAACGTTTTGGTCGGTGGAAAAGCAGATGGCTTGGTGCAGCACGCCATGGCCTTTTTGGATTTTTGGAAAGAGCTTGAAAGAGAAGATCAGAAGACGGCCGTTGGAGAGCTGATGGTTCGTTTTAAGCGACCTGAATTTCGCAATGAAGCCGTTATTGACGGTGAGGGCCTTTCTCGAGAGAGGCTGGAAGAGCTCAGTGCCAAAGTGGGCATGATGATTGATGCCACTTTGAACTACATCATCTCCAATCGAATGGAGCCGGAGAGGGCAGCAGATGAAGTCCAGCGTCTTTTGGAAGGGCGGGATGAGATGGATGAGAGGGTCTTTTGCCTGGCCGGAATTCTCTCCTCTCATGTGGTTCCCTATGCCAAGGTGCCAGAATCTCGAATGCGGATGACCAATGAGCAGTATCAGGAGCACTTGAAGATTCTCTCCGATGGTGTGTCTAAAATACGAATCGCCTCGGGGATATCCAAGAATGCTGCTGAGATGGCGGATTTGGTGCTATCGGTGCTTGAGGAGGAGATGGAGTGGGAGAAGAAGGTAACCCTTCTGGCCTACTTTATTGTGCTGCGGGAGCGGACGGTGGAAGCTGGGCAGATGCAGCAGCAAAATGGCGAGAAAAAGAGGAGACACTGACTCTCTGGTGTATTGGTTTTTTCACTTCAATGTGGACGCCATGGTGCCTCTTTCGGTTTGTCTTGTAAGACAAACGATAATGGCGGGGCGTACCGTTTTGGTTCTGGCGGTACACCCTGTTTTTTTAGCGTAAATTAAAATAACCAGCGGTCAATATTGCAATTGACAGTGTGGTTTTTGACCTGTACTCTTTTTCTCACTTCAATGAACATGTGGTTTGTATTGATGCATGGCACCTGGCGTTGGAGGAAAATGCCACCGCCCTTATCTGAGTGTGTCTGGTGGTGTCGTCAAGTGAAAAAGCCCAAAATGTTTGGGTATCGGGGTCTGTCTGCGTTCGCCATGGGGCATATTTCGGTGATCAAATCTTTAACTATGGCGAAGAGGAAGAGTGCAGATGAACATATATGTCGGCAACCTTGCCTACAGTATGTCCGACGACGAGCTGAGAGCTGTTTTTGAAAATTTCGGTGAGGTGGACTCAGCACGCATCATCACCGATCGTGAAACAGGTCGTTCCAAAGGGTTTGGATTCGTTGAAATGCCTGTCAGTGGAGATGCTTCGGCTGCCCTGGAGGCCTTGAACGGTTCTGAAGTGATGGGACGAACCCTCACCGTCAATGAAGCACGTCCCCGAAAGCCCCGCAATGAGTACAGCGGTGGCCGTCGTGGAGGAAATCACGGCGGAGGTGGTGACAGAGGCAGACAAGGCGGTGGCTACGACCGCTACTAAGATGCCGCCTGATTAACTCGTTAAGAAGTCGATGTTTCGGCAGCAAAGCTGGCATACAGAATGCTCTGGAGCACGATGGTGAAACAGACTTTTTTGCGGAACCATTAAAAAAAAAGCTCCTTACACGGCCAGAGGCCATGTAAGGAGCTTTTTTTGTGTTCGCCTGCACGTGCGGAAATTTTTAAAGGGACGGTTTTCCACTGTGCTTTAACCCACGCGCTGGGTTTTTGTAACATAGACAATAACATGTCAATGTGGAGAAAGTTTGAAGAAGGTGTGGGGAATCAGGTTTAAATCATGGCGGATCGTGAGGCATACACCATTGAAAGGAGGGAACGGGCGGCGGAGAGGGTGGTGGCCATCTTTACCGCCCGTATCCCGTTGAGGTCGGTGGGGGGGGTGACCTCGTCGGAATATACGATAACAGTCTATTGTGGAGGAAATGTGGAGAAATGATGGGAAAGGGGTGAAGCCCATAGCCATTGTTTGAATTTGCAGATGATCTGCATTACAGAAAGAGTGTTCGGCTCGCCTTTGGCGAGTCGTTTTTTTAAAAAAAAGCTCCTTAAAAAAACCTTTTCATTGGGGCTTTAGCAGGTGCAGGGATGAAACGATTTAACCTGAAGCTTTCACATAAAGTTTTTCTCGCCATGGTGCTTTCGGCTGTGGTGACTCTGGTGGGGGTGCAGTGTACGGCGCAATATTTGATCCATTCCCACTCCAGAGCGCAGTTTGGGCAGCGTTTTTTCTCAAGGATGATCCGTTTTTCAAGCGCCCTTGAGGCGGTCTATGCCAGCCAGGGCAAATGGGGAACCCTGGAGGAACCAGAGAATTGGGAGCGGTTTGTCTCGGTTACCTTTCCACAGACCGATCTTTACCGCAACGTGTTGAGCGAATCCCAGCGCTACATTTTTCCAAGCGTTATGGCGCTTTTGGAGACGGACGGCAATCACCTGGCCGGTTCTGCCGGTATGAAGGAAGAGTACCTCTGCACCCCCCTCTATTTTCAAGATGAAGTGGTGGGATACCTGGGGCTTCGTGCGTTTTCGGTGCTTTTTGATCTGGTGGAGTACGACGGCTCATCCGATCTCTGGATTCTTTTAAGTGTGGGGATTGGCATTCTTGTGATCTCTTTGGTGGCCTCCTATTTTCTTTCGCGCCACCTTTTGGTGCCTTTGGAGGAGTTGACCCGTGGAGCCCGCGCCATTGCGGATATGAACCTGAGTGTGCGCACCCAGGTCAAAGGTGGTGGCGAGTTGGGGGCGCTCTTGCACGATTTCAACGCCATGGCAGAGCAGCTGGAACGGGCCAAATCTTTGCAGGTGCAGTGGCTTACCGATATCTCCCACGAATTGAGAACCCCGCTGGCCATTATTCGAGGAGAGCTGGAGGCGATGCAGGATGGGGTGCGGCCCATGACCCCACAGGCACTGGACTCCCTTCATGGCGAGGTGGTGCGCTTGGTGGGCCTGGTGAATGATTTGCATGCGTTGTCCATGGCGGATTGTGATACGCAAGGGCTCTCCAGAGAGAGGGTGGAGCCAGTCTCTGTTTTGAATTCGGTTTTGGATATGTACGGGCCGGCCTTTGAGCGAAAAGGAGTGCGTATTTACCGAAATTTTTCGAAAGATCCCCTGCCTATCGTGGGCAGCCGGAAGGCGTTGGCTCAGCTTTTTAACAACCTGCTGGATAACGCACTGGCTTACGGCAACCCCGGAGGCGTGCTTCGATTGAAGGCGTGTGCGGAGTCTGACACCCTTGAGGTGTGTATCGAAGACGATGGGCCCGGGGTTTTGGATGAAGACCTGCCCCGTCTGTTTGATCGCCTGTTTCGAGCGGATCGAGCCAGAAGCAGAGAGACCGGAGGAAGTGGGCTGGGCCTTGCGATTTGTCGGGCCATTGCTCAAGCCCATGGCGGGGATATGGTGGCAAAGCACGGAGAGAAAGGAGGACTTGCCATTGTGGTTGGGTTTCCTTTGGTGCAGAGCCAAAGATGACACAGCAGGGAGGGCTTGCGGTTTTGGGAACGATACTTGTGGTGGAAGATGAGGTGAAACTCAGCTCCATTTTACGGGATTATTTGATGCGTGCTGGCTACAGCGTGGCGACCCTTGTTCGAGGCGATGAGGTGCTGGAATGGCTGGAGACGCATTCCGCAGACCTGATGCTTCTGGATCTGATGCTCCCGGGAATGGACGGGGTCGAGGTGTGCCGCCAGGTTCGAAAAAGCTCGGAGCTGCCCATCATTATGCTGACGGCCCGGGTGGATGAAGCCGATCGTCTTGTGGGCCTTGAGCTGGGGGCAGACGATTACATCTGCAAGCCTTTTAGCCCCCGTGAAGTGGTGGCCCGGGTTAAGGCGGTGTTGCGTCGAACAGAGCGCTCGGCTCTTTCAAACAGGCCTCTCACCCGGGGGCCTCTGCGTCTCTTTCCAACTCAGTTTAGGGTGGAGGTAAACAAGGAAGAGCTTCATCTGACACCCAGTGAGTTCGGCCTTCTTAAAGCGTTTATGGGAAGCCCAGAACGCGTTTTCACCCGAAGTGATCTTCTCAATATGGTCCAGGGGTATCAGTACGAGGGGTACGATCGGACCATTGACTCTCATATCAAAAACCTTCGCCGAAAATTTGCGGATGTTTTGCCCGGTGTTCAGGTGGTTGAGGCCGTTTACGGGGTGGGATATCGAATGAGCCGGGAGATCTGCGGGGCGGTTTGAAGCACGTTTTTTTGCGTCATCCAGTAAAGGTAGCTTTTAATGGATGACGCGCTTTCTAAAGACCGAGGGCAGCGGGAAGGCTCTCTACAAAGGCGCGGATTTCATCACGCACCTTTCGGTAGCAGCCAAGTTTCTCCTCTTCGCTTTTAAACCCGATGGCCATTTTGGGAGGATCGTCGAATCCCGCGTGGACCACCTTTGCACCCTCGGGGAACAGGGGGCAGGTTTCATGGGCGTGGCCACACACCGTCACCACCACATCCAGGTGGGTCTCTTTGAACTCGTCAATGTGCTGGGACTTTTGTTTTGAGATATCCACACCCACTTCACCCATTACCTTCACCGCATTGGGATTGAGTCCGTGGGTCTCGACCCCTGCGGAAAAGACGTTGATCTCTTCGCCTTTTAGATGCCGGGTCCACCCCTCAGCCATCTGACTTCGGCAGGAGTTGCCGGTGCAGAGGAAAAGAAGATTGAGTTTTTTATCCATCCATTGTTCTCCTTGTGTGCAGAGGCCCCCCTTTTTTCTGTTGCGCCATCAAGGCACCAAAACACCATTGGTCGGCGAGAATTTTCGGCGAATTTTTAAGCTCACCCGTAAGCCAATCAAACGTAGCATTTCTTTAGAAATACTGTGTGGTCTTATCGTAGACTTTATCTGAAAAGGACAGGCTCATGGGGATTTTTCTATAATTTGTATCAGCATATTTGGTGATTGATTAGCAGGAGAAAGGGAGTGTTGGCAATGATTTTTAGATGTGAAGATGAGGGGTTACCATCCTGTCAAATTCCTGCAACAAGGATGGTAACCATGTGGGAGCTTTGACTTGTGATGATGATTCTTTTTGATCGTCCTGCCGCATCACCTGAGTCCGCTTGACTGTTTTGATTTTCATCCACCCAGGCATAGACCCAAGCATCAAAGGGGGGGGCGGGGCCATAGGGGAGAATGCCGATGGAAAAGTCAACACTTTCGCTGTTTTTTTCGATTCGAGTGAGCCCTAAGGTTTTGGCCGGGTCCAGCTGGGTGGGGTGATTGAGTTCTTCTGGGTAAATCACTACCGTCGTGGGGCCGTTATGAGGAATGAAAGAGATGTAATTTTTTACGGTACCGCTGACGTTGGCCTGGTAGTTTTGGACATCCAACTCAATGGAAAGATTTAGGTCTGTGATGTCTTCTGAGCCGATGGTGATGGTGGGGAAAAAGGAGCCTTGGGGAATCACAATGCCGACGGCGTCCCCTGGTTCGGGAATGGGAAAGCCCTGGCCGTCTCTTTTGGTGACCCCAAAAACTACCACTTTGTCTTGGGGTACCACCGCCATTTTAGACAGGGGCAGGCTGTAGCTTTTGGCGTCGATCATCTCTTGGGTGAGCTTTTGAAACCAGAGAATAGACTTCATGGGGTTTTCGAAAATCTCGGACAAGTCACCTGCTTTGGCCACAACAACCCAGCTGGTCTGTTTGGGTGAGAGCTCTTTTACGGTAAGCGCGCCTGAAAGACGGGCATTTGGGCCAGTGGGGGCTTGGACTTCCATGATAAAGGAGAGGGAAATATCGGTGATCTGGTCTTGATTTGAAAGAGAGAAGCTTCGAGGGATTCTTCCCTCAAGGGCCATGGCGATACGATCTCCGGGCGAAGCGCTGCCGTTTTGGTCGCGGTCTTCCAAGCCCATGAGGTAAGCGTTGGGAAAAGGGAAGGGAGCTCCCAGGGCTTGGACCTTGAATGAGAAGGTAGTCTCTTCTTGAGGAATTTGGATCATCCCACTGATGGGGCGCATATCAAGGGCCGAGAAGTCAGAGGAGGCGGGCTCTTCCCTGTGAAGAATGAGGGAGACTTCTTGCTCATGGTCAGGAAGGGTTCCGGAGAGCTGACAGCTGCCGTCATAAAGGGGGTGCGTTGCTTGAAAATCGAGATTTGAAACCCCCTCTTTTGAGCTGACTATTTTTGCCGAAAGGGCTCCGGGATTTTGGTACCAACCCAGGGTGTCGCCAAAAGCAGGCAGGGGAAATGGAGAAGGGGCTTGGGCGTTCTGGGCCAGACAGATCAGGCTGGCCACATCACCCGCATGACATCCCGCCTCCCCAAGATCAAAGAGAAAATCGGCGGATGTGGAAGAGAGCCTTCGAAAGGCAAGGAGGTTTTCGTAAGGGGACTCAAGAAGGTGAGTCGGATTGCCTCCTTTGGCTGCAATTATCCAGATTGGCCCTTGGGCGTGCGAGGTGTTGATGATGGCTCCGGAGAGAAGAAGGGTTTCAGATGAAGGGGCCGGAAGGGTGAGGCACAGTTTGAGGTGGATTGCAGGGTTCTCACCAGATGTGAGGGTGAGAGCAACGGGAACATTGGTTTGAGGATTTACGGCAAACCCCAGTGCATCACCGGCATCTGCCGTGCCGTTTCCATTTTTGTCTTGTAGGGCAATCACAACCACATTGGGGATGGGTGGGGTGGGGGCCACTGGGAGAATGTCCATGGAAAAGGGGGTCTGAGGCGGTGTTGCCTTGACTTGAGCAAATCCGATGATGCGTGTGGGGTCTACTTCTGAAAAAGTGTTGGAGACAAGGGGTCCCTGGTGGGCCAATAAAATAAGGTTTCCACCACTCGGTGTGTCTATGGACCCGCAAACCTGAGCTTGGGTATCGTTCATGGTGCGGTTGAGGAGAATGAGAATTCCTTTTTTTCCTTGAGAATCAAGGGTGAGGTCGGGGAAATGCGTTTGGGGATGGGTGTAGATCCCGATGGGATCCCCTTTGCTGGGAAGAAAGGGGTGATCGGTGGATGATGGAATAAAAGCACTGAGGTAGACGGTGTCTCCGGGGGTAAGCCCCGACTCTTTCAGGTCCATGGAGAAGTTTCCATGGAGATCGGTCGTAACCATGGAGACCACTCCGTCGCCTTTTTGTAGCACGCGGTGGATGTCGCTGTGGCGGGTAAGCACGACCACAGCATGGCCGGGATTGCCCAGAGCATCCACCTTTCCATTGATGGCCATGGGTTCTGAAGGGGTGTCGGCTGCACCACAACCCATCATGAAAAAAAGAAGAAGGGTTACGATACTTTTTTGAAAATCAAGGCGCATATGCCCTCCTTTGAGCCATACTTAATGTGTATGTGTGGCCGCTATTGGTGTCAATGTTTTTTATACAGCATAGATGATCTTGATAGAGTGTATGGTACACTTAAGAGAAATTCGTAAAGATTTAAGGGTAACGTGACGAATACAATGTATGATTCATTGTAAAAGCGGTGTCTCTTTGTGAGTGTTTTTTTGCAAGGCGTGATTGGGTAGATTTATGCTGAGGAGGGGCTTTGGGTTTATGGTGAGAGTGGCTGATGTGTCTTTAAAGAAAAAGATGGTGGGGAGCTTTCTTGTTGTCTCCATGGCGGCGGTGGTGATGGGATTGTTCGGGCGATACGCCACATCCACCATCGGCTTATACCTGCAGAAGAGCTCTGGCGAGTCTATTCCGGCCATTGAGAGTCTGGCAGATATGCGGGACCTTGCCAATCAGTTTGTCCAGTCCCAACGGGGCCTTTTAAGCGCTTACCTTGATGCCGAAACCCTTGCATCGGAGTATGGGCAGATTGAAGCCATTAAGACCCGCTACAGAAAGGAGAGTGAAGCTTTTGAGGCGATGTCTCGGTCACCGAAGGTCGAGGCTGTGTGGCAGGCTTGCCGTGAGGCTTTTGCCCAATGGGAGACGGTGAATGCTGATTTTTTTGCCAAGCTCAAAGAGATGGAAGCCACAGGAATATTGAACCCTCTTCCCGTTCATGCCGCGACCTTAAAGGCCAAAAGTGCCTTTGACGCAGCTATTGCACGCATGGGGGGGCGCATCTACAATCTTGAGGAGCCCGACGGTACAGACTGGGCGGCGGTGGCCACTTCTTTGAGCTCATGGGGACAGGTTTACAAATTATCCAATGCGGTTATCGAAGAGGAGCTCATGGGCATTGAGGTGGAAAGCGCACTTTTGGAGCGGTACCTCACACAAATGGACTCTTTTCTGGAGCGGGGCTTTCGGCCTCAGGCAGCCACTATCTACCAGTCAGACCTTCTTTCTACCCAGAGAAGCATTTCAGAGGCGTTTGAAAAAATTGGTGCCCAAGTGGATCGTGCGGTGACCATCAACCGTGAGCTCAACACCATGGCCCGTGGGATCTGCTGGGAGAAGCAAACCCAGGCCCTCCATTTGTTGGATCAAGTGACCGAGGCTTTGGAAGCCGACACGCGGCAGATGGGAGTGGACGGGCAGCACCTTTACAGCCGTATTCAGAGGATGAACTACGTGATCATGACGCTGGCCCTTCTGCTTTCGGTGCTCTTTGGGCTTCGCATGAGCTCGGCGGTCACCTCGTCTTTGGGGCAGGGTATTCTCTTTTCCCAGGGCATTGCCAAGGGGGATCTCTCGAGTTCTTTGGATGATGCCCGAAAAGATGAAATTGGCGATTTGGCGCGAGCGCTGAATACAGTGGTGAAAAGTCTTCATGGCATGATGGATCAAATCAATGGCGGTGTGCAGAAGCTGGCCGGGTCTTCCACAGAGTTGTCTGCGGTGTCGTCTCAGGTGAAGTCTGGAGCGGAAGATACCTCTGAGAGGTCTGAGGCGGTGTCTTCCGCAGCCGAAGAGATGAACACGGGCATCGCCTTTGTGGCCTCTTCCGTGGAGGAGGCGGCTCAAAATATTGCATCGGTGGCCTCGGCTGCCGGGCAGATGGCGTCCACCATTGAAGAGATTGGAAAAAGCGCTGGCACAGCCAAGGATATTACCGATACAGCGGTTGCCGGGACCAAAAGTGCCACCGAAAAGGTGGGGGCATTGGGCCAGTCGGCCCATGAGATCGGAACCATCTCAGAAACCATTTCAGGCATTTCTCAGCAGATCAACCTTTTGGCGCTTAATGCCACCATTGAAGCGGCTCGGGCCGGAGAGGCGGGCCGAGGGTTTGCTGTGGTGGCCAGTGAGATTAAGGATCTGGCCGGCGAGACCTCCACCGCCACCGAAAAAATCCATCATCAGGTAAGCGACGTGCAATCCCAGATTGAATCCACCGTTTTCGAGATCGGTAAGGTTTCAAAGGTTGTGGGACAGCTGGAAGAGATCATTTCGGTGATCGCGTCTGCCATGGAGGAGCAGGCGATCTCAACCAGTGAGATTGCGGGAAATATCGATGTGGCCTCTTCCAAGGTTGGCGATGTGAGCCATCAGGTGGGTGAGAACTCTGCCACCATCTCTGCCATTGCTCGGGACATTGCAGGGGTGAACGATTCAGCCCGTGAGATTCATGGAAGTACAGAGGTACTCTCCCGGTGTGCCGGTGAGATGAACACCCTGGCCGATGAGCTGAAAGCGATGACGAGCCGGTTTACCCTTTGAAATGAGTGGGCTTTTGGTGTGGATGGAGATGGATACCGTTGGGTTTGCTGCTTGCTCTCAAAATGAGAGCTGTGGGCGGCACACGTTTTTATAGACAAGATCAAAATGTTAAAAGTTTTGCTGTAAAGAACACTTAGAGCGCCACACACGCCTTCTGTGAAGGACGTGTGTGAAAGCCTATTGAGGCGAAAGGGCGTTGGCGAGATCCACCATCCCTCGACCATAAACAGGGTCGGTGCCTGGTGCGCCTAGGTCCCGTGTGGTGTTCAGCAGAACCCCCGCCACATCCGCGGGAGAGAGCTCGGGAAACTTGCTGTTCACAATGGCCGCGATACCGGAGATGTATGGGGCGGAATAAGAGGTTCCGTCGATGTACGACCTGGATCCGGAGATGATGGCGTCTGTCTGGAAAACAAAAGGGGCCACGATCCAGCGGTTTTGGAGTTCTGTCACTTCGCCTGGCATGTTTCCATCCGGCGCATAGGTGGTCTCTCCGGTTCGAACAACGCCCCCTGCGATGAGGAGATAGTCAGAGAAGGGGCGCCCGTCAAAGGTTGCGCTGCTTAGAGCCATTTCCGTGGAAAAGTAGTTGGAGTTGAAGGGGGTTCTTGCGGCGATGTCGGCATAGGTTGCGGATGTGTCTTCATTGCCTGCGGCGATCACAAAGACCGGAAGGTGACCTTGAGGATAGGTACCCGATTGATCCATATTTCGGTAGCGTGGGGTCATCACGTTAAGGGGGGTAAGTGGTGCGGTAATTCTGCCGAAGCTTAAATTGATGAAGTCGAAACGGTTGCGATAGTATTGTGATTCCCGTTGGGCATATTCGCTTGGGTGTGGGTAGAGATCGATTTCAATTAGGTTGGCATCTTTGGCGATTCCCGGCATGAGGGTACCGCCATTGTCTTCATGTTTTCCTCCGGCAATATGTATGGCCATGCTGCCGTGATGCATCCGCTTGGACCAGTTTGGGTTGGTGTGGGAGGTGGGGTCAGCTCCTCGAAAGAGGAGGTTCCTCGAAGCCTGGTACTCGTATGCCGTACCCGTGATATCGAATCTGTAGCTTCTGTATGAGCCCCTTTCATCTGAGGTGTTTACGTTGTTTAGGATGATCGATGAGTATGAGTTGGGGATGTAGAAGTAATCGACCACACCGATGGTGATGCCTTGGCCCGAATACCCTTGAGTCCATGCGGATTTGATCTGTGCGGTAAGATCAACGTTTCCGATTTTATGGGCTCTTCCAAAGAGAGTGTTGTCCAGATTGATTGTGACATCTCGAAATTGACCGCGGGTGTGTGTGAGGTCAAGGCGAAAGCGTTCATTGTCTACAAGGTGGTATACGGTTTGGCTTTCAGGCGTTAAAATAGTTTCACGCCAGATGTTGTTGGCGTAGCATACTGTGGAAAGAAAAAAGAGGAGTATGCTATAAATAATATATTTCATGGGGAAAACTCCTGAGTAGAGGGTGGGGTGTGATTGCATCTCAAAAGAGCGAAGCAAGAAGTATGCCGCCTGTATGCAAAAGGCAGATAAGGAGATGAATGCGATTGTGAGCTGCTTTGCCCTTTAAATCAAAACGCTGTACGCGATGGTGGCCAAAAAAAAGAGGTGGAATGTACCCGATAAAGAGAACCGCAGATTCAGAGTGATCTGCGGTTTTTTTATGTCTGAGGCAAAATTGGCCTGTTTGACAGGGGGTTGTGGAACGTGGTACGTCGAGCAGGTGATCGGCACTTTTAACCTGGTGGTAAAGCATCGATGGCTTGGCAGAGAGTTTGACCTGTAGCATTTGTAGCCTCGCCCTATTTTTTTCCACAATGTTATGGATGCTACGTCGGGGTATCGACTTTTTTGATCTCACTTAGGTTATGCAACGGAGCGTGTTTAAGCCGTTTTTCTATGGATGAGATTGCATGGCCTCCCTTTTCGTTTCCATGCTCCAGCCGCCCTGAGAGATACAAACCTTACAGACGCTCAATCTGGAATTGATGAAATACACACACCTGACCTCCCTTCTTTGTCTTTTTGTGGCGATCTTTTTTTTGGCGTGCAGTGATGCACCCGAGATAGCCGAGCCTACGTGTCCCCCTGAAAAAAAGATAGAAACCAAGCTTGCAGAGGCACCGCCCAAACCCGAGGAGACCCTTGCATGCGGTGTGGTGGCGGCGGGCAACAGTGCGGCTTCACTGTTGAAACCGTGGCTCTCTCCACAAGAGATTCACGCCTTGGCCAAAGCCTGTCGTCCTGTTTTTCGGCTGACTCGAATGCGGGTGGGAAAGCCTTATAAAGTGGCGACCCTTGATGAAGATTTCCATCGGTTTGAGTATGCCATTGATTCGAATCGTTACCTGGAGGTTGTTCGCGGAAAAGAGGATTTTCCGGCCCCCATCAAGGCCTTTACCTACGATGTGAAAGAGGTGTTGGTACGAGGTGAGGTGAAGGGTTCTTTGTATGCGGCCATGCAGGAGGCCGGGGAGTCGTCCATACTCGCGGTTCGCCTTGGTAACCTTTTTGGTTGGGAAATCGACTTTGTACGGGATTTAAGGGTGGGCGATACCTTTTCTGTTTTGGTGGAAAAGCGCTTCACTCAAGGGAAATTCAAAGGGTATGGCCATATTTTGGCCGCAGAGTTTACCAATCAAGGCTGCACCTACGACGCCTTTCGCATGGAGTGCAGCGGAAAAGTCGGTTACTACTCCCGTGACGGAAGAAATTTAAAACATGCCTTTCTTAAATCTCCAGTGGCTTTTACCCGCATCTCTTCTGGCTACTCTTTAAAACGCTGGCATCCCATTTTGAAAAAGTACAGGCCCCATTATGGTGTGGACTATGCCGCTCCGGTGGGCACCCCCATCCATGCTATTGGAAACGGAACCCTTCGCGTGGTGGCCACCAACAGGGGCTCTGGAAAACACATCTTTATCACCCACGCCAATGGGTACCAAAGCGGCTATCTGCATATGTCTCGCTTTGCTCGAGGCATGAAGCGCGGGAAAAAAGTGGAGCAAGGCCAGGTGATCGGTTATGTGGGCCAGACGGGCCTTGCCACAGGCCCACATCTTTGCTTTCGCATGAAACAGTGGGGAAAACCCATCAACCCGGTGAAGGTTAAAGTAACTCGCGAGAAATCAATTCCCGATTCTGAAAAAGAGGCCTTTGCTCGTTTGGTGGCCAAACTGAGACCTCTTCTGCATGCTGGTATTGCGGCAAACACCCCTGAGGTAAAAGAGATTGAAAACAAGGGATGATATGCCAAAGTGAGGGCGCTGCGTGTGGGTCGTGATGGCGGCGCTGGGGCCTGTTGTCAAAATGAGAGCTGCGCTGTGGCGGACTTTCATTTTGATAACCTAAGGGGCCAACGCCATCTATAGATGGGCAAATACAGTGACTCGGTGTTAACAGACCAGGGTTTCGGTGCATTCCCACACACCTTGCAATGTGTGTGGGAATGCCTATTGAGGTGAAAGGGCGTTGGCGAGGTCCACCATCCCTCGTCCATAGACAGGATCGGTCCCCGGTGCACCCAGATCTCGTGTGGTATTCAGTAGAATGCCTGCCACATCCACGGGAGAGAGCTCGGGAAATTTGCTGTTTACAATGGCTGCAATACCAGTGATGTACGGGGCTGAAAAAGAGGTCCCCCGGATGTCCGAAACGCCTGGGCGGATGGAGGCGTCTGTCTGGAAAGCGTATGGGGCCACGATCCAACGGTTTTGAAGTTCTGTCACTTCTCCGGGCATGTTTCCTGCCGGCGCATAGGTGGTTTCTCCGGTGCTGACAACCCCTCCTGCAATGAGGAGGTAATCGGAGAAGGGCCGTCCGTCAAAGGTATCACTGCTCAGGGCCATCTCTGTGCTGTAGTAATTGGAATTGAATGGGACTCTTTGCGAGATGCCTGCGTAAGTTGCCGAGTTTCCATGCTCGTTTCCACCAGAGATCACATAGACCGGAAGGTGGCCTTGGGGATAGGTGCCGGATTGGTCCATGCTTCGGTAGCGATTGCCCATGGTGCGAAGCGGGCCTGACGGAGGGTTGATTAAGAAGTAGCTATAATAGATGAAGTCGAAACGGTTGTTATAGTATTGCGAGTTCAGTTGGGTGTGGTCGCGTGGGAATAGGTCGAGGTGGAATATATTGGCATCTTTGGCGATTCCCAGCATAAGGGTGCCGCCACTGTCTTCGTGTTTTCCCCCTGCAATATGCTTGGATATATCGCCGTGGTGCATCTGTTTGGACCAGTTTCGGTCGAGGCTGGAGGATGGGTTAGCCGTTCGGGAGAGAGTATCTGAGGAGTACTCGAAATCGTATATTTTGCTAGAGATATCGAGTCGAATGTTGCTGTAAGTGCCCCTTACATCTGCCGTGTTGACGTTGTTGATATTGACCGGCAAGTACCAGCTGGGGATGTAGAAGTAATCGACCACACCGATGTTGATGCCTTGGCCCGAATACCCTTGAGTCCATGCGGATTTGATCTGTGCGGTAAGATCCACATTTTCGATTTTATGGGCTCTTCCAAAGAGGGTGTTGTCCAGATTTATCGTGACATCTCGAAATTGACCGCGGGTGTGTGTGAGGTCAAGACGAAACCGTTCATTGTCTACAATATGGTAAACGGTTTGGCTTTCTGGCGTGAAAATACTTTCATGCCAGATGTTGTTGGCGTAGCATACTGTGGAGAAGAAAAAGAGGAGTATGCTATAAATAATACACTTCATGGTGAAAGGCTCCTTGGTTGGGTTCGTAAAAACCGATTGCACGTCAAAAAATCCTGCGAAAAATGTGCCACTTGGGTGTTTAGATGCACGGTCGGTGGCACTCGTTTCAGAGGGCGTGAGGCGATAGTCCAAAGCCTTTCGATGCTGTCTTAGCTGTTTTGCGTTTTCCTTTTGGCGAGTGGGTTATCTCTGAACATTCCAGCTTCCATTGGAGAGCGTCAACGTGGTGATACTTCCATTTTCTGGCAGGGCCACTTCATGAAGTTTTGAGATGTCGTGGCCCATAAACCAGGCCAGGGCGGTTTTGATGGCCACGCCGTGGGAGACCACGAGAAGAGACTCTCCGGGATGGGCCTTGGCTATTTCGCCCAGACTTTCCACCACACGCGTCTGCACCTGTTGGGCGTTTTCGGCACCCTCGACGTTAAAGAGGTGGGGGCGCTCCCAAAAAGCCTTTGCCGCTTTTGGGTGGCTTTTAAGGGCATCGTCGTACGTGACCCCTTCGAGAGGACCCAAGTAGATCTCACGGAGTCTTGGTTCTTGGGTGATGGTGAGGTTTCTCTTGCCCAAAACCAGACGTGCGGTCTCCATGGTACGGGGAGAGGGGCTGGCGTAAGCGTGGGAGATTGGGCGGTCTGCAAGCTTTTGGCCGGCACCGATCGCCTGGTTTCGGCCGGTTTCGGTTAAGGGGGAGTCGGAATGACCCTGAAATCGTTTTTCGATGTTCCAAAGCGTCTGGCCGTGGCGGACAAGGTAGATGGTGGTGGGCTGGGACATGTTTTATTGAGACTCACTTTTGATGGCATGGCGAAAGTCGGTCTGTCGTATAAAGCTCTGCTTTGGACCGTGCGGTAAGGCCTCGACTTTTTACCTTGCGGTTGGCTTTGAAATGCTTTGTGTGACCCGTATGGGTAACACACTATTATTGGGGCCATAAGGCGATGGTGTGAACACCAATACCCCGAGGACTACATACTCGGTTTCCTCAAAAGATCAAGGAGCAAATGGTGAGAGTTTTGATATGGGCCGTGGCGGCCCTTTTTTTTATGGGGGAGCCCATAAACTTTAAGAAGGTTGAGACCAAAATCCAGTACACCTTGCTGGAAGGAGTGTGACCATGAGCAACGCTGCAACGGCTTTGCCCCAGGGAAAAGACGCGCCATTTGACGAAACCATCACGACGTTGAGGGCAAGGCTTCTGGATCTGGGCGTTGAGGTGGATGAGAGGGCCTGGCTGAATCCTGTGAAGGGGGTCTGGTCAGTCAATCTTGCCCTTTCAGGGTGTTCTGGGCTTTTTACCAATGGCAAAGGGACAAGCCGCGATGCCGCTCTTGCCAGCGCCTATGGTGAGTTTTTTGAGCGTCTCACCACGGGTTATCTGATTTCAGATCTTTTTCTCCCTTTGAAAGACCCTGAAAAAAGCCATGCGTACTCTCCGGATGAGGTGTGGCTTAAAGACATTGAAGCGGCCCGCGAAATGGCATTAAAGCCTGAGCTCTGGGATCTCTACGATCCTGAAGCTGAGCTCACCTTTGAGCATCTTGTTGATTTTAATACCGGGGGAGAACACGGCATCGTCTGCTTGCCCTTTTTGGATGCTGGGGGCCAGCGAGTCCTCTTTCCCGTGTCCATTTTGGAGAATCTCTATGTCTCAAACGGGATGGCCGCTGGAAACACGCCCTTGGAGGCAAAAGTTCAGGCCCTTTCAGAGGTTGTTGAACGCTACGTGAAAGAGCGCATCATTACGCGAGGGTTTTGCTTGCCCGATCTTCCACTGGAGGTTTTGGATCGATTTCCTCTGGTGGTCGAAGGGATGAAGGCTCTTGAGGCTCGAGGGCTTCGCATTCGAGTAAAAGATGCTTCGCTGGGCGGCCGGTTTCCCGTGGTGTGCGTGGTGGCCATCAACCCTGAAGATGGTGGGGTGTTTGCCTCATTTGGTGCCCATCCCTCTTTTGCTGTGGCCTTTTCCCGTACCTTTACCGAACTGCTTCAGGGCCGTGATGAGATCAAAGGCTTCCCCTTTCCCACCATGGACGACGTTTTGGTGGCCTCCTCCGGCAATGTGGAGGATCACTTTGTGGACTCATCTGGCCTTCTTCACTGGGATTTTTTAGGAGATAAGCCCGATTTTCCTTTTGTGCGGTGGGGCGAAGAGCCCATGGATCGCAACGCTGAGTACGCGCAGCTTTTGTCTGTGATGAAAGACGAGGGAAAAGATCTTTATGTTTGGGAAGGCGATCATCTGGGCATGCCCTGTTGCCGCGTGGTGGTACCTGGACTCTCAGAGATTTATCCGGTGGAAGAGCTTGTTTGGGAGAGTCGAGGGCGTCAGGTGATGTTGAGACGTGGGCTTTTGGGGCTTGACACCCTTAGAAAGAGTGAGGCTGAAGCGTTATTTGAGCTGATTGAGGATGGGGCTTTTTCACCCGAGACTCCGGTGTGCGACGTGGTTGGGGTGGCAGGGGAGAACCCTTGGAAGGATATTTGTGTGGCAGAGGTGGCGGCCTGGTTTGCCGTGGTGGCCGAAGAGGAGTATGAGGCCGCCCGATGGTTTGGGGTGGCAGGACGTCTCGATATTCCGAATCACCGAAAGCTTTTTCATCTTGCCATGGAGGCGGCTTTGATGGCCAAGGGTGAGGGGCGGGAGATGCCTCCCCTTGAGGCTCTTCTTCCTCTAAAAGTGCACCGAATGGTGAAGGCTTCTCTTTTTGAGGGGAAGGCGCTTTTTCTTCCAGAGGCTCCCTTCCTCTCATTGGTTGAAAGGGGCGAGCATGGGCGCATTGCAGAACGGGTAGCGCATCTTCGAAAAACAGGTGTCTCAAGATAAATTGAGACAAGGGTGTCTTGCTATGGGGTAAGGTGGTGATGGCGGGTTTTGGGTATCGTGTTGATTTTTTGAAGAAATAATGCGTGGTACGGGTTGGCATGCCTTTTGTAATATCTTCTGTGTGAGGGTGGGGAGTCGCCCTTCAATGTGAACCGGTTTTTAAAAAAATCGATCCCGTCGGAAAAGAAGGCATACCGGCGTAGAATAAGCAGCCATCACAGAAGGAGGCGCGCATGAAACGTTTGGATGATTTGAAAAAGGATATCTCCCTCATCAACACCGTGGACTGGAATTTAAATCCTGCCGTGGCCGTGGGCCGTCATCTGGAGTGGGGCGCGGGCTGGTATTGTGATGATCAGCAGAGGGGCCTTGCCAGTGACGAGGTGTCCACCTACTTTGCGGTAAATACCTGGGGCGAGCATCCGGTGATTGTGCTGATTCGGCGGACCGGTTTTGACATGGAGGAGATTGCATCCTTTCGCATGCCCGCCGACATGGAGAAGGCGTTTATGAAATCCATCGGCAATCACCGAGGGGTTTATGAGCTGGATCCTCACATCAAACGCTGGCTGAAAGGTCAGTTAAATGTGCAATAGATCCCCTGTATTGGGTAAAGACGATCTGATAGATTGAAAGGCGCACCTGCCCTCTTTTATCGAGCTGAGATGAGGGTAAGGGCGCTTTTTTCTTCTGATGTTTTGGAACAACAACCCGATGAATGATGCAAAGAGGCGGTGCAGGCGTATGGGAAAAAAAGTGATCATTGTAGGCGGTGGTTTTGCCGGATTGAAAGCCGCCAAGGTGCTGGGTGGGCGAGAAGATGTGGAGGTGACCCTTATCGATCGGGCCAACCACCATTTGTTTCAGCCGCTTCTCTATCAGGTGGCCACAGCCGGTTTAAGCGAGTCAGACATTGCGGTGCCCATTCGAAACATTCTCTCCGGGTTTTCAAACATCAAGGTACTTCACGGCGAGGTGGAGACCATCGACTTTCAAAAGAAGTTGGTGTGCACCGACTTTGGGTGTCACCCTTACGATGATCTGATTCTCGCCTGCGGTGTGCAGCATGCCTACTTTGGAAAGGAAGAGTGGGAATCCCATGCACCGGGTCTTAAAACCCTGGAGCAGGCTGCCGAGATTCGCCGCCGTATTTTAAGTGCTTTTGAAACCGCAGAACGGGAAGATGACGAGGCAATAAAACGAAGGGCGCTTACGTTTGTGGTGGTGGGAGGCGGGCCCACAGGGGTGGAGCTTGCCGGAGCCATCGGTGAGATGAGTCGTTACACCCTTTCGCGGGATTTTCGCAATATCGACCCCAAGCTGACCCGCATTATTCTGGTGGAATCCGGAGATCGCATTCTCTCCTCGTTTCCCCGCAAGCAGAGCAGTCGAGCAACAAGGGATTTGGAAAATTTGGGGGTTCAGGTCTGGACGAAGAGTTCGGTCTCTTCCATCACCGAAAAGGGCATTGAGGTGGCCGGTGATAAAATTGAAGCCATGACGGTGCTTTGGGCAGCGGGAATTTCTGCCACACCACTGAATCAAAGATTGGGCGTGGAATTGGGGCCTCAGGGACGCATTGTGGTGGATGCTTATCTCAACATTCCAGATGTTCCCCATGTCTATGTGGCTGGTGATCAGGCTGCTTTTACCGGTGCCTCGGGCAAGGTACTTCCCTGTCTCTCTCCGGTGGCCATTCAACAAGGTGAGAACATCGCCAAAAATATTTTGCGATCCTTTGACGGAGAGCCAAGAGAGCCCTTTGATTATGTGGACAAGGGGCAGATGGCCACCATCGGGAGGAGTCGGGCCATCGTGGACCTGGGCTTTTTGAGGCTTCAGGGCTTTATCGCATGGCTTACCTGGCTTCTGGTGCACATCTACTTTATCACCGGTTTTAACAACCGCATGTCGGTTTTTCTTAAGTGGTGCCTCTCCTATGTGACCAATAAAAAGGGTGCTCGAATTATCCCTGGTGCAACCTGGCGATTTTTTGATACATTACCGCAGGCTCCTGAAGAGGCAAAGACAAAAAAAATTCCCCCACACGAGTAATACGCTTGGACGTAGTGGAGCCTTCAAGATTCGACCTATCGATCCTTTCTGAATTCATATCCAAATCGGGAGGTCCCATGAGTCAGCTATTTCAAGATGTGAGTCCATCGGTATTTGAGCAGTACATGCGAAAGAGAAGCGATACAGATTACCTTCTCGTTGATGTGCGCGAACCCCGTGAGTACGAACAGTCCCACATTCCCGGCGCCCAGCTTCTTCCTCTGGGACAGCTGGAGGCCAGGCTCTCTCACTTTCCGCCTGACCGGGATTTGATTTTCGCCTGCCGAAGCGGGGCAAGATCTCGAGTGGCGGCCCTGATGGCTGCGGACAAGATGGCAGAGCATGGTCCAATTTTTAACCTTGATGGAGGCCTTCTTGCCTGGCAAGGTCACACCGTTACTGATTTTCCACAGGTCAAACTCCTGCTTTTAGAGCACGGAATGCAGCAGACCCTTCTTGCAGCCATGGATCTGGAAAAGGGCGCATGGAATTTTTACCGGCATGTTTTGGAACGATATCCAAATGCTCCCATGGCGCGCACCATCGAATACCTCTCTCTGGCTGAGTCGGCCCATGCCGAGGCTCTCTATGTTTTCTGGGTGGAGGCAGAAGAGAACCCTCCAGAGTTTGAAGATCTTTTTGCCGGGCTTTCGGGTGATATCCTCGAAGGCGGCATGCCTTTTTCCGAGGCAGTGGACCGTTTGGAAAGTGCCATGCTGCCCTTTGACCTGGCCGTGTTTGAACTGGCCTTGGATATTGAATATGCCGCTTACGACCTCTATCGAAGCGCCGCTGAAACCACCGAAATTAAATCCTTGAAGAAGCTTTTTCTGGACATCGGGGAGGGTGAAAAGAGGCATATGGCGTCTATCGTGAAATCCCTTCACAAGGCATTTTAGGGATGTTGAATGAGGTCCTTTAGCGTGAGCAATGGGAGCCTTTAAGATGTCTCACGTGTGTCGTCTATAGAGCGTCTCCGTGATACAGACGTGTGAAGGGATTTTGTCTGCCCCCCTTGAGCAGGCGTTGCAAAAGATCGTGGTGTGTTTTTATATTTCTTATCAAAAACAGGCAATTGTGGTGAAGGTCTTCTTTTTTTCTCTTGGTGTGGCACGAGTGTTGTACAAAGAGAGTGTGGGCTGGGCAGGACGCCTGAGACCGCCAATAGCGGAACGGTTACTGTGAGACAAAAGCAATATTTTTTAACACGGCAATGTACCTGAACAGAGGAGAAGAGACGATGATCCGACGCAATGAACTTTACCGATGTGAGCACTGTGGAAATATTGTTGAGGTGTTACAGGGGGGCGGCCCCAAGGTTCGCTGCTGTGGGCAGGCCATGACCCTTCTGGAGGAGAACACCGTGGACGCCGCTGTCGAAAAGCATGTGCCCTTGGTGAAGGGCATGGGAGATGGTGTTTTCGTAAAAGTGGGGGAGGTGGCACACCCCATGACCGAAGAGCACTGGATACCCTGGATTGAGGTGATCGAGGGAGACCGGGTCCTCAGAAAGTATCTCACAGCCGGTGAAGCACCCGAAGCCTTTTTTGCTGGTGTGACCGAACCCGTTATTGTTCGAGCGTACTGCAATCTCCATGGGAACTGGAGAAAGGAGTAAACCATGATGAAACCACAGGTAGAAAAAGCATTTAACGAGCAGATCAATAAGGAGACCTACTCTGCCTATCTCTACTTCTCCATGTCGGCGTGGTTGGGGAGTATCAATCTTCCGGGTTTTGCCCACTGGATGTACACCCAAGGCTTGGAAGAGTTAACCCATGTGCAGAAGTTTTATGACTACATTCAGCAGCGTGGCGGAACCATTCGTCTGGAAGCCATCGCAGCCCCTCCAGCGGCTTGGGATTCTCCCCTGGCCCTTTTTGAGAAGACCCTGGCCCATGAGGTGGCGGTGACTGAATCGATCAACCAGCTGGTCAAGGTGGCTCGGGAGAATATGGACCACGCTTCGGAGATTTTCCTGCAGTGGTTTGTTTCCGAGCAGGTGGAAGAGGAGGAGAGCGTTGGGCAGGTGCTCTCCCGATTAAAGATGGTGGGAGACAACCCGCCTGCCTTGATGATGATGGATGCAGAGATGGGCAAACGCCCCGCGCTGATAGCCTCTTCTGAAGAGGTGTGACACGGGTTTTGGCTTCTGGATGCATTTCAATTTAAGACCCCGGCACGACTTTGGCTAAAAGAAGCAAAGGGTGCCGGGTCTTTTTTTTGTCTGGGTTTTGAAGGAGACGTCGTATGGAAGAGGTACTGGCCTCGGTTTTGGAACGTTGGGGTGCAGAATTAAAGTGCCTGCGGAAAGACCTTGTGGTGGCGGGAAGCCCGGAGAGGAGCTTGGGGCGCTGCGTGGTGGAAACAGTCGAAGGAGAGCGTTTTATTTTGGAGCGGGTCGGGAAGGGGGCGGTCTTGCGAAAAGAGGAGATGGCTCGACTTCAGGCGCGACTCTTTGCGGCAGGGCTTCCGGTGCGAGGTCCGCTGGCCTTTTCCAGTGGTTCCTTTCTACTGCCCTATGGGGGGCAGCACTATCAGCTGACCCCGTACACACGAGCTGAACCTTTAAGGCAACCAGACTATATTTACGATGGTTGGCGAGGTGCGGCTGTGGCCGAACTATTGTTGAAATTGAGACGCCTCTCCCTTGACGCGAAAGAGTTCACCTCTGATTCGGCTTTTGATATTTTTGCCTATATCGATGCACTGATGGTGACCATGGCTCGATTTCACCCCAGGGTATTTGAGGCTGCTCAGGAAGCGGTGGGCTGGCTTTCCCAAAGGCTCAAACCCCACTGGGGCTTACTTCCCACAGCCCTTGCCCACGGGGATGTTCACGCCGTCAATATCCTTTGGGGCAAAAGAGGAAAAGATGAAATTCGTGCGGTAATTGACTGGGAGTTTTTTGGTGAAAAACCCCTTCTCTATGACGTGGCCAATATGGTGGGGTGTTGCGGAATTGAAAATCCAGAAGGGCTTGTTCGTGGGCTGGCCCCTGCCCTTGTGAGTGCCCTTCGCTCTTCTGAATTTGCAGATGATATGAGCTGGCGTCTTTTTGTGGAGCAGATGGTGGCACTACGTTTTGCCTGGCTTTCGGAGTGGTTGCGAAAAGAGGATACGGAAATGATCAATTTGGAGCTTTCGTATATCTACCTGCTTATCGACAATCACAAGAGTCTTTTGTCTCATTTCTCTTTGGGGGAATAGGCTTGCCTTGACAGTCTTTTGCTCATTGTTTAGCCTTGCGATGAGTGTTTTTTAAAAAGGGGGGATTTTAACGAAAAAGTGCGAGGTGACGGGTGGATTCTTGGAAATACGTTGTGGGGATTGTGGTGCTTGTGGTGGCGGGCTTTTTCCTGAACGATACGGAGAGCCCCGTCTCTTTTTCTCTTTTTGAGAAGCCAAATGGAGAAGGGGTAAAGTATGGCTATCTCCATCTCGATTTTGTCAACGGCGCCAGTATGATTTCCATCATTCGGCTGCCGGGAAACAGCAGAAAAGATGATGAGTGGAAGAGCTATGCCGATGGGGTGGCCGAAGAGTATGAAGAGGTGGCCACCGTCCAGACCCAAAAGATGCTCAGCGAATTGCCTGTGGGGTTTGATGGGATTTTTGAGAAACGGGTCTCCAATGCCACGTATGTGGCTGTGGAATCGGAGTACCCTGAAGTGTGCCTCTTTTACGGAATCAGTGCAGAGTTTTTCTCACAGATGTGCCAATCCTACAAAAAGGAGAATCAAGAGTTTACGGTTGCCTGCTACTATGGCGGGTAATGTGCTTGGGTATATTAAAGATGTCGGTTTTCCTGAACGCCTTCTTTTACAAGCGTTGAGACCAGAATACCAGATTCTGTAATCTGATGCTCGACTCCCACATTGTTGCCTTTGATTTTTAGAAGCTTTTGCTGGGAAAGTGCGACTTTCCATATCTGGTTAAAGTTGCAGTGAAAAGCGAGGAAGATCTCCTGGGTTTGGGGCTTAAAGACCATGGAGCAGCTGGTGGGGTAGAGAGGGTTTCGATTGCGGGCGGCTTCGAGTGCTGCGAAAGCCTCTTTAACGGAAAAGGCGTTTTGGGTCTGGGTCAATGCGTTGTGGAGGGCACGGTATCGGTCGGCCCCGATGCCCGATGCTTGGTTTTTATCGCTTGTGAGGTGGTTTGGAAAGTTGGCCATAATAAGCCATGGCGTCTGAGGCGAACTCTCAATGAGGTGGTGTTTGGAAGCGCTGGGCTCCACAATAAGGGCTCGGCCTGACGCGTCGGCAAAGAGGGTGTGCAATGTGACTCCCGGAATCTGCGTGGCTCGCGTGTGTGAAAGGACCCTTTGAATTTCCATGACGTTGTGCTTTTTATTTACCATGGCGTTGATCATAAAAAGCGGTGTCTCATCAGGGCCGGATGGATCTGGGGAGATGGGCGGGTACAGCTCTTGGCATGCATAGAAAAGGCCATGGGAGTTCATTCCCGCGGTGTTGGCAAAAAAGGTTTGATCCCCCAGTTTTTTTTCAAAAGCCAGGTGAAATGTTCGAGTCCCGCTTTTTGCGTGGTTTTCAACGATGAGTTTCATGGGGAACTGAGCGTAGTCAAAATTCATGCCGAAAAGAGGTTTTCCCACAAGGCGGGCAAAACTGGTGCAGCCCAGAGCGCTGTTCTGGAAAAGGAGAAGAAGGGCAAGGGTGAGCGTGATGGACAATCGAGTCATGTGGCCTCCATAAAAAACGGGATAGATATCAAGTCATTGCCACTACCAAGGTGTGTTTTTTTTGCTAGTCGGTACATGAATAGTTTACCCATAGACCACTGTTTTGATTCAAGCAAGTCTTTTATCTATAATTGCAGATGAGATGTGTCTGGCTGGAGCTTTTACAGGATGGGAGAGAAGAGGCGGGCGACCCGTATCAAAACCCGCATAAGGAATCGAGGGCCGGGAAGTGCCCCGGGCTGAATGGTTCGGCAGCTTGCCATATCTTCTTCAAGCATTTGAGAAACCTGACGGCAGAAGGAGGCATCGTTTACTAAAACGGTGGTCTCGAAGTTGAGCTGAAAGGAGCGGTTGTCTGCGTTGGCTGTGCCAATGCAGGCCAGGGTTTCATCCACCAACATCACCTTTTGGTGCATAAATCCCCGTGTATAGCGGTAGACGCTTACCCCGGTTCCGGCGAGCTGCTGCAGAAAAGCGTGGCTGGCCAGCCAGGGAATCCATTTGTCGGGGTTGTCGGGAAGAAGAATACGCACGTCCACTCCCCTTAGGGCAGCGACTTGAAGGGCTTGAAGCACTGCTTGGTTGGGGATGAAGTAGGGGGTTGCCATCCAGAAGCGCTCCCGTGCTGTAAGGATGGTGTTGACAAAGAGAAGGGAGCAGCTATCAAAACGGTGTGATGGGTCTGTGGGCAGGGGAAGAATCGTCAGGTTTCCTTTGTCTGAAGCTGCAGGTTTCCAGCGAAGCGAAAGAAGCTCACCGGTGGCCCAGTGCCAGTCTGCGGCAAAGGCGAGCTGGATTCCCTGCAGGGCTGGGCCTTCCACGCGAAGGTGGGTATCCCTCCAGAAACCGAATTTTTTGCTTATGCCAAGGTACTCATCCCCTATGTTATGCCCTCCCACGAAGGCGGTTTTTCCATCCACAATGACGGTTTTTCTGTGATTTCGAAAGTTGAGCTGGAAGCGGTTGAAAAATCCCTGTGTGGAGCCAAAGGGACGCATGACCCCACCTTTTTTTTCAAGCTTTTCGATATACTCCTCATCGAGTTTGCGCGATCCAATTTCATCATAGAGAAAATAGATTTTTACTCCTTTTTGAGCTCGCTCTTCAAGGATCGCCCTGAGTCTGTTTCCAAGGCCGTCATCTCTTACGATGAAAAATTGGAGCAGGATGTACTCCTGTGCGCTGGAGATCGCCTCAAAGATCGCCTCAAAGGTTTTTTGGCCGTTGAGCAGAAGCTGCGCATGGTTGCCTCGGGTAAAAGGGACATCGGCAAGGCCTTCAAAGACACTACGGGCAAAAGGGGCCTCTCCGGCCAGGGTGGGGGGCACTCGAAAGGTCTTCATTTCCTTAAGGACCTTTGGGATGGTCTCTCCGCTCTTTTCAAGGGCGTCGCGAATGGCCTCCACATACCCCTGAAATTTGCTGCGCCCAAAGATCCAGTAGAAGGGAAGGGTGAGAAGGGGGAAGGTGACCAGCGAGATGACCCAGGCAATGGTGGCCTGGGGAGTGCGTGCATACAATAGCGCATGGATAGCAGAGATGATGCCGATAATTTCCAGTGTTGTGGCAAAAACGGCGACAAGGGCGATGAGCATAATGTCTCCGGGGTAGAGGCAGAAACCTGCAACCCATATGGTGATGCGCAGAGCAGGGCTTTAACCTGATTTGTCTGTCGTATTGATGCGCTTTGTGTTGGTGTTTTACGTGTTTTTGACCGCCGAAAGGGCATGAGATTTTTTTCTCAGGAGTGCCATTTTCTCTTTTTTGTGAACCGAATCCAGAATCTTTTTACGGTTCGTTTTTCCTTCAAGGATGTACCACAGGATGGCGCAAACCCAAAGTCGATGAGCGTGGAAAAATCGATGCGTGCGGATTATGCCGCTTCACCAAAAAGCCCATTTGCATCATGCAGCCAAATGGGTCTCGTTTTTTTAAGAATTTATCACATGTCGTGGCAGAGATCAGGAGAGAAGAGCCGGGTATTGGGCGTTGTTGTGCCAAAAATAAGCTTTTTTGAATCCATCACCCTGGGCTTTGCGGCTCTATCTTGCTGACATAATACTGTGTTTCTGGTATATTGCATCCAATACAGTCTGGGGCCTGTCCCTGTGAGTTTTTTCCCCTCGCCTGCCCTTCTTTTTGGTTTCCCTTCTTTCCTCCCTTCAACAATAGCGGTCAGTCAAGCCCCCTGAAAAGAGATAAAAAATATCATACATGGGGCATTGAGAGGCCATGCGACAAAAAAACGCCCTTGTTATAGGGATTGCAAATGAAGAGAGCATCAGCACCGGTATCGCTCGGGAGCTGGCAAAGAATGGGTATCGTATTGTTGCCACATACTTAAACCAGAAGGCGCACCCCCATGTGAAGGTGGTGACAGACGAGCTGGGAGTGGGTGAGGCCCTGCTCCCCTTTGCCGTGGGAGATGAAGAGCAGCTGGATGCCATCGTTGATTACTTGAAGCGAGAAGGCATTCGTCTGGATGTGGTGGTGCACGGCATCGCCTTTGCCTCGGAGATACGAAAAGAGCT
>JAKSCC010000133.1 GCA_022360815.1 Desulfobacterales bacterium
TAATTTCGGTTCCGAACACCGCCAGGTGGTAACATACCAAGCTTTCGGTCCCTATCACATTAAAGTGTCGCCACGTTGACCTTAAGTGAGAAAGCCAGGTGACGTGCCTCCCGTGGGAGGCATTTGTGCGGGTTTACTGCAATTAAGCAGCTACCGCGTATGCATAATCGTCTGCATTTATGTTGTGATCGATTATTAACGAGGCCAACGATCATCCTCGGAGTGCAGTCAAACAGCTCTCATATCCCAGTCGAACCCAGGGCGCCCCCATTAATGTTGGCTTTGCAAGAGATGTGACGTGTACCTAAACCTTTTTTGAAAAACGGTTCAGACTGTGCGTAAAATAATGCATCGAAGCACTCATGTCAACGTGCTTCCGTGAATGACGCATTAAAAATGTGTTCTACGCCACATTCGTTTATCCCCCTCTGACCAAGTAAAAGGTTTCTTTGAAGTTAGCGGTGCTTCGTCACCCCTACCTTGGGGCAAAGATCTGCCACGGGACATGTGGAACAGTGCGGAGAGACGGGCCTGCAGACCACCTGCCCAAAGGCCACAAGAATTTCGTTGTAGATCACCCAATACTTTTTCGGGAGTTTGTTTCGCAGGGCCATCTCTGTGGCATCGGCATTTTTGGTCTTCACATATCCGATGCGGTTGCTGATGCGGTGCACATGGGTGTCCACACAGATCGCATCTTTTTTATATCCCTCCACCAACACAAGATTGGCGGTTTTACGCCCCACACCCGGGAGGGTAAGAAGCTCATCAAGATCGTCGGGAACGACCCCTTCATATTTTTCAAGGATCAAAGTGGATATCTGCATAATCCGACCGGCTTTGGTGGGATAAAAGCCTACAGGATAGATAAGCCGGGCCACCTCTTTCTCCCCCAGGGCCAGAAGCCCCTCAGGGGTATTGGCCACATCAAAAAGACGCCGGGCTGCCACCGCGGTCACCTCATCTTTGGTACGCAAAGACAGAAGGGTTGCGATGAGCACCTCAAAGGGAGTCGCACCGATACCGGCCATAAGGGTAATGACCGGAGCATCCCATTGCCGATAAGCCTCTTTAAGTCTCTCCACAAATTCCGTTATATTTACAGCCACCGTACCCTCCTTTCGCATCGCATTACCTATACATCCCTTACGAACCCGACGGCTCCATCACTGTGTACCACAGGAAGAAGGTAGTGGTCACGCTCATCCCAACGCCCTTTTTCGACACGTTTTCGCTGCAACATCAAAAACCAATGTTTGCGAAACAAGAATAGACACCCTGCGTCACCCACACCCGTTTAATATGGTGTTTTCAAGCACCTAAAACAAAAAAGCCCAACAACCATACGACATCACAAAGATACGAATACGTAGAAACAGTAAGGCATATGAACTTTTTTCAGTAGGTTACCCATTCTTGACTCAAGTCAAGGTATTTGTCATCCCCCTTGATATGATGTATGGCAATTCTTCTGGGGGAACATTTTTTCAGAAGTGACCACGGGTCAATATCTGAATCAGACAATGAGGGACTCACCATGGAAAAAATCGATCCAAACTTCATCAGAGAAGTCACGCGCCGATCTGGTACCCTTCACAGCCGCTGTTACAACTGCCTCGCTTGTACCAGCGGCTGCCAGTTTGCACACATCATGGACAGAAAGCCCCATGAAATGATCAGACTCGCACAGCTGGGCCTTAAAAACGAAGCCCTTTCTGCATCGGCACCCTGGCTCTGCGTGGGATGCAACACCTGCAGCATGGAGTGCCCCAACGGCATCAACATTCCAGCTGTCATGGATGCCATGCGTGAGCTGGCCATTATAAGGGGAAAAATTCCAGAGCCCGACATCTACAACTTCCATAAAGAGATCTTAGGCTCTGTTAAACGTTACGGCCGAACCCACAAACTGGAAATCATGATGCGCTATAAACTCGTCACGCGAGACTTTTTCAGCGACATGGATCTGGGACTTCGCATGCTATCACGGCGCAAGCTGCACATTCTTCCTTCGCGAATCCGGCATCTTCGCGACATACGAACTCTTTTCAAAAAAGCGGGGTAACCACCATGAAATGCAACGCCACCCCCATGGAGGTTACCTGGTTCCCTGGCTGCTCCATGAAGACATCGGCCATGGAGAACCATGAGTCGTTTAAAATTTTCTGCGAAGCCATCGGCATCAAACTCATTGAGCTTCCAGACTGGAACTGCTGCGGAAGCTCATCAGCCCACAGCATCGACCATGAGCTGGCCCTTGACCTGGTCTCGCGCAATTTGGCCCGAGCTCCCAAGGGACGCCCCATTCTCACGGCCTGCCCCAGCTGTACCTTGCGCTTCAAGGAGACCCATCACCGCCTAAGCGAAGACAACCAAGCACAAATTCGATTTCGTCGTCAATGGGGAGTTCCTTTTGATGAAAGCAAAAAGGTGATGCACTTTTTTGAGTTTATTGACGGACTTGACATCTCACAATTTGTGGATGGAAAAAAGCCCCTCGCAGGACTCACCTACGCCCCCTACTATGGGTGCATGCTGGCCCGACCGCCTCAGTTGAGACGCCAAAAAAACTTTCACGGGCTTCTGGAAAAAATGCTGGGAACGTTGGGAGCCAAGGCCGTCACCTGGAAAGGTGCCAACAAATGCTGCGGAACCTTCCTTTCTGTGGCGCGCCCTGAGGCCACCACCCAAGTGGTCAATGAGATTGTCCAAAACGGACTTGATACCGGAGCCGAGTGCCTTATCACCGCCTGCGCCATGTGTCAGCTCAATTTAGAGATTCGATGCAAGCTTAAAAAACAGATTCCAGTGCTGCACTTCTCAGAAATACTGGCCTTGGCCCTGGGGAAAGCTGAAAACACCGATGAGTGGTTCAAGCGTCATCTGGTTGATCCAAAGCCCCTCCTCAGCGCCAAAGGTCTCCTATAGTTCTTAAAGATTACATAAAAAACCGCCCCGACGCTTTCGTTTAGGGGCGGTACTCTTTTGAAATAAGGTATATCGCTATCATGTGGAGGGAAAAATTCCTGCTCTTCCTCTTCGCAAACCCGCTCTTAGCGTCCACCGGTAAGCATCAACCACACAAAAACAAGAAGCACGGTACCAGAGAAAAATATCCCAACCCAATATTTCAGGGGTTTCTTCTTTACTTCTGAAATTTTCGCCTTTCGTTCTTTTCTCTTTCGGTATGCACCGAGATCCACCACCTTTTTCATCCTCTCCCTCCCCTTGGGCCTTCATGCGTCCGACACATAAACCGTAAAATGGTTTAAAAATACCATACACCGACCCACGGTACCAGTCCAACACCCTGGCCCACCCTATAAAAACACATCCCACCTCCTTGCGGTTTACCCCTAAAACAATTTTCACCCCATTCAAATCAATTCAAGCATCTCCAAATGCAAAAAAGCCATCTCTTTCTTCGCCCACCACGATTGGATAAAAAAGAAACAGGACAGCGCTGTTTGTGTATATTTTTTACACAACCCCATTCAACATTATGAAACATTCATTTTCTCTTCAAAAAAAACACAACCATATATTCCTTTGATTTGATTGAAAAATTAACCATATTGCAACAAAGGAAAGAAAAAAAACAAATATTGGCATGCAGACTGCAATATTACCTTTTCACGAAACGGAGCAGTGGCAGCCAGACATCCCCCCCTTCGTCTGCCTGCCAAGATTCAAAGGGCCCCGCCAACAACCGCCAACCGGCGGGGCCCTTGCTTCGAAGTACAAACACAGCACAACCCCTCCTCGCGGTGTCCCCACACCGCCAGACACACAGCGACACAAAAAAACCATCCTATCCCCATCTCCGGTGCGGCTCCCCACCGCACCGGAGCCTCCCTTTGTCTCCACAAGACGCTTTAATTCAATACGGGTACTCACATCAATATACTCAAAGTTAAAGTCTCTATCTTGTGACGAGGTTTCTTAATTTTTTAACTCCCACACTTTTACAAACCGGCAATTTTCATTTTCAGGTAAAGATGCTACATAATCCCGCACCCGTCTCCTTTTGGGCACGTGTCCAGCCTGTGAGGTACACGGGCAAATCCACCACTTACCCCTTCAGTCAACTGCAAACGCACAGGGTTAACCAAGATGAAAATTGACCAGCGTGTTCACAATTTCAGTGCCGGCCCATCCGCTCTTCCCACCGAAGTCATGAGGGAGATGCAGGAAAATCTTTTGAATTTTCAAGGCAGCGGCATGTCCGTCATGGAGATGAGCCACAGGGGAGATCACTTCATGACGATCATCGAAGAGGCTCGTACGCGAATTCGGCGCCTTTACGGTCTGGATGAGACGTGGGAAGTTCTCTTTGTCCACGGAGGGGCCAGCCTCCAGTTTGCCATGGTTCCCATGAATTTCATCGGTCAGGATCAATGCGCCGACTACATTGAAACCGGAATTTGGTCGACCAAAGCGATCAAAGAGGCACGCATTCAAGGAAAAGGGGTTCACATTGCCGCCACCTCCGAACAGGATGGCTTCACTCAAATTCCCGAAACCTTCGATTTTCAAGAAGATGCCCCTTTTGTCCATATCACCACCAACAACACGGTTCGAGGCACTCAGTGGCACAACCTCCCCGATACCAATGGCACGCCCCTTATCGCCGATATGTCTTCGGATATTTTGAGCCGACCCATCGACTTAAGCCGCTTCGGCGTAATCTATGCTGGCGCACAGAAAAATATGGGGCCATCGGGCGTGGCAGTGGTGCTTCTGCGAAAAGAGATGCTGGATAGAATTCCAGAAAACCTTCCCACCCTTCTCTCCTATCGCACCTATGCAGAGAAAGAATCGATGTTCAACACCCCCGCAACCTTCCCCATCTACGCCATCTCTTTGGTAACCAAATGGCTGGAAGAGACCATGGGGGGCCTTGACATGATGGCCGCCATCAATGCCCGAAAAGCAAAAAGCCTCTATGACGCCATTGATGCCGACTGGTTTTACGAGGGAACCGCCCATGCAAAAGACCGCTCCCTCATGAATGTCACCTTTCGCCTTGCCCGGCAGGAGCTGGAACCCCTCTTTGTATCCGAGGCTCTTAAAGCTGGGCTTTCGGGGCTCAAAGGGCACAAGTCGGTAGGCGGCATCCGCGCATCCATATACAACGCCGCTTCAGAAGAAGCGGTAGAGGCACTCATTGATTTCATGGATCATTTTAAAAACAGGCACAGATGATGCCTTGCAAAATTGGAGATATCGTCGCATTATTAATAAAGAAAACATCCCATCAGACCCATTAAAAAGCTGGAAAGAAGCGGTTCCCCTTCTAAAGGGCCCGGAAGTAAAGGCTCTTTTAAGAGAGGTAAAAAAGCGAAGGGAAAAGGAGAGTGTCCATCCCTGCCAAGAAAACCTCTTCAGAGCCCTTCTTCTCACCCCCATTGAGGAGGTGAGGGTGGTCATTCTCGGCCAAGACCCTTACCACGGCCGCGGTCAAGCCGATGGGCTCGCCTTCTCTGTTCCGACAGGGGTAAAAATACCGCCTTCGCTTCGCAACATTTTCAAAGAGGTAGCCCGGGTGACCGGCTCACCTGTTGAGGAATTTTCCACCGATCTTTCACGGTGGGCAACCCAGGGGGTCCTTCTTTTAAACACGGTCCTCTCCGTGACAGAAGGTGCACCCGCTTCCCACGCAAAACTGGGATGGCAACAACTGACAGACGCCATTATTGAAGCTGTAAACACCCATACCGATGGCGTGGCCTTTATGCTCTGGGGCGGATATGCTCGAGCAAAAGCCTCGCTTATCAATCGAGAGAAACATCTGGTGTTGGAAGCTCCCCACCCCTCCCCCCTCTCGGCCCATCGAGGGTTTCTGGGGTGTGGGCACTTTACCGAGGCAAACCAATTCCTTCAATCCAAAGGAAAAAAAACCGTCATCTGGTAAAGGAGGGCTTATGAAAGAGAAGTGGATTGAGATGGAGACCAAAATCTCCTATCAAGAGTACATGATCGAGCAACTCAATGGCGTGGTTACCAACCAGCAGGAGCGTATCGACCAACTCGAGTCAGAGATCGCCCGCATGGAGCACCTTATGCGAGATGCTCAAGTCTTGAGGCTTTCAGGAAAAGAGGCACGGTGAGTCCGGCCTCCCTTCTGATTCATGGCCATCCCTTTTCTGACGCCTTAAAGCCGGCCCTATCCCCTTTGCCTGTTTTGGCCGGAACAGATGACGTGCATTTTGCCATCCCAAAACAAAAAGACCGCCTTGACAAGTGCCAGGGCGGTCTTTATTTTTTCACAGTTTTCACGTCTCCACCCCAAATTTTAAGGTGGAACACTCATATACTGACAGATATCACCCAACCGTTTATGGCTCCGCAAAGCAATCAACCTGTGCCATAGCGTCCCAACATTCAGGAGACCCTCCATGGAAAACCTTACAGCTCTTTTTTCCACATCCAAAGGTGAAATCCGCCTCACCCTTTTTGCTGAAGAGACCCCTTACACCGTGGCCAACTTCACCAACCTGGCCAAGCGTGGTTTCTACGATGGCCTCACCTTTCATCGTGTGATCAGCGACTTCATGGTTCAGGGAGGCTGCCCCCTGGGAACCGGCACCGGAGGTCCAGGCTATCGTTTTGCTGACGAATTTGTCAAAGGTCTCCGCCACGATCGCCCCGGCATTCTCTCCATGGCCAATGCGGGCCCTGGTACCAACGGAAGCCAGTTCTTTATCACCCATGTTCCGACCCCTTGGCTTGACGGAAAACACTCGGTCTTCGGAGCTGTTGAAGGTGATGCGGATCAGGATGTTGTCAACAGCATTGAAATGGGTGATACCATTGAATCGGTCACCATTGAGGGTGACACCACTGAGCTTTTTGAAAAGTGCGCAGATAAACTCAAAGAGTGGAACGAAGCACTGGGATAAACCATCTCGATTCCGCTGGGTGCCACCCGCCCAGCGGAATCGACCCAACATCACCAATTGAGGCCTGCCATGGAGATTCTTCTGCTCTCAGACATTCACGGCCACACCCAGCACTTCTCTGCCCTTTCCCCTGTCATGGAAGAGGTTGATCTCATCTGCCTTTGTGGAGACCTCACCAGTTTTCAAGGGCCAGCAGCCGCCCTTCAGGTGGTTCAGGCTCTTAAGCAACCCATGGAAAAAATCGTGGCTGTCTCGGGAAACTGCGATAACAAAGGCGTTGAAACAGCCCTTACAAAACAAGGAATTGGCATCGACGGACGCAGGGTCACCATAAAAGAGATCGATCTTTTTGGATTGGGAGGCTCTCTCACAACACCTTTTGCCACGCCCAACGAATTCTCAGACCGTCACTTCAAAACAGAGCTTCAAAAGGCCACAAAAAAAGGGGAAAACAAAAATCCCCTTGTGCTTCTCTCACACCAACCACCCTTTAAGAGTGGAGCCGATCGGCTCAGCTCAGGCCTTCATTCCGGCAGCAAAGCCCTCACCGACTTTATTGACTCCCACATGCCCCTTGCCTGTCTGACTGGTCACATCCATGAATCCCGAATCGCAAAGATGATGGGAGAGACCCTCATCGTCAATCCAGGCTCTTTTGCCCAAGGCCATTGGGCACGGGTCCACATCACCCCAACCAAGGCCCAAGCAGAGTTGCACACCCTGTAAAAGAGCCGAGACGTATATCCCAGGTGCACACCAAAATCGGAGGCTTTCGATAAGGCCAACCGTCAGCGCACCGAAGCCCACCACCGGTTTGTCCAGCTCAAATATGAAATGATCCCAGACTTCTCAAAAAAACTGATACGTCTCTGTAAACGAGAACACCACTACCGAAAGATGATAGGGGTGTTCTCTTCTTACTTTCTCACTTAGCCCAGAATGGCTTCCAGGTCTTCCTGAACGGTTTTAATCGGCATGATATTGAAGTTTTCAACCAGCACATTCAAAACGTTGGGTGTAATGAATGCAGGGAGTGTGGGCCCGAGGCGAATATCCCGAATCCCCAAGGAGAGAAGGGAGAGAAGAATCACCACAGCCTTCTGCTCGTACCAAGATAGGACCAAAGAGAGAGGCAGATCATTGACCCCGCACTCAAAGGCGTCGGCAAGGGCCATGGCAATTTTCACTGCGGAGTAAGCATCGTTGCACTGCCCCACATCCAAAAGTCTTGGAATGCCGCCAATATCTCCGAGATCTTTATCAAAAAATCGAAACTTACCGCAGGCCAAAGTCAACACCACGCAATCTTTGGGAATCTCTTCCACCAGTTCGGTATAGTAGTTACGGCCCGGTTTGGCTCCGTCACATCCGCCCACAAGGAAGAAGTGCTTGATGGCACCGCCCTTAACAGCCTCAATCACCTTGTCTGCAACACCCAGCACAGCATTTCGTGCAAACCCTGTCATCACCGTCCCTTTGTCTGCATCTTCGGCAAAGCCATCACAGGCAAGGGCCTTTTCGATAACCGGAGAAAAGTCTTTATCTTCTCCCACATGGGCCACGCCCGGCCACCCCACAAGACCGGTTGTAAAAATGCGATCTTTGTAGCTATCTCTGGGTTTCTGAATGCAGTTGGTGGTCATGAGAATGGAACCGGGGAACGCTTCAAACTCCTTGGCCTGATTCTGCCATGCGGTACCATAATGGCCATAAAAATGGTCGTACTTTTTCAACTCAGGGTAACCATGGCAGGGAAGCATCTCACCGTGGGTGTAAATCTGAATTCCTTTGCCTTCGGTCTGCTTCAAGAGGATATCAAGGTCTTTCAAATCGTGGCCGGACACCAAGATGGCTTTGCCTGCCTTGGGACCCAAGGGAACCACGGTGGGAACAGGGTGGCCATATGTACCTGTGTTGGCGTCGTCCAGAAGTTCCATGGCACGAATATTCACTTCTCCACACTTCAGGCACAGTCCCACCATTTCATCCAAGCCGACCTCATTGCTGACAATGGCAGCAAGGGCTTCATAGATAAAACCTGCCACCGCTTCATCTTCCCGGCCAAGAATGGCCGCATGGTCGCCGTAAGCGGCAAGCCCTTTCAGGCCGTAAAGAAGAATCTGCTTCAGCGAGTTGATATCCGGATCGATTCCCCCTGTGGGGTCAAACCCTACCTTATCGCCACCTTCAACCAACTCATTGACACCAAACTTTTCAAGAGAGCCCGAAGGGTCCTTAAAAAAATCGATTTTGGCAGGCTCGCTCCCAAAGAGCATGGAAACAATCTTCTTGATACCTGAAGGCTCAGGCTCTCCTGAAAAACGAATCTTTCCACCCTTGGCTGCCACACGGCCTTTAAGTTCTTCCTTGCGGCTTTCCGCCTCTTCAATAAGGGATACAAACCGTTGAGGGTCAAAATCGACGTTGGTAAGGGTAGAAAAGATCGCCTTCATGGTGAATCGATCAAGGTCTGCATCCACAATCCCCACACGCCGCCCCTCGGCAGCCACCAGAGCAAGGCCTTTCATGCAGTGAATCAAAAGATCCTGAAGTGATGCCACATCCGGGGTTTTCCCGCACACACCAATGGTGGAACACCCTATGCCCTTTGCCGCCTGTTCACACTGATTACAAAACATTATGCTCACCTTTCTCTTTTGGATTCCATTTCATGACGCGAAGCCCTCTTCTTTGACTGAAGGTCTCTCTTCGCAGGATGGAAGCATCTTATCCATCCTCCCCATGACACACCTTGACTTAGGTCAATCTCTTGAACTTTTTCCAAAGCCCACTCTTTCCAGCCCATTCTTGCCAAGCCTTTCGGTATGACGTAGGATACGCGGACTGTTTGAAGTGAAGGCTTTCCACCTTCGAAAGTAGATATTTCTGTAATCGATGCCCGATGGGACCCCCATGGCTTTTTGGGAAACGCCCCATCCAACGGCTTTGGATCTCTGGAGACCCCATGCCCTCAACACTTCGCCATGCGCTTATGGCCATCTTCTTTACTCTTTTTATGATCTGCACAGCACACGCTGCTGAAACCTCCACCGGGTTCTATTTTGACAGCCCCGATGGTGCTCACAAACTCGCACTGGGTGCTCGGTATCACGGAGAGGCCACCTCTGTGACCCAACGCCCTCTGCAGCAGGGAGATTTGAGCTGGATGCTCGCCTACGAGTACCACGAAGAGATCGCCTTCTGGCAAATCGCCTTGGGTTACGCGCCAAAGAGTCAAACCGATAAAGAGGCCAGGGTCCTTACGCCCGAAATCAATCTCATCTTTAAAGACGGCATCTACCGGCTGGGTGTAGGCGGCCTGATGAGCCATGTCAGCGCCGAAAAGTCTGAGTGGACGGATCTCCACTGGCAAGCCATCATGGGCATCAGCATTCCCCTTGGCCCTCGAATTTCCGTTGATCTTTATGGATACTACCTCTTCCATAAATGGGATGAGATCGCCAAAGGGTCTGATAATGCTCTGGAGGCATCTCTTTTTCTGGCGCTGCAATTTTAAGTTCTGCAAAAAGATTCGTTTTGCACCATGTGGTGCGTCTGCTTCGTTTCCTCTTCGGTGCGGCAGCATCGCGCCGAGGCGGCAACGCTTGATGACCGCTTCACTTTTATTACCATTGTGTCATCTTGACTCAGGTCAAAGACAGATGGGGTTCTCTTTGGTATAAGCCAGACCACACGCCATGCATATGAACTGGCGTAACCCCAAAGACCCGAGCAGGAATCCATGTCTGACACTTTTAAAAATGTGAATCCCCGCCGCCTCTGCCAAGGTGGTTTTCTTCTCTTTACCCTCTGGATTGGGTGGCGCTTTGCCCTCTGGGCACGGCCTCTTCTCGAAGGAGAAATTCCCCAAGCCACACGCCCGGCAGCCGTGGATGCCTTCCTTCCGTTAAGCGGGTTTTTAAACCTTAAGTATGCCCTGATCTCGGGAACCATCCATGAGGCTCACCCGGCAGCCCTTCTTATCTTTTTGGCGGTATGTGCCTCGGCGCTTCTTGTAAAAAAAGGATTCTGCAGCTTTGTCTGCCCCGTGGGTTTTGCAGGAGAGATGGTAGGGAAGCTTGGAGAAAAAGTGGGGCTATCCCGTCGTCTGACTCGTGTGCTGGATCTGCCGCTTCGCAGTATCAAATACCTTCTGTTGGCCTTTTTTCTCTGGAATATTGTGCTGAAGATGCCGGGGTTTGCTGTTGGAAAATTTCTCTCCAGCGGGTACAACCTCACCGCCGATATTCGCATGTTCCTCTTTTTTATCACTCCTTCAAAGGGGGCTTTCCTCACCTTTGCTGCCCTTTTTGTTCTTCCATTTTTTATTAAAGGTGGCTGGTGTCGCTACTTTTGTCCTTATGGCGCCCTTCTGGGCCTTTTAAGCGTTTTAAGCCCCTTTAAAATTCACCGAAACGAAACCGCATGCACAGCCTGTGGCAAATGCCGAAAAGTATGCCCATCTTCCATCTCTGTGAATAAAAAACACGCCATCTTTTCCGATGAGTGCACGGGGTGTCTCACCTGTGTAAGCGCCTGCCCATCGCCAGAAGCCCTTCGCCTCTCCACATCCTCCAAAGGGCCCAAACTCAAAATAGGCATTGTAGCCCTTCTTATGGTGCTTCTCTTTGTTTTCACCAGTATGGCCGGTCGTCTTTCTGGAAACTGGGAGAGTCAAATTCGCCCGCGATCACTCATCATGCAGGTGATGATGATGAAGATGGAAAAGAAAGGCATGACCTCAGCAGGAGGCCGTTCGTGAGGCGTTACTTAAAAAGCCTTTGATGCTGTTCTGAATAAAAAAAAGCTCACGATGCCGCAAAGCCCCTTGCATATCCAAAAAGGGGTGCATTAAGGGATCGTGCTCTAATAGCGTTTTCAAGACATTAAGTTCCAGATCCATGCCCTTTGTACCCCGGCCAATTTCCCGATTTACCACGGACTCCCAGAGCCGAAGCTGTGCCAAATGCCGAGAGAGAAGCTGACCGGCATCACCGTAACACCCAAAATGTGCAAAACAGAGGCGTTCTGGCTTCATTTCAGCAATATCTTCCAGGGTCTGCAGGGCCACATCAAGGTAAAATGGTGCAGGGGTGGCCGGCCTCATGTATGAGGGCCCCATGGTTCCTGGAAAACAAGCCCCACAGGCCTCTCCTACAAAAAAATAGCGATTGGTCTGATAACAGACGTGATGCGCCGAATGCCCCGGAGCGGGAAACGGCATCACCGTATTGGACATAAACCCTTCAGCTGCCACCAGTCTTTTCTCACTCACGGCCCGTATGGGGCCGTATTTTTCAGCCGTCTCCCCCAGAACCTTTAAAGAGCCCTCCTCAAGGGCCGTTGGGTCCACAAGATGGGGAATCCCTCGGCTGTGGCACACTATGGTGGCCTCGGGAAAGAGCACCGCGATATCGCCCACGGCACCGGCATGATCGATATGGACATGGGTAAGCAGAATGTAATCCAGCCGGTTGATCCCCAGAGACTCCAATGCTGCCACAAGGCCGCCTGCGGTCACTGAGGGGCCTGTATCCACAAGAAAGGTGATATCTCCACGATAGATCCAGGACGAGAGAAAATGATCGTATCCTTCAATGGGAGGGTTGAGCATGGTAAGAAACAGGTCGTCATCCACCTTGTACAGGGTGTGATCCGTCATGGGTCAGAGTACCTTTCGGTCCTTTAGCAGGGCCTTCAAATGACTAAAAAGAAGACGGGCTGTTCGATCCACGTTTTCGCCCTCCAGACTCGCCTCAAAAATGGCAATGGCCGTCAAGCGCTCTTCTGGGGTTTTGATCAGTTCTGGCAACGTATTGATGGCCAACTCCCGGTTAAAGGCGAGAAGAGCCCTCTGCTCTTTGACTGTTTTTTTGGCTTCACCAAGGGTCATGGCCTCTATCTGGTGGCTCTCTTTCAAAAAGGCATTCATGGTGGCAAGCTGGGTTTTATCCACCACCTTCTTGACGCCACCAAGGGCCACCAGCCCCCTGAAAAGCCCCGCCATAACGCCCCCTTCCACCATGCGCTCAAGCCAGCGGCTTCCCTCGGGTGAAGGAGGCGACGCCTCGCCACTCTCTTTTTGAAATACTCTGCGTTCCCCTCCCAGTGCCAGATGGGTCAGTAGGTTGTCGTAAAAAGCATAAAAAAGGGACTCCATGGCCAGATCACGCTGATCCCGATAACCGTCCAGAACAACACCCACCATATCTGAAACGGCCCTCTCCCACTGACGAAACAGGTTGTTCTCTGGGGCTTCCACCCTGTGCTTCTCCACCCACGGTGTCCAGGCACTCGCCATCTTCATCATGGGATTCAGACTCGAATTCCAATAGAGCCTTTGGCGCTGGGGTGCTCCTTCGCGCACCACGCTGGCGGTCAGCTCATTTGCCAGAGGTTTTATCCAGGGGCTCACCCACGCATCGTACCAAGATTCCAACATCTCTGACCCCTTTTTTACATTGTCAAAAACCCGTTCGGTATTGGCCCCTTCGGCATGGGCCAGACAAGAGAGATCCCGGGCTTCGAAGTGTGCCTCACCCTTTTCATCCAAAATCATCTCGTAAAGTCCCGGAGCCAGATGATTTGCCAAATCCACACTGTCTATAAGCTCGTTGTGCTCCCGTAAAATCACTTTGCGTGACACAAAAATTCCAAGATGCCCCACCGCCTCATGGACCAGGTAGACGATCACCTGGCCTCGACCTTTAATCTCCTCAAGGCTTCCCCACACCCGTTCGATCCAGCCCAGCGCCTGCTCTGGAGGCGTGATGTTGTCTCCCTTGGATGCGAAAATGATGACGGGATCCCTTAATCGTTTTAAGTCAACGGCATCACCGCTTCCACCGGTGACCTCTCCTTCTTCCAGACGATTGCCCACAAAAAGATCCCGAACCACAAAGCGGATCTCATCTCGGGTCATAAACACAAACCCGTTCCACCACTTCTCAAAAAAAAGATAACGATCTTTCTCCGTATCGACCGCATTCCAAAGGTTGTAATCCTTCTTCCACCAGGTGTTGCCCGGGTTAAGGTCTTCAAAGCCAGCCACCAGCTGGGCTCCATCAAAAATACCGTTTCCCAGATCCGCAGAGAGCAGAGCGAGCCACCCTCCTCCAAAAAGCCCTCCTCGATAGCGCATGGGGTTTTGAATATCCTTTCCAGCCCAATAGGAGAGAGGGGAACCGTTTAAAATAATCGGCCCGGTCAAGTTTGGATGATCGGCAGCAATAAGGGCCGCTGCCCATCCTCCTAGGCAATTGCCAATCACCGCTGGGTTTTCCGCTTCAGGATGAAACATCCGCACGGCCTTTAAAAACTCCACCTGAGCTTTAAACACGTGGGCAAGGGTTTGGCCCGGTACTGGATGCTGAGTAAAAAGCATAAAGTAGACGGGGTGGTTCTTGCGCATGGCAAGCCCCACTTCAGACTCCTTTCGAAAGCCCCCGATACCGGGGCCGTGCCCGGCACGGGGATCAATAATCACAAGGGGTCTGGCATCGTCAGGTATATCATGCCCCTCTTCGGGAGTAATGCGGGCCAAAGAGTAGTTGACTGGTTCGTCAAGGTCTTTCCCGTCAAAGATCACCTCGTAATCAAAATGAAGTACAGGTGGCAGGCCTTTTCGATTTTCTTGAATAAAATTATCGCCCTGCTGACGCTTGGTATCCAGAAACAGGGTAAGACGCTGGCCAAAGTCCATGCTATAGACCAGCCAATCTTCAGCCAGCTGCCCCCAGAGATCAAGGGGTGTCAGCAAGGCACCGTTTTCAGGGACAGACAAAGGGGGGGATGACATGAGAACCCTCTCTGTTAGGGATCAACAACGTATCACTTTTGAACCTCTTCTGCGGGCCGAGCGATCATCACCGAGCAGGTTGCCTTGTGGGCAACTCGCTTGGCCACACTGCCAAAGATAACAAGCCCCATGCCCGAAAGGCCATAGGAGCCCAGAACCACAAGATCGATCTCATTCTCCTTTAGATAGGAGAGCACTTCCGATGAGATATGACCGGTGAGAACCACATAGTCCACCTCGACCTTGGAAGAGATTTTAGCACCGTAACGATCCTGAAGCTTCTCCTCCACCTTAAGAACCATGTTGCGATCCACCTCCTCATCGTAGTCGAGGGTTCCATAGAGGGGATTATCAAAGTCCGTCACCACCGGATTGACAGGTGGAGGGACCACATGAAGCACCTTGAGTGTTGCGCCATACTTTTCAGCAAGATCCACAGCGGTGAATACGGCCACCTCTGCATTGGGAGAAAAATCGGTACAGCAGGCAATGGTCTGAAAAGTCATACGACCTCCTTTCCAGCACTGGGTAAGGGTGCATGCAGGCGGAAATGGTGGGAAAAAGGGGATAAGAGATTGTGAAGGTGGGATCGAACCTGCATTTCACCGGAATGCAAGGGAGAATTCCTTGCTTTCGATTTTTTGAATTATAAATGAAGTGGGGGTTTCAAATCAATGCATATGCGCTTAATTCTCCAACTCAAGAATCAATCGCAACCCGGCATCGTCTGAAGCAAAGAGAAGGCTTGGAACTTCAAAAAAAAAGCTGGAGCCCCTTCCTTCAGCCCAGCTTCCTCCAGCCAGAAGACCGGCCTCCTCAAAAACCAACCACTCTCGAACATTGTCTTCAAGGTGAATGGGAAAAAGGGACGTGGATGAATCCGAAGGCCGAGGGCCGCAATGCAGACACCCTGAAACGTTCTCTACCCACCCTTGGCACGGATAGCCTTTGTATGTAATGCAGGGGCTGCTTTCAAAAAGAGGCCCCTCTTTGGAAACAAGAGAACAGGCCGTCTGCCACTCTCGAACGGTGGGAAGCCGAAAGTGCCCCACACGCAATGTATTCATACGATAAAGAAAAAGGCCGATCTCCTCTGCTGTCACATTCTCCACTGGACACCGCCCCCCACAATCCACAAAATGCGAAGGGTTGTACCCCATGAGGCGACTCCAAAGCTCTTGGCTCACCTCCTCCATCTGGATATAGATTCCCTTCTCTTTAAGAGGCAGCCTCACAAAACGGTGCCCCAAAATCTCTTGAATCAAACCGTTCTCTTTTGCAACCCTTTCAACCAAAGGCAAAATACCATGGGCAAACGCTTTAAAACCAAGATCCTTCAAAAAAAACTCAACCCCAGCAACCTCTCTTCCAGAAGAGAGATCCGCGGCTTTCAAGTCAAAAAAGAACCCCTCACTCTGGCAATTCACCGTGCCTCCCAGGCCTGTTTCGGCATCAAAAAAATGCCCCAAAGCTTTTAAACACCCCTGAGCCGAACCCACCTCGTCGCAGACAAAAAGATGCTCTTCCACATCTGAAGTGCCCACAACGTGGAAAACCGGAACCAAAACACGTTTGAGATACCTCTCAAGGATCACAGAGGTCTTTGAGCATCCGGGGTCCACCTCCACGGGAAAAAGGAGAATCCCCTGGCCGTATGCCATCTGAGCCCAAAGAAAAAGAACCACCACCCAAAAAAATCCCAAGGTCTTCATGGCGACCCCACGAGTGTTTTGATATGGCTAACAGAGTGAATAAAAAGAGAGTACAGAGCGGCTGGAGCTGGCGATATCTTTTCGCCAGGACGATTCCGAAAAGACTTCTCCATTATGACCCCGCCACCACAATTGTCAATTGGGACTTGTCCCCTCACTACATTTCGAATGTGAAAGGGACGCAGAGATGGTATATTTTTAAAAAATTTACCCTACTCAATGAAGGAGACGCCCATGATCCCTCCCTACTCCGCACCCGACTTCTCACAACCTGCCTTTGCCTCCTGCCCGGTGGCTCAAACCCTTCCCGCTCCCAAAGATGGCGTGGCCCCAGAAAACTTCCATGGAACCAGCAATCACCCAGAGTATGTCCAAATAAAAAAAAATGAGTGGGTTCTTGTTAAAGAGAACCGCATGGATACAGTGATTGTTATTCGAAATGGGGAACCCTTTTCCGTGGAAGCTCGGAATCTCAAAGAGGGTGATAACGTGGTGGTGGGACGCGGTGAAGAGGGCGAATTTGGTGTCTACATTCACACCGAAGGGTTTGTCGCCCAAAGCCAAAAAGCCGGCGAGAAATTTGCCTTCATGACCCGCGGAAGCCGCGAAACCCCCTTTTCACGCAGCTACGATCACCTCTACGAACTGCTTCGTCACGAAAAAGAGCATGGCTTTATCACCTGGGTTCTGGGTCCTGCCGTGGCCTTTGACCGAGACAGCCGTCACGCCATGGCATCCCTTATCGAAAGAGGCTACTGCCAAGGCCTTCTGGCAGGAAATGCCCTGGCCACCCACGACATGGAGGCGGCCCTTTTTGGAACGGGGCTGGGCAGAGATATCTACACTCGAGAAGTCAAACCCATGGGCCACTACCACCACCTGGACCTTCTCAATAAGGTGAGACATCTCGGCTCCATCCAAAAGGCGATCCCTGAACTGGGCCTCGATTCAGGCATCATCTGCGCCTGCGAAAAGACAAAGACCCCGTATGTTCTGGCGGGTTCTATTCGGGATGACGGCCCCCTTCCCGAAGTGATTCAAACCTCCTCCGACGCCCAGGATCGCATGCGGGATTTCGCGCGAAAATCGACCTGTGTCATCACTCTGGCCACCCAGCTCCACACCATCGCTTTTGGCAATATGGTCCCCTCATACCGAGTGATGAAAGATGGCGCGATTCGGCCCGTCTACTTCTATGTGGTGGACATGAGCGAATTTTCCGCAGACAAACTGGCCAACCGAGGTTCAGCCCAATCCACAGCCATCCTCACCAATGTCCAGGACTTTATGATCAACCTCTACAACAACCTGTAATTGACGCCGCAAAAAATCCGTTTGAGGAGATGCCATGGCAAGCAAAAAAACCGTTCGACTCATCGGATTTCCCATGGATCTTGGCCAGAGTTGCCGAGGCGTCAACATGGGGCCGGATGCCATCCGGTATGCGGAACTTTCCGGTGCCCTTTCACGCCTTGGGTTTCACGTGGAAGACGCCGGAAATATCCCCATGCCCATTCGAGATACGGTAGAGCCAGATGCTTTGATAGATGAAATCACCCATGCATCTGAAGCCTGCTATCAGCTCGCTCAAAAGGCCGTGGAAGAGAGATGCACCCCCCTTTTTCTGGGGGGAGATCACACCATGGCCATCGGCTCCATTGGAGGCGTCACCCACCACAGCCCCTGCGGAGTAATCTGGGTGGATGCCCACGCCGATTTTAACACCCCAAAGAGTTCGCCTTCTGGCAATGTCCATGGCATGGCCCTGGCCGCTCTCCTGGGGCAGGGGGACCCGTCCCTTGTCAACTGCGGAAGACCCGGCCCCAAGCTCTCCCCATCTGATGTGGTGATGGTCGGTATAAGGGAGCTGGATCCCAAGGAAAGAACGCGATTGGCAGACTCTGGTATCACGGTCTTTACCATGCGAGACATCGACGAAAAAGGCATGGGACCAGTGGCCAAAGAGGCTCTCTCCAAACTCTCGCACCACTCCAGAATCCATGTCAGTATGGATATGGATGCCCTTTCACCCGAAAATGCTCCCGGAGTCGGCACCCCGGTACCCGGTGGCCTTACCTACCGAGAGACCCATCTTCTCATGGAGATCATTGCAGACACAGGCAAACTGGGTTCCATGGATATTGTTGAGATCAACCCCATCATGGATACTGCCAATCAAACGGCAGTCCTGGCCGTGCACCTCGCCGTCTCTCTTTTCGGCAAAAATATCCTTTAGCGCCGCCTCTGCCTCGCTTTCCCCAGAAAACCACATATGATATGACCAGAACGATGCCTATGTATTGTACCGCGTCAACCCATTGATCCAGGATAGATTCCATGAACTTAAGGCGCCCTTCTCTTCTTTTTGCTGTCGTGCTGACCCTTCTTCTGATTTCGGCCTGTGCCACCAAGCAGAGTCGCCCCCCAAAACAGCAGCCTAACATGCCAAGACCCTACAAGGTTCTCGGCAAGTGGTACCAACCCCTGGCCACAGCCACCGGTTACAGTGAAGAGGGTATCGCCTCCTGGTACGGTCCTAAGTTTCACGGTAAACTGACCGCCAGCGGGGAAACTTACAACATGCATGCCATGACTGCGGCCCACAAAACCTTGCCCCTTGGCACATGGGTCAGAGTCAAACACCTTGGAAATGGACGCGAAATTACCCTCAA
>JAKSCC010000194.1 GCA_022360815.1 Desulfobacterales bacterium
ATAATGCCGTAAAGACAGTCTTGCTGGCGGATCGATGCAGCTGACAGGGAAACGGTTTTGCGGCTTTTGAGAGTAAAAATCACCCAATTGGGAGGAGATAGCCCATGAAGTTTACCGAAACCGAACACAACTACATCGAAACGGACGAGGAGCGTGAAGAGGGACACATTGACGTGAGAACCTCCAAATCATCAGTGCGACGGTCCGCTTGGCTGTGATCTCGGGATTGACGTAGCTGGGTAATATGCTTCGCCGACGCGAATCGGCGATGAGAGCCTTTGCGATTTTTTGTGCGCGAAGCAAAGGCTTCTGAAAAATAGAAACCATCGACATATCTACCGACAAAAAAAGAGGCCCCTGTGTTTGTATACAGGGGCCTCTTGTTGTTGGATGCGAGGGCGGAGTCAGAAATCGATGCCAGGCTGGGGCTCAATACCCAGTCGGTAAGCGTGCTTGATCTCGTGTATTTCGCTGGCGGTATCTGCCTGGGATATGATGTGTGGATGCGCGTCGCGTCCGGTGAGAATAAGGTGAAGGTGCTCGGGGCGCCGCTCTAAAATGGCTTCAACCTGGGAGAGATCCACCAGATTAAGATGCAATGCGTTGTTGATTTCATCAAGAACAAGAAGATTCAAGTCAGCGGTGTCCATTGTCTGAAAGGCAAGGGCGATTGCATCCTGGGCATTTTTTCTGTGTTCGGCGTGGGAGTACGGGTTGCCTTCGATGCCGCAAAACCCCTTGCCAGTTGCAGTCAGTGCCACCAGACCTCCAAGGTACTTGACGCCATCCCATTCACCAGAGTAGAGATCTCCCTTCATAAATTGGATTACAGCGCTTTTCATTCCATGGCCTGCAGCACGAAGTACCATGCCCATGGCACTGGACGTTTTGCCCTTTCCATTTCCAGTGATAACCACCACCAGCCCCTGTTTTTTTTGTGGGGCATAGGTGCGAATCTCCATGGAGTACCCTCCTTGGCTTGCTCAAACATGCTTTCAAAGGGGCTTATTCCAAAAGCCTTTTGACCCCGGCAATGATTTCTTCGGTGGACTCAGGGCCTTTAGGGATATAGTCGTCGGCATCCATGGCTTTTCCACCGTAGTGGGAGTATTTGGTGGAGCCGACATGGTCGGCCACCGCAGTGAGCATGAGGATGGGAATCTCTTCGTAGCGTGAATCGTTTTTCAGTTTGCTGCATACTGCGTATCCATCCATTTCAGGCATCATGACATCCAAAACAATAGCGTCTGGAGGGTTGGCTTCCACTTTGGCCATGGCTTCACTTCCATCGTACGCCACATCCGTAAGGAACCCCTCTTTTTCAAGACGCTTTCGAATGGCCAGGGTGAGATCGGGTTCGTCGTCTACCACAAGGATTCGTTTTTGAGTGGTCATGGCGTTCTCCTTATTTTTTGTGTTGGCAAGGTGGGTTGCATGGGTAAAATTTTTTGTCAGACGGCAGCGGATGTTTTCTCAATGTCGGGCCTGGGGTAGAGACCGGCTTTCTCTACAATCTCCGGGACTTTCTCTTCCCACTCAATGGCCATGATGTGAAAACCGCAGATCCCTTCGATCTCTTTGAGCCGCTGAATCGTCTCCAGGCAGATGGCAATGCCTTCTTCAGCTTGTTTTTCTTTAGGGGTATCCGACATGCGCTTAACGAGTTCGGCAGGAACATCTATACCGGGTACTCTGTTTTTCATGTATTTGGCCATTCCTGCATTTTTAAAAGGGGTTACCCCTGCTAGGATGTATGTCTTTTCATGGAGACCCCGATCTCTGACTCCTTTCATCCACTCTTCAAAGCGGTCCATATTGTAGATGCACTGGGTTTGGATGAACTCTGCTCCTGCGGCAACTTTTTTGGCCAGACGCGGCACTCGAATTTCAAATGGGTCAGCAAAAGGGTTGGCAGCGGCTCCCACAAACATGGCAGGAGGCTTTTTGATCTCATCGCCGTTGATAAAAAGAGCATCGTCTCTCATGCGACGTACCACTTGCATGAGCTGCATGGAATCCAGATCGTGGACATTTTGGCCGGATTTGCAGTCTCCGAAGCTTTGGTGGTCGCCGGTAAGGCAGAGGATGTGGTTGATGTCAAAAGAGGCCGCTCCCAGAATATCACTTTGAAGGGCGATGCGATTTCGGTCCCGCGTGACCATTTGAAGTACGGGCTCCAAACCCGCCTGCTTGAGGCGAATGGAGGCGGCCAGGCTGCAGAGTCGGGTCATGGCCGTTTGATTGTCTGTGACGTTCACCACGTCGACGTACTCTTTGAGAAGGGCACCTTTGGTGTCTAAAACCGCGCCATCGCTTCCCCGTGGGGGACCACACTCTGAGGTGACGGCGTAATGGCCAGCGGCAAGGATCTTTTCCAGTTTGCATTCTGTTCGTACTTCTCGCTTGGCTCTCATGCTTTCAGATCCTCCCGTACAAGGGTTCTTGGTCCACCGGCCCGGTCTGTGGACCAGTCTTGAATGGGGGCCAGCTCTTCGTAGCGTTCCATCTGTCCAAGCTTATCTAACCTTTCTACAATAAGCTGCCAGGCGCACTCGGTCTCTTTGTTGATTTCGCATCGTCCCTGAACCGAACCGCCGCAGGGGCCGTTTAAAACCCGTTTGGCACAACGGGACATGGGACAGATTCCTCCGGTTTGCCCGAGAACACAGCTTCCACAGGCCTGGCACCGTTCGGCAAAGATGCCCATCTCTTCGACTGCGCCAAGAAAGGTGGTGTTAAGGGCGGGATAGACGGGAGTCCGGGGCCATGCGGATGCAATGAACTGAACACCAATGCCGCAGGCTGTGGAGAGTACCGCATCGGCATTGTCAATGGCTTTCTCCTGGGGGACGAAAAATTCACGTTCGCACTGGCGCTCGACACCACGTTCTTGAATCTCCATGGAGACACCATCGTTTTTTGCCTTCATGCGCAAAAGAGAGGCGATAATTTCGGCCTCTTTGCTACCTCCTTGATGGCAGACAGCCACACAGGTATTGCATCCCAGTACCAGAAGGCGTTGATGCCCCTTGACCATCTCCCAGATCTCTTCCAGAGGTTTCTGCTCCGCAACGATCATCGCTCATCTCCTTGCCGGGTTTGTGTGAAGGGCGATGGGCCCAGTGCATATATGGTTTCGGTGAACTCTTTGCAGATCTCTGCCCACTTCGGCCCCATGGCGGCCGAGAGGTTGAACATGGCGACTCTTTCGGGCTGAAGTCCCACTTGGCTGATCAGCTCTTTAAGACGTGTGACCCTTTTGGCTGCGTTGGTATTTCCTTCCAGGAAATGGCACTGTCCTTCCAGTCAGCCGGCTACAAAGATGCCGTCGGCTCCCCTTTCAAAGGCGTGAAGTACATGACCATGGTCCAGTTTTCCACTGCAGGGCAGCCGAATAACTGTGACATTGGATGGGTAGGAGAGGCGCATCACCCCTGCAAGATCTGCTGCTGCAAATGCGCAGTAGTGACAGGCAAAAGCGATGATGTTG
>JAKSCC010000131.1 GCA_022360815.1 Desulfobacterales bacterium
TCCAAAAGCACGCCTCGGAGCTTTCCCAGGAGGTCACCGAAAACCACATCTCTCTTTATGTAAACGACTTTTCTATCGAGCTTGGAGACGAAGGCGAAAAGGCTGTCTCAACCCTCATGAAGCGGGCGGCAAAAGACGGACTTGTGCCAACACTTCTTGCGCCCATTTTTGCACCGACATTTCCAGCAAAAGCACACCAAAGCCCATTACCACCTGAAATATAAGAGACTTCTATAGTTTCCAGACACTTCCAACTGCATATACTCAAATTTTTTGTATCCTTTTACGGAGATTTTTAATGTTCCATTTTTCGATGATTCTTTTTTTTCTCACGCTCTGCTCATGGTCCGTAAAAATTGTAAAATACCAACGTATGAGATACTTCAAAATGCTCAGCGCCAGTGACATCTTTGCCATTCTCTCAGCAGCTTCGCTACTGACCCTGGCCCACCATGCTCACCCGATCATCTATGCAGGCACGTTAATCTTTCTTTCCCTTCTTTTTGTGGTCGCCTACCTTGATGCTGTCTCCTTTCAGCTCTATTCTGCCGAAATAGAACCGAACTCCATCCGCCTTTTTGTAAAAAACTTCAAAACCATGAAGCACGAAGCCTCTTCGATAGAATACTTCAAAAAAGAGAAAAACTGGATCTACATTCCGGCTGTCATCTTCATGTCTGTCACCCTTGGCACCGGAATGTTTGTTTCAACCGCCTCCGTTTTTTTTATCACCGTCATGGTAATGCTCATCTCAAAATCAAGAATCAACACACTTTATATTCTGCTCTATATGGCTGCCACAAGCGGCCTGCTCATGCTTTTTAATCGATTTGCCAAGAGCCTTGTTATGGAGATCCTGCCCGCTTCAATAACACCTGCCATAGCAGCCGGTTTATTTATCACAGCCCTTTTTCTGGAAGCTCTTCGTCTTTCAAAGGGCTACCTTTTCCAACACACGTTTATGACGCAAGCCTCATCTCTCTTTACTGTCTTCGGCACACATTCTATTGCCATAGACCACACATACAATCCAACGCCTAAAGAGATAGAGGAGATTATCTCTCTCTCCTACCCCATAAGACAAAAAAACTCTATGACCGGCACGTTTAAAGGGGCAAATGTCATTCTTATCTGTCTGGAGTCTATCGGTCGCCAACAGATGGAATTCTACATGAATCACGGTGCAAACACGCCGCTTTTTTCAAAGTTGTCTCAAAAGGCCTTTGTCAGCAAAAACCATCAATGTATCTCCCCCAACACCCACACCTCCCTCCACACCCTTTTAAACGGAGACTATTTCCAAAACGAAAAATACCCTTACATTGAAGCCCTTAAGAGCCAAGGTTACACCACAACCCTTCTCACACCTCAAAACTTCCTGAAACACACCAAATCCATGCTGGAAAAAAACCGGTATAACCACTACTTCACCCCTGATTTTTATAAAAACCAGATGAAAAAAGAGACGACCGGATGGGGAGAAAACGACTACAAAATTTTTGAAGCAGGTGTGGAAGATTTTATAGCCTGCCAGACAGAAGAGAAACCCTTTTTTCTTCATGTCACCAACAACCAAACCCACATCAACTATACCGTCTACGACAAGAAACGATTTAACCGTTTTGCAGGAAACACAGCTAAACACCGCTACCTCAACGCAGTGGAAGAGAGTGATTTTCTCATGGAAAGACTTTTAACACGCCTTTCTGATGCGGGTTTTCTGGAAAACACCCTTATTGTCTATACCAGTGACCACGGCCAGGCATTCGGAGAGCTGGGCTACAGAGCTCACTCAACCGCTATTTCTGCCGAAGAGATGAACGTTCCCTTTCTTATTCACCATCCGGGCATGAAAGGGACAAAATGGATAGACGCCTCCAACCACTTTGATATTTTTCCTACCATCTTTGACCTTACGGGCTTAGATGTCCCTGAAAACACTCAAGGCCGCTCTCTTTTCAGCCCTCATCATCTCAACCAATTTGTGGGATTTTCATCCACACGAAAAGGGGGCTTCCCTTCCAATTTTGGTTTTATTGCAAAAGACAAAAAAAACATGATAGACTTGGTGCTCGGCCGCTTTTGGACCATGGATTTTGAAGATAAACAGATTATTACCCTCTCCCAAAAAGAGCAAAAAAGAACCCTCAAAATTCTTTATGAGGCTCTGTCCAGAAGAGGGCTCATTGATTACAAGATATAAAAAAGCCTTCAGAAAAATCATATGTTCATCTGAAGGCTTTTGCCTTTTCTGATTTCCTCTCTTTTTTACTACCCTGACATCCCAAGAAGATGAGGAAGAAAAAGGGTAATGGAGGGAAAAAGGCAGAGCAAAAGAAGCCCCACGGCCATGGCGAAGATAAAGGGTATCACCGCTTTGAAGGTCTCTTCCACAGGAATCTCCGCCAGATGGGTGGTCACGTAAAGGTTGACGGCCACTGGCGGAGTAAACTGTCCGATGGCCAGGTTAAAGGTCATCATGATGCCAAACCAGATGGGGTCCCAGCCAAAACGGTCCATGATGGGCATAAAGATCGGAAGAAAAATATAGAAGATGCTGATGGCGTCAATCAACATGCCTGCAAAAAAGAGGATGATATTGATCACCAGAAGAAGAACCCAGGGGTTCTCGCTGATGGAGAGAAGGGCCGAAGAGAGAGCATCCAGCGCCCCCAGTGTACTGGCCGTCCACGAAAAGAGCCCGGCAAAGGTGATAATCAGCATCACCACAGCCGACGCATTGGAAGCCTCCACCAGAATTTCATAAAGCGCCTTAAGGGTAAGCGTACGGTAGATGAAAAACCCCAAAATCAAACCGTAAAAGACAGCCACCACAGCCGCTTCGGTGGGTGTAAAGACCCCTCCGTAAAGCCCCCCCAGAATAATTCCGGGGGCCATAAGACCCCAGAATGCCTCGCGAAAAGCCTGTCCCAGTTTCATATCCGGGCCCAAAGAAGTCCGGCTGCCGTAATTTCTCTTTTTGGAGATCAGCCAGGCGGGAACGATCAGGCAGAGCCCGGCCAGAAAACCTGGAATGGCACCGGCCGCAAAGAGGGTGGTGATGGAGGTGTTGGTAAGGGCTCCGTAGATGATCAGGGCGATACTCACCGGCACGATAATAGCGGTAGAGCCAGCACCTGCAATGAGTGCCGCCACAAACCCCCTATCGTAACCATCGCGAATCATGGCAGGAATCAAGATGGCCCCAATGGCAGCGGCATCGGCAGGCCCGGAGCCTGAAATCCCCCCAAAAAAGACGCACACCAAAATCGCTACGATGGCAAGACTTCCCTGCTTTCGGCCCACAAGAATATTGGCAAAACGCACCAGCCTCTCGGAGATTCCGCACCTTTCAAAGAGAAACCCCGCAAAGATAAAAAGTGGAATGGCCAGAAGCTGAAACTTCGCGATGCCCGAGTAGAAGTTGGGCGATACCACGGCAATGCCAAGATCCGCCAAAAAGATAACGGCAATGGAGGAGAGGCCCATGGCCACAGCA